>NZ_WQGE01000010.1:0-133239 GCF_013034525.1 Ruegeria sp. HKCCA5929
TCCTACTCCCGCAACCAACGTCGGAAAATCACAACACAGACCCCTCGATCTACAAAAAGTCCAACAGACTGTGGGATTAACGATCAAACCTCCGCAGGATCATAACCAAAAGGTCAGAGGTTCAAATAGCGGAAATGTCAACTTTGACATATTTGACCGTCTAGTGATCGCTTTATCAAGATAATCCGAATTGCGTTAGCGCTCCGAAAGTTCGTCGATCCACAGCTTAGATGACCGTTTTTCCCTTGGTGGTTCTTTTGCACGTTTTACCATCGCATCTTCCTTTTCTTGCGTTCAGCGGCGGTCGGTTTCCGTTGCGATTATTCCAATAGCCAATCTCACACAGCGCTTGCATCGCGCATTTTTTCCTGCTCGCCTGGCGTGGGGGTGTGGTTGAAGCAATAGGCTGTCAGGCATGCTTCCTCTCCGCCCAGTTCGGCTATGCGCGCTTTCTGGTCCGCGAAGCACAATGTGTTGACGGTTTCCGGGTCGCAAATCTTTCTCAAACGATGTTCGCCTTCCGCTAATGCAGCTATTGTTTGCGGGTCATCTGCTTGTAGAGCCACAAGATCCTGAAGTTCATTAGGATCGTTTGTAAGCTCGAAAAGTTGCGGATCATGGCCGACATAGTGAACGTATTTCCAACGCTGCCACCGTATCATGAATGTCCCGGTGGTTGACCCACCATCATGGTATTCGCTCAGGATCGTGCGGTCGGGATTGTCTTCTTCAAGGGCCAGTTCGCGCAGAGAAATACCTGGCAAATCACTGCTTGTTTCGTCATGGGATACACCTGTGACGTCTACCGCAGTCGCGGCCAGGTCCACCAGTGAAGCTCCAGTGGTCACCTTGCGCCTTTTAGGAACGCCAGGCCCTGCGAGGATCATGGGCACACCGGCGGATTGTTCGTACATCACCTGTTTTGTCCAAAATCCCTGATCACCCATCATGTCCCCATGGTCCGAGACATAAACCACAACTGTGTCGTCTGCCTGACCACTTTTTTCCAGAGCGCTCAGAATGCGGCCGACGCAATCATCCATGAAACTCGTCAGGCCATAGTAGGCGGCTTTCGCTTCACGCATTTTTTGCTCATCAAAGTACTTCTCGTAATCGAAGAACTCAGCGACATTGCGCAATTCGGTGTGCTCTGGCCGGAAGAGATCCTCATAGCCGACCGGCAAGTCGATTTGTGCTGGGTCATACATGGTAAAATACTCTTCCGGGCACGTGAGCGGGTAATGGGGGCTGACCAGTGACACGAACGCGGCCCAGGGTTGATCCGAGCCTGTTTGTTTCTGCAGCCACGCTTCGGCAGCTTTCGTGATCTCTCGGTCGTAGTCGGTATAAGTGCTGTTTCCAACACCAACGTCGGCGGCCAATTCGGCCGCCGCATCATAAGGTTGAGGGGTTTCGCGAAGGAGACCGATGGGCCATCCGACGCCGCCCACGACGTGCATTGGCAGGATTTCTTCAGAGAAACCGTTGTCGTCCTCGGTCGACCGAAAGTGAAGCTTGCCGATAGATACAGTTTGAATTCCCTGATCGCGTAAATGACGCATCCAGCTTCGGATCCGTCCATCATAGGGCGAGGCGCTGTCCCAGTGTCGGGTCTTGTGAACGTAATCACCGGTTGCAATCGCGGCGCGGGTTGGCACACACATGGCCGATGGCGTGTAGGCATTGGTAAAAAGCGTACCTCGAGCAGCCAATGCGTCCAGGTTTGGTGTCTTGACGATTGGGTGCCCCATGCATCCCATCGCGTCCTTGCGATGCTCGTCAGAGATGATGATCAGAATGTTTGATCTTTCGCGACGCTGTGTTTTGTCTGCCTCGTTGGATTGATCGCTCATGGGGCTGCCCCTTCCTGCAACGTCTCACACCGGACGGTCGTTCAAAACGTCAATTCGGTCAAGGTTAGCGCACTGCTGCCGGTTGTTGTGTAGACGAGGGTAGCTCTGAGCGCTCTCAAAGAATGAACAGCGGAGTTTGCCAATGTTTCGGCGGTACTGGCCATTTCTCATATCTCGACGCAATTGCTACACTGATGACCCAAGCCCGCATAGTCGATATGGGCTTGGATTGTACGCTGGAACCCCGGATTGGTTTAGGTCCGCTATTCCTGTTTCCCGACAAACTCGGCCAGTTGGCTGTTGAATGCCTCCGCCCGTTCGATGTTGACCAAATGACCGGTTGCTGGAAAGCGATGCCATCTGACATCGGAAAGGACGTCGTTGAGAAAGGCATTTGTTTCGCCGACCAGATAGTAGTCGTCATCACCGGTCACGAGCATAACGGGCTTGTCGAACGCTTTTAGCCGGGCCACGTCGTCAAACAATGAGCGCCGGTTCCAATGCAGTGTGGACAGCACATGCACCGCCCCTTCGGGGGACTGATCGCGCAGGTTTGCGGCATATGTTGACCATCCTTCGGGATCATCTTTCTGAAAACTCTGATAGGCGGGGTCATCCTCCAGTACAGCAACGGCTCCATCACCGCCCCGGTCTTCGCGCAGCTGGATTTCGTGCCCGACCCAGGTTTTCCGATAGTTTTCACGTTCGTCCGCGTCCCGGGGCCCCGAGCTGTTGCCTACCAGCGTCACGCTCAATACGCGATCGGGATGGTTCAGCGAAAAGTCCAGGCTGGTGAAGCTGCCCATTGACGTTCCGACAAGATGCGCGGCTTCGATGTTAAGATGATCGAGCAGGGCCAACAGGTCGCCGGTCGATTGCTCTTGCCCATATTGTGCGCGGTCCGAAAGGATCGCTGACGGAAGAAACCCACGCGCCGAATATGTGATGCAGCAAAATGACCGCGACAGCTCTGATATCTGTCGATACCAGCTGCGATAGTCGCCACCGAATTCGTGAACAAACACAATCGGGTCGCCTGTCCCGGTCACCTCGTAATAAAGCGTTGTGCCGTCTGGCGTTTGAAACACGGGCATTCGAATGGTCCTGTCTTCGTCGGAGAGTTTTGAGTTCAGCGTGTCAAAGATGCGATGGTTGCATCGTCATATCCCAGTTCTGACAGAACTTCGCTTGTATGTTGTCCCAGGCGGGGTGCGGGGTTTTCCTGAAGGCCGCGATCAGCAATGGGGTTGCGCGCAAATCGCATATCTTTCCCTTCAGAGCTTACGGTGGAAAAGGCGGCGTATTCTTCTGCGATAGGATTGTCTGCAATGGTTTGGATGTTCTCGACCACCGAGCACGGAATGCTGTTGTCGATCAAAATCTTTATCCAATGAGATGCAGTGTGCTGTTTCAGATGCGCGCCCAAGACCTGATCCAAGGCGTCGCGATTGGCCAGCCGGGCCTCATCCCCCTGAAAACGAGGGTCGTCCAGCAGGTCAAGATATCCGATGGCCTCGCAGAACCGGGGCCAGTCCTTGTCGCTGCCCAGACCAATGACGATATCCCGATCCGCTGTTGGATATGGCTCAAAAGGGGTCATCGACGGGTGGCGTGAGCCAATGGGTTTTGGAACGATTCCGGCATTGAGATAGCGGGCAAACGCGT
Source organism: Ruegeria sp. HKCCA5929 (assembly GCF_013034525.1). Lineage (NCBI taxonomy): Bacteria > Pseudomonadati > Pseudomonadota > Alphaproteobacteria > Rhodobacterales > Roseobacteraceae > Ruegeria > Ruegeria sp. HKCCA5929. The sequence goes on from NZ_WQGE01000010.1 coordinate 3,519, forward strand.
TTTCCAGGCAGACCCACTGACAGGCCAGCATGGACACGTCCAGATGGCTGGTGTCTTGAACCCCCTTTGCGTCGCGCTCGTACAGACGTTGCAGAATGCCGATTGTGGTGAAAAGCGCGGCCGAGATGTCGCCTATCGAAAAGCCGACGCGGGTAGGGTCGCCGTCCAACTCTCCGTTTATGCTCATCATGCCACTCATTGCTTGGACCACGATGTCATAGGCCGGGCGGTGCGAAAGGCTTCCGGTTTGCCCAAAGCCGCTGATCGAGGCCGAGATCAGGCGCGGGTTGATCCGTTTCAGATCGGCATCGCTGCATCCCAACCGGTCGCGCACACCGGGCCGCATGTTCTCGACAAACACATCTGCCGTGGCCAGTAGCTTGTGCAGGGCTTCTTTGCCCTGTTCGGTTTTCAGGTCCAGAACGACCGAGCGCTTGTTGCGGTTCAGGGACGCAAAATAGAGGCTGATGTCATTTTCGAACGGCGGAGTTGTGCGGGCAAGGTCACCAGCCGGGTTTTCCACCTTGATGACGTCGGCACCCAGACTGGCCATCAACCACGTGCAGAACGGCCCGGACAGGACGGATGTCATGTCGACAATTCGGATACCTTTCATCAAGAACTCCTTCCGAGCATGGATTTCAGGGTTTTCAGATGCCCGTCGGCAGAGGCTATGGCCGGGGCACACAATGCTTGGCAGGTGTCTGCTAAAACCTCTTGTGTCACCATTCGGTCGACCAGACCCCACATGGCTGCATCTTCTGCGCTGGCGGCATCGCCCCCCAACAGGATCGCTGCGCTCCGACCCGGGCCAATTAGGGCGTGTAGCCTGTTTACATCGTATTGACCGGGCAAAACATTGTTTTTGAGCACCGGGTAGGAAAACCGTGCTTCGGGCACACAAACCCGGATGTCGCACGCAAGGGCCAGGGTCATACCCCCGCCGATGCAAGGCCCGTTAATGGCAGCCAGGGTCAGCACCGGGATAGCTCTGAGCGCTTGGGCCATTTCGTCCCAGGGGTCCGGGCCGTTCACGTGGGTTGAAAGTGTGTTGAGATCCGCACCAGCGCAGAAAACGCGCCCGCCCGCGCCAGTAACAATCACGGCACGCAGCCCTGTGTCACTGGCGGCTTCAAGAAAAATGTCACGCAGAGAGACCAGCATCGGGGGTGTCAGTGAGTTGGCCTTTGCGGGCCTGTTGATCGTGACAGTCAGACAGGCACCGTCGCGTTGGGTTAGGATCAGGTCGTTGTCACTCATGACCGGAACTCCGGCGCGCTTCGATCCAGCATACGCATCAGTGCCGGCCACTGGACGCCCCCATGTGGTCCGTTTCGCGGCGCGCCCCAGTCGTGCAAGGCATCCATCGCATCGTCTGTGATCGTGATCGGCTTGTCCGTCGCACTCAGAATATCGACCTGAATTTTGCAGGCCATCTCAAGGTAGTAGTGATAAATGAAGGCTTCTGCCGCCGTGCGTCCGACCACCAATAGCCCGTGGTTCTGTAACAACATGGCAAAGTTGTTGCCAAGGTCGCGCGCCAACAGGGCTCCTTCGTCCTCAACTGCTGTAGAGTCCTGATAGGGATGGCTCGACAGCGTACCTAAAACAAACCCTGCATGTTGGGACAAAGCCAACAGCCCATTGGGCATGGCCGAAACGGCAACGCCAGCGCGCGTGTGGCTGTGGATCACGTAATTCACGTCAGGTCGGGCCGACAGAATGCCCGAGTGGATGATGTGCCCGGCCAGATTGACGATCTTCCCGCTATTCGGCCCGTCATCCACGGCCTGCCCGTCGAAAGACATCCGGGTCAGGTTCGACGCCGTGATTTCGTCGAACATCAAATCATGAGAGTTCAACAGGTAATGGTCAGGGTCCTCTGGCAGACGCGCCGAGATATGGGTCGATGTCAGGTCGGTCCAGCCGTAATGATGAGCAAGGCGGTAAAGCGCGGCCAAGTCCTGACGGATCACGTCACTCATCACGCCTCTCCCAACGCTTCGCGGTACAAATTGTGGAAATGGCGCAGTCCGACCTCACTCATCGCGCCGCAGCCGTCACCGATAACATAAGGCCCCGGCTCGAACGCGCGGCTTTGCATGCCTTTCTGGATTTTCGACACAACCACTTCGTCTTCGGCCCCGGTGGTTTCCTTGTGCTTGTGCATCAATGCGATCACATCCTCGTCCGCGATGTTGCCGCTCGAGAACCATCGATACCGATAGATCGTCTTGTTCCAGGCCACAGGCAAAAACTGACGGATCGTAAAGTACCCTCCGGGGTAACAGCACATCGATACATTGGGAAAGATCCAGTAAGCCCCATAATCATCAGCGCGTGGGCTGGCATTCAGATCGTAGTCATACTGCTTTTCGTTCTTCGTCTGCGCCTTGCCATCATGCCAGATTGTCTTGCCATGCGGGACCGTAGTGTATCCATCCATCTCAAGCACGCCATGGGTCAGCGAGCTCGCATGCACGGTCGGGCAATGGTAACATTCGTTGTAGTTTTCGACCGTAAGCTTCCAGTTGCTATCGTGCGTGATCTCGGTTTCGCAAACGAATTTCAGCTGGCCGGGGTCGGGGTGAAAGCTCAGCAGGTTCTGGCGGTATTCTTCCAGATCGGGGCCCATGGGTTCGGCATTTTCGTCCAGATTGACAAAGATAAATCCGCAAAACTCTTCGACCAGGATTTTACGCAGATTGATTTGGTCGCAGCTTAGGCCATCACTTTCGACCGAGCCGGGTGCGCGGCGCAGTCGGCCGCTAATTTCATACGTCCACGCATGATAGGGGCAGACCAACACCCTTTTGCCCTTGCCTGACCCTTCGACCAGAGGGTGACCACGGTGGCGACAGATATTGTAGTACGCTTTGATACCACCATCCTGCGCGCGAATGACAAAGATGTCCTCATCCACAATGGTAAAGGTCTTGAAATCGCCCGGATCGGCAATTTCGGACACATGGCATACGCATTGCCAGCTTCGGAAGAAGATTTTTTCCTTATCAACCTCGAACCAGTCCGGCTGAGTGTAATATTTGGCCTGCAAAGGCAAATCTCGTGGCATCTGAGGTCTCTCCTGGCTGGTTTGCCAAAGTGGCGCCAATTCGCGGGGATGTTGTTCAGCGTTAGCCTGCATTGCACTGACCCCTTTGCACAGATATAGAATCTTTACATCTAGGATAACTTGAAGTTGGTCTTATGAAGCAAAGCGGCAGTGTCGTTCCACCGCTCGGGGCGGTTCGTGTCTTTTGGATTGCCGCGCGGTATGGAAACTTCAAACGCGCAGCGACAGAGCTGGGCGTGACGCCCACAGCCGTGAGTTCGCAGATCAAATCGCTCGAGGCTCATCTGGGCTGTCCCCTGTTCGAACGCCACGCGCAGTCGGTTGTTTTGAACGAAGCAGGGCAGCAGTTTTCCGAAGCCTGCGAGGCGGTATTTGCGCGGCTTGACCGGGCCGTGCAGGACGTACGCCAGACAGCGAATAGATCGTCTATAACGGTTGGCGTCGGCGCGCTGATCGGGTCGCAATGGTTATCCCGCCGCCTGTTCAGCTTTTGGCAACGCTTTCCCGAAACGGGCCTGCATCTTCAGTATTCCCCGGGCGGGGTGGAGTTTTCGGACGGTCAGACCGACATGATGCTGGCATGGGGGGACGGAGATTGGCCGGGATTGACATCGGAACCGCTGCTGCGATTTCCAACGTCGCCCGTCATCAGCCCAACTCTGATCGCCGAGAGTGCGCGCCCTTTGAAGCCTGCGGATCTGCTGCGCCTACCTCTGTTGCACTGGAAGGATCAAGTCGACTGGCTGGAGTGGTTCGATGCACACGGGGTGGAAACCGGCGACCACCTTCCCGGCGTTATTATCGACGATTCGAGTGTTCTGCTTCGGGCGGTGTTGTCGGGTCAGGGTGTATCCCTTGGGTTATTGCCGTTGATTGAAGTCGAATTGCAATCTGGGCAGTTGATCCGACCGTTCGACAACGATTTTGCGCCTTCAAGATCCTACCATCTGGTTTACCCATCCGATGCAATTGAACAGCCGCAGCTAAAAGCTTTTCGGGATTGGATTGTGCAAGAAGCGGGCCAGAACGGTTGATGCTCGGCGCTGAGGTGATAACTTGCAGCCCTCAGGTCAGCTTTCTGGCAAGAATAAATGCGCTGCACGCATCTGCCAGGGCTTTGAACCGAGGTCTTTCCTTGACGTACAAATAGACCTGTCGCCTGTCGGGTAGATCGGACAACGTGCGAAAGGCCATGCTTTCAGGGATAATGCGAGCAACGGTTTGGGGAAGGATGGTGATCCATTTTCCAGTTGCCACCATTGCTATCAGGGACTGGGTGTTGTGAATCGTAACGTTGGTCCCTTCCAGCGCTTCAACATATTCCTGTGCCTCAATGAGATCGCATAAGGCATTTCGAACAAATGTGGGTGTTACCACCTCATCCACGGTCGGCGGATCGGCCATTTTATTCAGCGGATTGTCAGCCGTACAGACCAGACCGAATTGATCTTCGAAAAAGGGATAGGCTTTGACGCCCTTCACTGGATGAAAGCCAGACGCAATTCCAATGTCTGCTTTCCCGTCTGCAAGCGCATCCAGTACCTGTCGCGTATCAGCATCCCGAAGCTCAACTTTTACGCCTGGAAAACATTGTGTCATGTGTTCAAGCACGGACGGGAAAATCAACGCGGCGACCGAGGGGACGGACGCTATTCGGATCAACCCATTGGCAGCGTGGGCAGCAGCCTCGATGGATTGCACTGTCTCATCAAATTGGCGAACCTGTTTGAGGGATAACTCAAACACCTGCTCACCCAAAGCGGACAGATGGTTTTTACGTTCGCCGACAAACAGCTTTTTCCCCAGGTGATCTTCAAATTGCTTAAGGGTCATCGAGACAGCGGATTGGGTACGTCCCAGCCGGTCGGCAGCCTCAGACAGATTGCCAGTTTGTGCGACAACGCAAAAGCAACGCAGCATTTCAATCTTGATTGTCAAATTTCAGTTTTCCTGAAGTTTGGTAAATTTATTTGAATTTGACTGATATGGCTCCAAAAGTCCATTCTCGGGCAAACTTCCTTGAACTTGAGGCCCGTCGTGACCAACCTGAATCTCATCGCTGGCGAATGGCTTGCCGGTGAAAGTGAAATCGAAAACCGCAATCCGTCAGATCTGAGCGACCTGATCGGCCATTTCGCACAAGCCAGTGCGGATCAGCTTGAGGCGACACTGGACCAGGCGCGCATTGCGCAAGCCGAATGGGCCGCTTATGGGCTAGAACGCAAGCAGGCCGTGTTGATGAACATTGGCAACGAGCTGATGGCCCGCGCCGAAGAGCTGGGCACTTTGCTCAGCCGCGAAGAAGGCAAACCCTTTGCGGAAGGGAAGGGCGAGATCTATCGCGCCGGTCAGTTCTATACCTATTATGCAGCTGAATGCCTGCGTCAGATCGGCGAGAACGCGGATTCCGTACGTCCTGATATCGAGATTGACGTGCGCCGCGAGGCGGTTGGCGTTGTCGCCGTTATCAGCCCGTGGAACTTCCCGACCGCGACGGCTTCTTGGAAGATTGCTCCGGCGCTCTGCTATGGCAATGCGGTAGTCTGGAAACCCGCCAACATCACGCCTGCCTCTGCCGTGGCCCTGACCGAGATCATCAACGGTCAGGATATCCCCAAGGGTCTGTTCAGCCTTGTCATGGGCTCGGGTCGATCCATTGGGCAACGGCTGGTGGAAAGCCCGAAGGTCAACGCCATCTCGTTCACCGGATCGGTTCCGGTGGGCAAGGGGATCGCAGCGGCGGCCATCCAGAACCTGACCAAGGTTCAGATGGAGATGGGTTCGAAAAATGCGCTGGCCGTGATGGACGACGCCGACCTCGACCTTGCCGTTTCGTTGGCATTGGGTGGCGCGTTTGGAGGAACCGGTCAGAAATGTACCGCCTCATCGCGGCTGGTGGTTCATGTCGCTGTGCATGACGCGTTTGTCGAGAAACTGGTATCGGGTGCTCAGGCGATGAAAGTCGGTCACGCGCTGGAAGAGGGGACTCAGATGGGCCCTGTCGTCAGTGCGCAGCAACTGGCCGAGAACTTGGCCTATGTCGATCTGGGCAAATCCGAAGGGGCTGAACTGGCTTGCGGCGGACAGCGTTTGGAGATGCCGCATGATGGGTATTACATGAGCCCCGGCGTGTTCCTGAACACCACCAACGACATGCGCATCAACCGGGAAGAGATGTTCGCGCCATTGACCTCGGTCATCAAGGTCGACAGCTATGATGAGGCCTTGGCCACGGTCAACGATACCAATTTCGGTCTGACCTCGGGCATCGTTACGCAAAATCTGGCCCGGGCTACGCATTTCCGACGCAATGCGCGCACCGGGGTCGTGACGGTAAACCTGCCCACAGCGGGAACGGATTATCATGTACCCTTTGGCGGGCGTGGTGACAGCTCTTATGGCCCACGTGAACAGGGCAAGGCTGCGGCCGAGTTCTACACAACGGTCAAAACCGCATATATCAGCGCCGGAAAGCCGATCTGATGCGGATCGACGGGCTGCAATACGCCAACTGGTCCGAAAAGATCTTTCGGCAATTGCGCGAAGGGGGCGTGGACGCGATCCACGTCACCATCGCCTATCACGAGGATTTCCGCGAGACGGTTCTGAACTTTGAAAAATGGAACCGCTGGTTCGAACAATACCCGGACCTGATCATGAAGGGTCAATGGGCCAGCGACATTGATACAGCGCGGGAAACCGGGCGCACAGCAGTGTTCTTTGGGTTTCAGAACCCATCGCCCATCGAAGATGACATCGGCTTGGTCGAAATCGTGCATACACTGGGCGCGCGATTCATGCAGCTGACCTACAACAACCAATCGCTGTTGGCGACAGGCTGCTACGAGGCCGAAGACACCGGGATCACCCGCATGGGGCGTCAGGTGATCAAGGAAATGAACCGGGTCGGGCTTGTCGTTGACATGAGCCATTCAGCCGACCGGTCCACGATCGAGGCGGCCGAGCTGTCCGAGCGTCCGATTGCGATCACCCACGCTAACCCGTTTGATTGGGCCCCGGCCCTGCGCAACAAACGCGACGAAGTGATACGTGCGGTGACTGAAAACGGTGGGATGTTGGGGTTTTCGGTCTATCCTCATCACCTGAAGGACAAGTCGGACTGCACTCTTGAAAGCTTCTGCGAGATGATTGCGCGGACGGCTGAGAAATACGGAGCGGAACATCTCGGGATCGGTACGGATCTGTGTCAGGATCAGCCCGACAGCGTTGTCGAATGGATGCGGGTTGGCCGTTGGTCGAAGCAAATCGACTATGGCGAGGGGTCGGAAAGTAACCCCGGATTCCCCCCGATGCCGTCCTGGTTTCAGGACAATCGGGACTTTGGAAACATCGAATTCGGGTTGCGTGCGACCGGTCTGAACGATGAAGAAGTGGCCGGTATCATGGGTGAAAACTGGTACAGGTTCTTTGCCGAGAACTTCGGGCCTCAAGGGTAGATGAATGGAAAAACTGACGCAGACACAGATCGAAAGACGAGACCCGGCCACAGTTATGCGGCTGTCGCGGTTGGGTTCTTTGCATCAGTGTCGGCTGAGTTTCATGCGGCAATTGACCCGCCGAATGGCGCGGGAAAACTGGTCGTTCACACGGCCTGTCTTTGACATTGACACCAATGGTGTTGGTCGGGCGGTCTATACCGCTCAAGGGCCGGATCGGACTTATTCGCTGGTGGCCTTTGCTCATGACTTGCCACCGGAGCAACGCTCGGATCGGGTGATTGCCGAAGCGTGGGATGCCACCTTTGCTTTGTTCGACGGCATCCCGACCGAGGCCGACATTGACCGCCTTTCCCGAAACGTACCCCTGCAAGAGGCCGGGCGGGTGAGCGAAAGCGAGCTGTCCTTGTCTCGTGCCAATCGCTCGGTCCGCCTTTGGGACCATGTTGTGAAATCCTTGGCCGCAGGCCGGCAGCCGGATTTGGAGCAGATCTATCAGGTTGGCTACCTGATGCGGACAACTGCCGTATATGGCTCGGGCAAATTTGGCGCGGCGGATCGGGAAAAAGTTGCCGACCGGCCCGAGACGCAGGCCCCGTTTCAGGTCGAGATGCTCTCGGTCTTTCTGACCCGAGCGTTTGTGCGGGATCTGGTGCAACACATGGCGAATGTCCAAGGCGGCGATCAGGCTGCAACTTTGGACCCCGAGATTGCCCGCTGGCTGGGGATTGGTAACTCCACCGGGCTTGGCATGGCGCCGTTTATCGTCAACCACCCGGTTCTGTTCAACAACTGGATCATGGTACGGGAAGAAGCGATTGCGCGGGTTCGGTCTGTGGAAGTTGCCAGCGAGGCCGAGATCGCGCGGTTCCGCGAAGTTTTCGAACGCAGCCGACTGTCGGTTTCGTGGTGGCGATCTGAACATCAGATACAGGTCAAAAAGCTCGAGGCGTTGAAGGCCGACCTGTTGTTGATCTCCGAGTATCTGAGCCAAGATGATTTGACCGCAGATCGACCGTGGAATCGACTGGTGGACTGGTCAGAAACCGCGCTGAGCGAGGAAGGTCAGGAGTTGCTGGCGTCGCTGATCCTGGAGCCTTATGGCGATTTGGTGGACGGGCTGGCCTCGTGCATGGCAGATACCCGCTCGCAGGCGTTTGTGATAGATGGAACCATGCCTATCGGGACAGTCCGTGACCTGATCCGGGAAACATATGCCTGGGCTTTGGATCTGGATTGGGACGTCCGCGAGAATTGCGCGCGGGCGTGGTATGTTTCCGAAGAAAAGCTGGAACCCCGCATGGGGGAACGGTTTGATGAACCCATTTCTGACTATGAACAACCTCTGGCCCCGGCGCGGGATGCAGCGGCTGCCTATGACGCGCTGGGCGGGTGGGAAAACACCAAGCCCGTGGCCGAATTTCTGTTGCGCCACCCGGAACATCGCCACACGATCCGGCGCGTTCAAATGACCCCATCCGCACCCTATGGTGAAATCCGCGATAACACGATTGGGTCAAAGGTGCTGCCTATCGACATGCTGCGGGCAAAGCTGTCATTCTTTGGAGCAACCCATTTTGACCCCCGTTCGGATCGATGGGTGCGAATCTGCATGTATTCCGGTGCGCCGTACCCGGAGGAGCTGACTTCTGAAAACGCGGATCTTTGGGTCTACCCGCAGGAACCAACATGAATTTTTCGCTCAACGAGATTGAAGCAACCGCAAAACGGGCCACCCGCGGCGCGGGCTATTCCTGGGGCCAGGCCGAGGAGGCGTCAAAGGCGGCCCGCTGGCTGTGCGTGCAGGGGCTGGACGGGGCGGGGATTTTGTCCTCGTTGTTGGAGCAGGGGCTGGCTTCGGACCCGGCGGCGCATCGCCCTGGGCAGATTGATCGTCTCTGGCAGGGCCAAAGGGCGTTGTGCCCCTTGTCTGCGGGGCCTTTGTTGTCTGATGCGGCCCACTTGCTGAAAACGGGTCCAATCGAGATGCAGTACGTCGCAGTGCCCGCCTTGATGCTGCCGTTTGCGCGCCACGCCGCGCGTATATTGAATGAAGCGCTAACAATTGAGATCGACACTGTTCAGAGTGTCGTGGGCGAGGATTGGCTAACGGCCCCTGACAGTCTGCCTGATGCGGCCCACACGGTCGTGGTTTCCCGAGGCGGTGCACCGACCGCAACACGTGAACAAGAGACGCGCGCCTATCCTGACCCGCAGGATTGGGACATGCTGAACCGCTATGCCCACCGCACCTATGCCCCCGCAACCGAGGAATCCCGCCTGCTGGGTGCAGGGTCCGGGCTTTTTGACAATGATTGAAGAGACGCCAAAGTGACCGATACACAAACCCTGACCCTTACTGAGATCGAAGACCTGTCTTTCCGCGCGCTCGTAGCGGCTGGCACTTCCGAAGAAAATGCCCGCCCACTGGCGCAGGCCACGGCAGCAACCGAGGCCGATGGCGTTGCAAGTCACGGGCTCGCCTATATCCCGATCTATTGCGAGCATGTGCAATGCGGCAAGGTCGATGGTTTAGCGGTTCCCGTTCTATCACGCTCCAAACCCGGTGTCGTGGCGGTTGACGCCGCAACCGGCTTTGCGCATTCGGCCATTGACACAGGGTTCGAGGCCCTGATCCCGGCGGCCCGAGAACAGGGCGTCGCGGTGTTGGCCATTAAAAACAGCTATAACTGTGGCGTTTTGGGCTACCACACCTATCGGCTGGCCCAGGCCGGGCTAGTGGGGCTGGGGTTTACCAACGCCCCCGCTTCGATCGCGCCGTCCGGTGGATCGAAGCCTGTGGTGGGCACCAATCCTTTTTCCATTGCCGCGCCCGGTCCCGATGGTGAACCCGCCCTGCTGATCGACCAGAGCGCCAGTACCATCGCCAAAAGCGAGGTCATGAAACATGCGCGTGAAGGCAAGCCGATCCCAGTGGGATGGGCCTTGGACGCAGACGGCAATCCAACAACCGATCCTGAGGTTGGATTGAAGGGATCCATGGCACCGTCGGGTGGATACAAGGGTGTTGGGGTGGCTCTGACGGTAGAGCTTATGGCGGCGGCTCTGACAGGTGCCACTTTAGGCATCAACGCATCACCGTTTTCAGGAACTTTGGGCGGCCCCCCGAAGACAGGTCAGTTCTTCATTGCGATTGATCCAAGCGCGACGACGTCGAGTGGGTTTGAGACTGGGGTTGCCGAATTGGTTGGCGCGATCCGTGCTCAAGAAGCTGCGCATTTGCCCGGTGACGGCCGCAGTGCGAAGCGCCAGATCGCTCGTAAATCGGGTGTCGCAGTCAGCAAAGCCACACTCGACAAGATATCAAAATTTCTGTGATGTGCGGTTGTGCGGCCCTTGGGTTGCGGCTCTCTTAATTCGGATGCGCCGCGTTTCAACTGCCTCTGATGTAGCGCTGCAAATACCTCGACCTTTAAGTTGGGCCTAAGAGTTTCACCAACGTTACCGCAGGTCCCTTATGGGAAAATGTTGCCGTATCGCCTTGTCTATGTCTTTGGGGATATGTGTGGGGCTTGGATTGGCGAGTAGTTCTTGCGTGCGCAGTCGGGCGCGTTCCAAGACATCTTTATCAGGTGCCTCAGACCACTCCTGCGGCGTTCTGCGGTCCGCCATCGCCGGGTAGAAATAGTCGCTTTCCATTCGGTTTATGGTCTGCGCGTGACCCAGAAAGTGCCCCGGTCCTCCGACGCAAACATCGCGGATGGTTTCAAGTGACAATGTGTCTTCCGATACTTCGAACCCGCGGGTCGCCCGCATCACTGAACCAATGAGGTCATTGTCCAATACGAAACTTTCGAGCGATGCGCCAAGAAGCGAACCGTACATTCCTGCCGCTTCGTAGACCAGATTTGCGCCAGCAAGTGAGGCCAGAAGTTCCGTGTATCCCTTTTCGTACCCAGCTTGAAAATCAGGGAGTTTGCTGTCGGTCATGCCAGCGCTGACAGCGCATGGGATATCATAGTGGCGCGCCATTTGTGCGCAGGCGGCCATCAGCAAACCTTGCTCGGCGGACCCTCCGGACATGGCCCCGGTCCGCAGATCACTGACAAATGGCAACGCTGCGAAAGTGGCTGGGTGACCGGGATTCAGCAGGTTGACATAGACAATCCCGGCTAGGACCTCGGCGGTTTGTTGCGCCACGGCCCCGGCCAATGGGGCCGGGCTGGTCGCACCGGCCTGACCGGCTGAGACAAGCTTGAGCGGAATACCGTGCCGTGCCGCACATTCGATCACACCAAGTGCTTCTTCGGCGAATGTCAGCGGCGGGACGATAAAGCAGGTGGACACGCAAACCGGCGGTCGTGCACGCAAGGCATCGGGCCCGCCCATGAGAAGGGCAAGCATTCTGACAGCCTCTTCCATGACGTCCGGCGATCCAAAAGACGTACCTGTGGGTTTGCTTGTTCCTTTCAGACAGGCGTAGAGCGTATTGAGGTCCATTTCACGCGGGTCCGTAATGTCACGCGCGACAACAGTGCGTTGGAACATATGGATGTTCGGCAGTTGTTCGGCCAAGCGCGCCATGTCGTATAGGTCGCGCAGAGTTGTGTCGCGTATTTTGCCTGTTTGACTGTCGATGATGTGGACGGCAGCACCCGATGTGCCGAAATGCGTGCGCGACGAAGAGGGGTCGATGTCATTTTCGGGATCCAGACCGCAGAGTTTGAAGCCACGGCCTGCGATCTGAAGGGTCTTTCGAACCATTGCTTCAGGAAACAACAAACGCCCGTCATCTGTCAGGGATCCACCTGCTGAGCATAGTGTTTCGATGCATCGCGGCGTCGCGCCTTTCACGCCAATTTCCTCGAGAATACGCATGGCAGTGTGATCGACCATTTCAATCTCTGCCTGGGTGAGGGGCGCATATTGCCCGCCCTCAATTCCAGGCCAGATCGCGCGTGTCGGCCCAGACCCGGCCCCATCGTTTCTCGCTTGGTGTCGCGCCGCACGGCCACCTGATCGTCTACGCTGGTTCATTTGAATATCCCTTGAAGAACGTGGCACTGTCCTGTGCATCAGGCCATGCAAGAAGGTCGGTGAATGCGCGTTCCGGTTGTCCTGTGAGCGCGGTGTATTTTGCGGCCAGTTGTGCGTTGGTCATCGGGTTTTGCGATGCGCCAAGCGGGAAAGCGCAGGCTTCTGAAACTGCGCTCCCGTCATTAAATTCTATGCGCAGCAGGTCGGGTTGATCGGGGTCATAGTTGAGGTTCGGGTTTCGTGCGGGTTCGGCTGTCACACGCGTTAGTTGGATCAACCTTGAAACCGCAGGTGATTTCCAGAACGCGTCTTCGCTGTCTGCAACCGTAAGGCTACCCGAGGCCAGAATTTGACCGACGCAAGCTGGGATTGAAAACAAGGCTTCCGCGCGTGACATGGGGTGATTGAACGGCAATATCTCGGCGTGGAAATCGGGCAAGCGGGTATCAATCGCGGTGATGTCCCAAAGCCTTCCGTTAACCGCTGGGCGCAGGTTTGCCGCTGCGGTCATCAGCCGATGTGTATACCCGCAAGAGGGCCAGGGTTTAAGGACAAGGCCATATTCACCCAAAGCCCAAGGCGATCCCATTTTGCCCATCGCGGCGTTAAATACAGATGGATCGTAGTTTCCTTGAAGCCCGGCGAAGCCTCGCGCGTGATCCAGAACGTGCGGTTGGCCCGTCACGCCTTGCGCTGCCAACACAGCTGCTTCCAGGCCATTCCGTGCCGCCCATCCGGCTTGCAACGGTTTTGCATTTGACCCGAATTGCAGCGTGTAGCCTGACGCTGTCGAGGTTGCCAATGACAGGGCGTGCGCAGTCTGATCCACCGATAGGGCCAGCAGGCTCGATACCGCCCCGGCAACGCCGATCGTGCCCAATGTAGCCGTGGAATGGAACCCACGCGCATAGTGATCCAAGCTCACGGCTTCGCCAATGCGCATGATGATTTCGGTGCCGACTGCATAAGCCGCCAACAGCTCTGCCCCGGTGGTGCGGCGAAACGTACTGGCCGCGAGAAGGGCGGGCAGCAACACCACGGTAGGATGCGTGTTCCCCGGCTCCTCCCAATCATCCAGATCCCAGGCATGACCAGCGATCGCATTGACCTGAGGGGCAAAGAGCGCGCTCAGGGTCTGGTCCGTTCCAAATAGCGGGCAGGGGCCCGCGCCAAACCCGCCCAGGGCCCGGGTCGCGCGCATGGCAACTTCGCTTGTCGACCCGGCGAGGATGCATCCAAAGCAGTCGGCGATTGCCGGGGCAATCACTTTGCGTAGATCAGGCGGGGGAACTGCATGGACTGCAAACTGCGCCAGCCGGGAAATTGCGGTCATGAAACCGCACCCAGAGTTGCCTGGAACCTGACCTTTTCCCCCGCACATATCCGCATGGTGAGCAGCGGCCCAAGAACCGCAGCGGCACGGATATGTTGTGTTAATCTGCTGCCGTCGCCGAAAATGCCTTTCATGTCATTCTTCCTCTGCTGCGCAACACTGCCGTTCATGCAAACGGATCAAGCTGATGGGGATCTGTGGAGAGCCAGACAGATTTGGTTTGTAAGAAGCATCGCATCCCGTCCCAGCCGTTTTCGCGCCCATAGCCGGACTGTTTGTACCCCCCGACTGGAGATTGGGTCGACGCATTGAAGTAGTTGTTGATGTACACAGTGCCGGCTTCGATCCGGTCGGCCATCCGCATCGCTTTGGCCACGTCACGGGTCCAGATGCCCGCAGCAAGACCGTAGGGCGTATCGTTGGCGGTTCGGATCACATCTCTTTCGTTTTCCCAGCTCTCGGTGCTGACGACAGGTCCAAATACCTCGGACTGCGCAAGTTTCGCGTCGTTCGGTACGTCGGCAAAAATGGTTGGGCCGATGTAGTAGCCTTCGGATCGACAGGCCGTTCTGCCGTCAAGCAACAGCCTGTGCCCGGCGATTTCAGCATCTGCAATGTGCTGCAGAACGCGCTGGTAATGAGGTTTGTTGGCTATGGGGCCGATCTGTGTGGCTGGATCTAGCGGATCGCCGACACGGGCTTTTGCGACCGTTTCAACTAGCTTTTCCGAGAACACATCAATGATATCCCGATGCACCAAAAGGCGTGATCCTGCTATGCAGCTTTGCCCGGCCGGTGGGAAAATCCCCGACGCCACTCCATTGACGGCCAGATCAAGATCGGCATCCGGCAACACGATCTGAGGTGACTTTCCTCCCAATTCCATCACCACGGGTTTTACGCCCTTGGCAGCGGCAATGGCGGCCGCGCGCCCCCCGGCTGTGCCACCTGTAAAGCTGACCATGCGCGCGTCAGGATGTTCGATCATGGGTTGGGCCGTTGTCGCACCATATCCTGTGACAACATTCAACACGCCGGGCGGCAAATCCGCTTCCAGTAAAACCGCCATCAATTCCAGGGTCGAGCAACTGGATTGCTCGGATGGCTTCATCACCACCGTATTGCCTGCCGCCAGACACGGGGCGAGTTTCCAGAACAGAGTGCCCAGAGGCGAATTCCAGGGCAGCACCTGCGCCACCACGCCGAACGGTTCATATTTTACATAATTGTGGATGTTCGAAGCCTCCGCCGGGGTAACGCGGCCTTCGAATTTGTCGCACATCCCAGCGTAGTAATGGAAACTGTCCACCAGCCACGCACCCTCTCGTAAACCGGGCGTGATCATCGAAGGCAATTTGCCGTTGTCGCGGGTTTCGACCTGACCCAACCTGTCGGCATGGCGGGAAATCACGTCTCCCATTCTCCGTAAAATGCGCCCCCGCTCCGCAGGTTGCATCCGCCCCCAAGGCCCATCGTAGAAAGCCGATTTCGCGGCAGCGACCGCAAGCTCCACGTCCATCTGACGACAATCGGGTACTCTGGCCCAGATCTTGCCAGTGGCTGGGTTTTCACTGTCGATATAGCTGCCACCGAAAGGCTCATGCCAAGTATTGCCAGCAAAGAATTTGAAGGTTCGGATGTCACTCATAGGTCGTGCTCCATCGGGTATTCGGCCGCAAGCGGGGGGCGGCCAAGGATCATGTCGGCAGCTTTCTCGGCCATCATAACGACCGTTGCATAAAGATTGCCTGTGATCTGGCGTGGCATGGCTGAGGCATCGCAAACACGCAGCCCCTCAATCCCGTGCACGCGCAGCTCATTATCTAAAACCTCGCCCATTCGGGATGTGCATGCAGGATGGTGGCCTGTGTAAGCGGTGTTTCGAATGGCCTGTTCGATCTCGGCATCGGTTCTGGCGTTTTTCCAGACGCCGAGCTCTTCTGTTACGAGTTTGGCAATCGGGTTTTGCCCCATGATCTCGCGCATGACCTTAACGCCCCGCCGCAGGACGTCGATATCGTGGGGGTCGGAAAAATAGTTGGGGTCGATTACCGGATGCCTCCGAGGATCAGCACCGGCCAATCGAACAGATCCTTCTGATCGCGGACGTTCGAGATTGATATCGATCTGAACGCCGGGCCGCGCCATCTTGCGCCCCCTTACCAACAACCTGCGCCCCAAGCGCTGTAGCAAGGGCACATCTTCCCGCGCGCCGTTTCCCAGGTTTTCCTCGACAACCATTGGCGTCATGAAAACCTCGAGCTCGGGTAACATCGGATCCTCAAAAGCGTGGAACAAAACCGTAGAGAAGAACGCGCCACCTCCGGGGCCGCCGCCATTCAACAGCCAGTGGAGCATCAATTTCATAGCATGATCGAGGCGCTGATATCTGGCGTGGCTCAGGTCATGCCGCGTTGATCCCCATTGCATTGAAACATCCGGGTGGTCAGACAAATGCGCACCGACCGAAGGCAAGTCGGCCACCACCTTGACCCCATGAGAGCGCAAGTGATCGGCCGGACCGATCCCCGACAGCATCAAAAGCTGCGGTGTCCCAAAAGCACCCTGACAACAGATCACTTCGCGTTCGACTTCGATTACTTCACCCGCAAGCGTTTCAATCCCTGTTGCCCTGCCGCCTCGTGTCACGATCCGCGCGACATGAGTTCCGGTTCGAATTGTCAGGTTTGGCGGCGTTTTTCGAAGGTAGGATATAGCTGCAGATTGCCTGACGCCGTTGCTGACCGTGCTGTCATTCCGGGCTACACCAGTCCTTTCAGACCCGTTGAAGTCACTGGTTTCACGGTGCCCTGCGCAGATCGCTGCGTCGATAAAGGCTTGGTCCATCGGGCCAAAATTGCGCGCGGGTTCGGTCTTGAGAGGTCCGTCTGTGCCATGCCAGGCATCACGCCGGTCACGTGACCCTTCGGAGCGACGAAAATAAGGAAGAACCTCGGCGAAACTCCAACCGGGTTGTTGCCATGCGTCATAATCGGCGGCAACACCACGCATATAGATCATGCCGTTAACAATCGACGACCCGCCAAGCGCTTTGCCGCGTGGATAGTAAATTGCCCGCCCATTCAAACCCGCCTGAGGGACCGACACATATCCCCAATCGAGTTTGGGATTGCCAAAGACAAACCCGTTTCCTGCGGGCATTTGAATAAAAAGATCACGTCCGTGACCGCCTGCCTCAACCAGACAGACCGACACGTCGCGCTCTTCGGCCAGTCGCTCAGCCAGCACGCACCCGGCCGAACCTCCCCCGGCGATCACATAGTCGAACGCGCTCATCCGGTTAGCCTTTCAAGGATCGCTCGCGTCACCTCGGACCCAGTGGCGGAACCGCCAATATCGGGTGTCCTGATGCCGTCTTTCAGGGTGGCGTCTATTGCCGCTTCCACTTTGGTTTCGAATACAGGAAGTCCAAAACTGTAGGTGAACATCATCGCGACAGACAAGATTGTCCCTATTGGGTTTGCGATGCCCTGGCCTGCTATATCGGGTGCTGATCCGGCGGTGCTTTCGTAAATTCCAAAGACCTGTCCTTGATCCGTGTTGGCCGATAGGCAGGCAGAAGGCAGCATACCCAACGAACCGGCATAAACCGCCGACAGGTCGCTGAGAATGTCGCCCAGTTGGTTGCAGCTCAGGATCACGTCGAAATCATGTGGCCGCATCATCAGCTGATAGGCGCAATTGTCCGCAAACATGTTCTTGAACACGACATCCGGATAGTCGCGGGACATTTCCGTCACGACCTCGCGCCAGAGTTTGTAGCTTTCCATGACGTTGGATTTGTCGCAGCTGACAAGTCTGCCGCGCCTTTGCCGGGCCAGCTGAAATCCCCCATGCGCGAAGCGCGCCACCTCGGCCTCGTCATAGGCGGTCAGGTCATAGCCTTGCCGCAGACCCCCTACGTCGCGTCGTCCACGTTCGGTTGCAAACATGGCGCCGCCACACATTTCACGCAGGATCAGGACATCTGTCTGGTGTGCCAGATTTTCGCGAAACGGGGTTCTGCCCAGCAAAGGTGCCCGGGCACGTGCCGGGCGCAAACCCAGATAGGTTTGCAAATGATGACGCAAATACATCAGCCCGTCCTGGCATTCGGCGCCTCCGGGGACGCGGATGTTATCCCATTGGGGTCCGCCTACAGCGCCGATCAGAACAGCATCTGATATGCGTGCCTGCTGTAGAACGTCGTCGGTACAAAATGTCTGATGCGCTTCCCACGCCGCGCCGTGAAGCAGCCCGTGTGTGACCTCAACCTCGATCCCGGCAAGGGCTGCAAGCTGCTGAACGGTCTGCAACCCGTAGGTCAGGATTTCCGGGCCAATGCCATCTCCACCAAGCGCCAGAATACGTTTCTGCAAGACCTGTTCCCCTCGCGTTGTCCCCAGCATCATTTCGCGGTTGAAAATTTGAGGAAAGACGGAAACGATGAATGGAATACATTCACCTGAGGAATGATTGTGACGCGGCCGATCCCTCTTCACCAGATCAATGCATTTGATGCATCAGCGCGACATCTGAGTTTTTCGCGGGCCGCGCGGGAACTGAACGTCCAGCAGCCAGCGATCAGCCGTCAGATCGCCGCCCTTGAAGCAGAGCTGGGTACGCAGCTATTCCTTCGAAGTAAGCCGAAACTGACTTTAACCGAGGACGGAGCCCTTCTGGCCAAAGCCGTAGGCGCAGGTTTCGAGGCGATCCGAGACGGGTTTGAAGCGTTGCAAAGCCGTCACGCGGTTGACACCTTGAAGGTCAGTGCGAGTATCGGCTTCACTAGCCACTATCTGCTGCCAAGGCTGGCCGAGTTTCAGGCCACCTTTCCGGATGTCAAACTTCAGGTCATGACGCGAGATCAGAACGACGATTTCGATCCAAACGCCTGCGATGTCGTTATTCTGTTCGGGGAAGGGGGGCTGGCGCAAACTGTAAGTGGTTTGATTTTCAAGGAAAGCATGATCGCTGTGTGCCATCCTGATCTGTTGGACAACCGTGCGCCCTTCAATTTGCAATCGCTGTCGGAACAGAAACTACTGCACCTCAACAGCGCGGATCATCGTGGCGACTGGAATCGTTTCTTCGCCGGAACTGGGCTTGTTATTTCGCAACCGCCACCTCATGACACGTATGTCAGTTACATGGTTTACCTGCGCGCGATTTTGAACGGGCTCGGCTTTGGAATCGGCTGGTACCCGTTGATGCGTGAATACCTTACAAATGGATCGCTGGTACGCGCCTGCGATCATGAGCGCGAGACGTCACGAGGGTACTTTTGTTCGGTTACCCCATCGGGCGCTGGCAAGGCTGGCGCCGCACAGTTTTTGGACTGGATTGTACAATCGGATCGCAACACAAGCTGACTTTTGCGTGGTTTGTGTTGCCGCAAATGCCGAAAGCGATTAATTGCGCGCCTTTTTGAACCGGGTGTTGACGTGATTGTTTGAGCGCCCGGGGTAACGCTGTCACCCAACTGAAATACTCGCAAAAAGCGTTACCCCGGGCTGCAAGCAGCCCGACCTTGGCCGGGCTGAAACGACAGATTCAGAGGCACTCGGCCAGGGATTTCGCCAGACTACGAATGACATTTGGATAAAGATCGACACCCGGTTCCAGATTGGATCCCAGCGGATCAATCACGCTGGTTTTTGCCTCGACGCCACCCATGACGCTTTCAACGATGCCCGGATTGAACTGAGGTTCCGTCAATACGCAGTCGATACCTTCATCGCGGATACGCCCTTGAACTTCCGCAATGCGCGCTGGGCTGGGGTCGGACGCATCACCGATCGAAATTGCGCCCGAGGCGGGGAAGTCGAAGGCGTCCTCAAAATACTGGTAGGCGTCGTGGAACACGATGAAGCTGCCGCCCCGCACAGGGTCCAAGGTTTCGGCCACTTCAGCAGACAGCGCAGCCATTTCTTCGCGCGCAGCTGCGGCGTTGGCAAAATAGGTGCCAGCATTTTCAGGGTCCGCCGCAGACAGCTGCGCCGCGATCACATTCAGCCAGGTTTCTGCATTTGCCGGTGACAGCCAGGCATGGGGGTCATGGTCGCCATGGGCGTGCCCTTCGTGGCCATGGTCGTCGTGATCATCATGGTCATCCTTGGCGTGATCGTCATGATCGTGCTCGTCATGATCCTCATGATCTTGCCCATCTTCTTCGGCATGACCTTCGTGGCCATGATCGTCGTGATCATCATGCCCGTCGTGGTCCGCATGTTCTTCGTGATCATGGTCGTCATCTTTGGCATGATCGTCATGATCGTGCCCATCTTCTTTGGCATGATCATCATGGTCGTGATCATCGCCGTGGTCGTGATCGTCGTGATCCTTGTCTTCGGCGTGGTCGTCATGGTCATCTTCGTCCCCGTGATCATGCGCCTCGAACAGTGCGTTTTCGCGGAAATCAAGAAGAACAGTACCGTCAGCCTCCAGCATGGATGTGACGGTTGCACCGTCGGCCAGCGTATCGATCGCATTCTCCATCCATGGCGTCAGGTCTTCGCCCATCCAGAACACAAGATCGGCCTCTTGAAGCGCAGCGGCTTCAGACGGGCGAAGGTTGTATTCATGCGGCGATGCGCCCGGCGCAACGATCAGGTCCGGGGTTCCGACGCCGTCCATTACACGGGCGACCAGCGAATGGACCGGTGCAATATCAACCGCAACATTTGGTGCGTCCGCAAGGGCCGTTCCACCCATCAATGCAGCTGTGATCGACAATGGAAGAAGCTTTCTGGACATCAGACCCTCTGTGTGATTTTATAACGTTGCGAGTGGCAATACATGATATGAAATAACATGACAAGTGATGCACGCCCTGTACCGGCCAAAGACACGGCTCCGGTAGGGTTTCAAGAACATGACCATCAGACATGCGTCGAGACGGCCCTGGCCTCGGCTGAAGCCCGCTGTGCGGCTGAAGGGCTGCGCCTGACGCCAGTGCGCCGCAAGGTTCTTGAAATGCTGCTGCAAGAGCATCGCGCGATTGGCGCTTACGGAATTCTGGACCGGCTTCGCGCCGAAGGATTTGGCTCACAACCGCCCGTTGCCTATCGCGCATTGGATTTTCTGGTGCAGAACGGATTTGTCCACAAGATCGAGCGGTTGAATGCGTTTGTGGCGTGCTCGCATCCGGGGCAGTCGCATTCCCCGGCGTTCATGATCTGTAGAAAGTGTGATGCCGTTGCCGAAGCGCAATCAGCCCCCGCCAAAGGTGTTCTGGGCGCTGCCGCACGCGCGGCGGGTTTCGAGATTGAACGTACGGTTGTAGAAGCCGAGGGTCTCTGCCCCGACTGCACCGAAAAGGCATAAAGATGGCCTTGATCACCGTTGAAAACCTCAGCGTGCGCTATGGGGCGCATACCGTGCTGAGTCGTGTGGACATGGCCGTCGAACCGGGTGAAATCGTCACCATCGTCGGTCCCAATGGTTCGGGAAAAACCAGCTTGCTGCGGGCCATTATCGGTGCGACGCGTCCGTCTTCTGGGCAAGTGTCCCTGAAGCCAGGTCTGAAGATTGGGTATGTACCTCAGAAACTGCATGTCGACCCGACGCTGCCTATTTCAGTTGAACGGTTTATGCGCCTGACCGATCGTGTGTCGCGCAAGCAGTGTGTTGCAGCGCTGGAAACTGCCGGTGTGCCGGACCTGTTGCGCCGCCAGATGTCGCAATTGTCCGGTGGACAATTCCAAAGGGTTCTGTTGGCGCGGGCGTTGATCAACCGGCCTGATATTCTGTTGCTGGACGAGGCGACCCAGGGGCTGGATCAACGTGGGTCAGCCAGCTTCTATCAACAGATTGAGGCGGTGCGCCGTGAAACCGGATGTGCCATCCTGATGATCAGCCACGAATTGCACGTGGTCATGAGCGCCTCGGACAGGGTGATTTGCCTCAATGGACATGTCTGTTGCGAAGGCTCTCCGGCGGTTGTGGCATCGGCACCGGAATACCGGGCCCTGTTTGGCACGGGCACCGGTGGTGCGCTGGCGTTGTACCGGCACGAGCATGACCACAATCACGATCATGATCATGACCACCCACCCAAAGAAGCGGCAGAATAATGCTTGATGATTTCATGACTCGCGCGACGCTCGCCGGTGTCGGCGTGGCCTTTGCAGCGGCGCCTTTGGGGTGCTTTGTCGTGTGGCGGCGGATGGCGTATTTCGGGGATGCGACTGCACATGCTGCGATTCTGGGCGTGGCGTTGTCGCTGACCTTTCAGATGTCGATCTTCACCGGCGCACTGGCCGTTGCGTTGATCATGGCGCTGACCGTGACCCTGTTGGCCGGTCGCGGCTATGCGATGGATACCCTATTGGGCGTTCTGGCGCATTCTGCCTTGGCGTTTGGTTTGGTGGCTGTGTCGTTCTTGTCCGGCGTGCGCATCGATTTGATGGCGTATCTGTTCGGGGACATTCTTGCAGTCTCCCGTTCTGACCTCATCGTGATCTGGGGCGGCGCGGCGTTGGTTGTCGCGCTGATCACGTGGCGCTGGTCGCAGCTGCTGACGGCCACTCTGAACGAAGAACTGGCCTATGCCAGCGGCTTTGATCCTAAGCGAGAGCAGTTGATCCTGACACTGTCCCTGGCTGTCACCGTGGCAGTGGCGATCAAAGTTGTGGGCGTTCTGCTGATTGCGGCCATGCTAATCATTCCGGCCGCAGCGGCCCGCAACTTGGCGCGTTCACCCGAGTCCATGGCCCTGATTGCCGCCGGGATCGGCGCGTTTTCAGCCGTTGCTGGGCTAAGAGCGGCTTATGTTTTTGACACCCCTGCGGGACCATCGATTGTCTGTGTGGCGGCAGTTTTGTTTGCCTGCCTCAGCATTCTTGGATGGAAATCCCAAGGCAGGGTATAAAGACGCTCAACCTTAGGTGTTTGAGAACATGTCCTTGTACTGATCGCGTAAGATGTTTTTCTGAACTTTGCCCATGGTATTGCGGGGAAGTTCATCCATCACGATCAATTTGCGCGGATGTTTGAACCGCGCCAGGCTTTCACACACTGAGGTTTGTATCTGGTCCAAATCGGGGCTTTCTCCGGGCTCGGCCACGATCACACCCAGGACGGTTTCGCCGAAATCGGGGTGCGGGACACCAATCACCGCGCTTTCCAAAACGCCGGGCTGGTCATCCAGAACCAACTCGATCTCTTTGGGGTAAATGTTATACCCGCCCGAGATGATCAGGTCTTTGTTGCGCCCGACGATATGGACATATCCGTCCTCATCTATGCGCCCCAGATCGCCGGTGATGAAGAACCCATTCGCGCGCAGTTCCGCAGCGGTCTTCTCGGGCATCTGCCAATAGCCTTTGAAGACATTGGGGCCACGTACCTCTAGGACACCGATTTCTCCTTGCGGGAGGGTGTTGCCGTCAGCGTCACAAACCTTCAGCTCGACATCGGGCAACGGGAAGCCGACTGTCCCGGCGCGGCGCTCTCCGTCATAGGGGTTTGACGTGTTCATATTTGTTTCGGTCATGCCGTAGCGTTCCAGGATACGGTGGCCGGTGCGTTCTTCGAACTGCACATGAGTGTCGGCCAGCAAAGGGGCCGAGCCGGACACGAACAACCGCATATGGACCGTCAATTCTTTGGTGAAACGCGCGTCGCCCAGAAGGCGGGTGTAGAAGGTTGGAACGCCCATCATTGACGTGGCGCGCGGCATCCAGTCGATGATCTGGTCCAGATCGAATTTGGGCAGCCAGATCATGCTGCCGCCTACCGCCAACATCACGTTGGTCGCCACAAACAGCCCATGGGTGTGAAAGATCGGCAAGGCGTGCAGCAACACATCGTCTGAGGTGAAGCGCCATTCCTCGACCAATGTCTGCGCGTTGGACAACAAGTTGTTCTGGGATAACATCGCGCCTTTGGATCGGCCGGTGGTGCCAGAGGTATAGAGGAACGCGGCCAAATCCTCTCCGTCCCGGTCAACGGTCTCGAAATGCACGGGCATATCTTTTGCGTGATCCATCAAAGAGCCCGAGCCATCGGCGTTCAGGGTTTCAACCTGCGCATCAAGCCGGGCCGCTACCGGTTTTAGCTTTTCGAGAGCGGAGTGATCACAAACGACAAGAGACGCGCCGCTGTTTTCTATGAAATACGTGAGTTCATCGACGGTATAGGCGGTGTTGAGCGGCAGGAACACAAGGCCAGCCTGTGCGCAGGCGGCAAAAAGCGCCAACGCCTCGGGCGATTTTTCGATCTGCGCGGCCACGCGATCCCCGGGTTTCAGACCCAGCTTTGCCGATACATGCGCGATCTGAGCTGCGGCATTCAAAAACGCCTGATAGCTGAGGGTTTTACCATCAGGCAAATACAAAAAAGTTGTGTCTTTTCCTGCGTGGATACCGAACAAACCATCGTAGAGTAGGTTGGCCATCAGGGGTACCTTTCTTGCATGCCGCGTCGCGTTTCAGTTGCCATGCGGCATAGCTTAAGAACCACTGCTTGTCATCATCACTCAGTGTGGCCAAAGCACAGGGTAGAGCGAGGCGATAAGCAGCGCGGCCATCGCCCAGTTGAAGGTCACCAGCCTGCGCGGATTTGTCAGCACGCGCGCCATCTGCTGCCCAAGGACCGTCCAGGTGCTGACCGAGGGCAGATTGACCGCCCCAAAAACAAGGGCCACCAGCAGGATCGCGTGCAGCGTCTGATTGGGGGCATATGCCGTCGTGGCCGTCAGGGCCATGGCCCAGGCCTTGGGATTCACCCATTGAAAGGCGGCCGCTTGCAGGAATGTCATGGGGACACCCGACGCCTCGGATCCTTGGGCTGGTGCGGCATGTGCAATCTTCCAAGCCAGATACAGCAGATAAACGACGGAAACGATTTTCAACGCTGTGTGGCTGATCGGGTACCTGTCGAACACCTGTACCAACCCTGCACCAACCAGCAGCACCATGACCGTGAACCCCAGGCCAATGCCCAACATATGCGGGATCGAGCGTCGAAAACCAAAATTCGCGCCTGATGCCATCAGCATCAGGTTGTTTGGCCCCGGGGTGATCGAGGTCACGAAGGCGAAGACGATCAGGGCCATTAGGATGTCATAGGTCATGGCGCGCAGTATTGCCCGGGTCTGAAAGAATGAAATTGCTTTTTCGTGCGTTTTTTCGGTATGTCCGCAACTTATGATGAAGAATGATCAAAAAAACCGCCAGATATTGCGTGAATTAACACGTGATGGGCGGATCAGTAACCTGGAATTGGCCGAACGGGTCGGTCTGTCGCCCTCGGCCTGTCTGCGCCGCGTGCAAGAGCTTGAAAAGGCTGGGGTTATCACTGGCTATCGCGCGGTTCTGGACCCAGCCGCCATGGGGGTGGGCTTTGTTGCCTTTATCGGTGTTGGCTTGGGTGAGCACACAAAAGCCGCGCAAGAGGGGTTTGAACGCGCCCTGCAACAAGCCCCCGAGGTTGTCGAATGCCACAACATCACTGGCACCATCGAATACTTACTTCGGGTCGAATGCGCCGACCTACCGTCCTACAAGACTTTTCATACCGAGGTGTTGGGAACACTGCCCCATGTTACGTCGATCACGTCGTATGTGGTTATGGGATCGCCCAAGGACTTGCGCGCGTAACGTCTGAAATTGTGAAGCTTCACTCTCTTGCAGGGTAAAAATTCAGGGCCTAGTGTCACTGTAATGACGTTGCCAGGGGATAAGCCTAGCCAAAACGGCACGCAAACAGGGAGATAACGATGAAACTTGTTCAAACATTGGCAGCCGCAATTGCCGTGTCGGTGGTTGCCGGGGCTGCTTGGTCTGCACCGCTGAAACTGCAGCCTGCCAGTCCGCAACCCAGCCCGAAGGCAGGGTTGAACGTAAAGTACTTTGGTACGGGCAACCAGCACAAGAAGATCCGGGATTTGAGTCAGGCGAAAAGCCTATTGTCTAAAGCAAAGCCCGGACAACCGCTGCGGGGGTTAGATTACAGGGACACAAGCAAGGGCGAAGACGTTATGACGTTCGACCAAGCTTACAATGTTGCCGCCGAGGTGACGGGCTATATGCGGTTCAACTCGCCGGGGGTTTACGAGTTGGAAACGTGGTCCAACGACGGGATCGAGGCCTATGTAGGAGGCCAACAGATTGGCCGTGTATCCGGCATTCAAGGCTGTGAAGCCAATCAGCGCACCGAAGTAGAAGTGCCCAAAGCGGGTTGGTATCCGTTGAAGATCGTTTACTTCCAGAAATTGGGAACCTCTTGCTTGATGATGAAGTCAGGAAAAAAGGGTGAACGCTTTACGTGGACACCCAATGAAGTATTTGGTCGTTGAAGTATCGGCAAAAAAAGGGCGCTCGATTAAGCGCCCTTTTTTTACTTAGCTGCCTGCCGCAATCAGTTCGGCCTGTGCCACAATGACTTCAGCTTGCTTGATTGAGGCGATGTCGACCAAACGCCCTTTATAAACAGTCGCGCCTTCGCCATTTGCCTTGGCCTGTTCCATGGCGGCAAGAATTTCGCGCGCTTCGGACACGGCTTCGTCCGATGGGGTAAAGACCTGATTGGCCAGTGCGATTTGCTTGGGATGGATCGCCCATTTACCGACCATGCCCAAAGTCGCTGAACGTTTGGCCTGCGCGATATAGCCTTCGTCGTCGCTGAAATCACCGAACGGCCCATCCACCGGCAACACGCCATGGGTTCGGCAAGCGGCAACGATTGCGGCTTGCGCCCAGTGCCACGGGTCGGACCAGTGTTTTTCGCCATCGCGCAGCATATAGTAGTTTTCCTGCGTGCCGCCGATGCCGGTGGTCTGCATTCCCATCGAGGCTGCGAAATCCGCTGCCCCAAGGCTCATGGCCTGAAGGCGGGGGGATGAGGCCGCGATTTCTTCGACATGCGCGATGCCGGCAGAAGATTCGATGATGACCTCAAAGCTGATTGGTTTTGTGCGGCCCTTGGCGCGTTCGATGGCAGTGACCAGCGCGTCCACCGCATAGACATCCGCCGCGCATCCGACTTTGGGGATCATGATCTGGTCCAAACGGTCGCCTGCCTGCTCAAGAACGTCGACAACATCGCGGTACCAGTAGGGCGTGTCCAACCCGTTGATCCGGACGGACATGTATTTGTTGTCCCAATCAACGGTATTCAGCGCTTCAATGACATTGGCGCGCGCATCATCCTTGTCCGAAGGCGCAACCGAATCCTCGAGGTCAAGGTTGATCACATCCGCAGCCGAAGCGGCCATTTTGGGGAACAGCTTGGTGTTCGACCCGGGGCCAAAAAGCTGACAACGATTTGGGCGTGCCGGTGCGGCAGGTTGGATGCGAAAACTCATCTGGACCTCGTGTGAGTAATGAAATTGCGATTTTCCTGCTCAATGAGGTATTAAATTGCGCAAGGCGGCGCAAGAGCGATTGTGCATCTGCGGCAATGCGGTTGCAGAAAACAGCAATGGAGCAAGTCGAAGAAGGTGATTAAAGTTTAGTCACTTTGAAAACTTCGAAGATTTTTGCGCTTCTTGGCAAATCTGCGCATGATAATCGCGCGCCGACCATTCTGGGCGGACAAAAACGCGAAACGCTCGTTTTGCCGCTTCTCTAGCTTAGGCCGGAATCAAAGGAGTGACCGCAATGATCGAGACACCGTACCTGCTGTTTTTGGGCGATGCGCCCGACCAATTGGCGGCCAAAGTAGCTGTGGGCATCAAAGATTGGCGCCCCGAAAACGCCGTCGGCCAATACCGCATGGAAGGGTGCAAGGCTGACCTGGGTCTGACGGATATGACCCTGACCGAGGCAAAGGCAGCCGGTGCAAAGACTTTGGTTATTGGCGTGGCCAATCGTGGCGGTGTCATCAGCCAGGACTGGAAAAAGGTTCTGGTCATGGCGCTGGAGGAAGGATTCGACCTGGCTTCGGGCCTGCACAACCTTCTGCGCGACGAACCCGATCTGGTGGCCGTCGCCGAAGCAACCGGTCAAAAGTTGCACGACGTGCGTGTGCCTGAGGTGGATTACCCAATTGCCAACGGAATCAAGCGCAAAGGCAAGCGTTGCCTGGCTGTGGGCACCGATTGCTCGGTTGGCAAGATGTACACTGCGATGGCGATGGACGCGGAAATGCGCAAGCGTGGTATGAAGTCAACGTTCCGGGCGACCGGTCAGACCGGCATCCTGATCACCGGCGATGGTGTGCCGCTTGACGCAGTCATTGCGGATTTCATGGCCGGTTCAATCGAATGGCTGACGCCCGACAATGATGAGGACCACTGGGACCTGATCGAAGGGCAGGGTTCGCTGTTCCACGTGTCTTATTCCGGCGTGACGATGGCACTGATCCATGGGGGTCAGCCGGACGCGCTGATCCTGAGCCACGAACCCACCCGTGAACATATGCGTGGTCTGCCGACTTATCAGCAGCCATCGTTGGAAGCCCTGCGTGACACCGCGCTGGCGCTGGCCAAAGTTGCGAATCCGGATTGTCAGGTTGTCGGCGTTTCGGTGAACACGCAGCATATGTCTGAAGAGGATGCGACGGCTTATCTGGACAAAATCGAAGCCGACATGGGTCTGCCTGCAACCGACCCGTTCCGCTTTGGATCCGGCAAGTTGGTGGACGCACTGGCGGCTATGTGATCTGAGACACGTGCCGGTGGCGGGTCCTTCCGCCTCCGGCGGGAGTATTTGGAAAAAGATGAAGGAGCGGTTGCGTGCAGATAGAGGTCTCTCGCGATGTGTTTCGGCTGGCGCAGGTTTTTACCATCTCGCGCGGGTCGCGAACCGAAGCAAAAGTGCTGACGGTTCGGGTTTCGGATGGGACGCATCAGGGCTGGGGCGAGTGCGTTCCTTACGCGCGCTATGATGAAACGCTCGAGTCGGTTGAGGCCGAGATTGCCGCTCTGCCTGTGGACTTTAGCCGACAGTCGCTGATGGACCTGCTGCCTGCGGGTGCTGCCCGGAACGCCGTGGATTGCGCGTTGTGGGATCTGGAATGCAAACGCGCTGGCAAACGTGCTTGGGATCTTGCTGGCCTGCCGGTACCAGGTCCCGAGATCACGGCCTACACATTGTCGCTGGACGCACCGGAGGCGATGCAGGCTCAGGCGGCTGAGAATGCACATCGTCCTCTGTTGAAGATCAAACTGGGTACGCCTGATGATATGCCCCGGCTTGAAGCCGTGCGGGCTGGTGCGCCTGAATCCAAAATTATCGTCGACGCGAACGAAGGCTGGTCGGCTGCGGTTTACGCCGACCTCGCCCCGCATCTGGTACGGTTGGGCGTGGCACTGGTTGAGCAACCTTTGCCTGCGGGGGACGACGATGCGTTGATTGGGATGGATCGTCCTGTGCCGGTTTGCGCGGACGAATCCTGCCATGACCGCGCCAGCCTGCCCAAGCTGAAAGGCAAATATGATGTCATCAATATCAAGCTCGACAAAACCGGCGGTCTGACCGAGGCGCTGGAGCTGCGCAAGGCCGCAGTTGCCGAAGGCTATCACATCATGGTGGGTTGCATGGTTGGCAGTTCACTTGCCATGGCCCCTGCGACACTTCTGGCGCAGGGTGCGATGGTGACAGACCTTGACGGGCCGCTTTTGTTGGCCGAAGACCGCGACACCCCGCTGATTTTTGACGACGCCGGAGTGCACCCGCCGGTGTCCGCGCTCTGGGGCTGAGGAGACAAACATGACCCGAACCGTATACGTAAATGGCGAATACCTGCCCGAGACCGAAGCCAAGGTATCCATCTTTGACCGTGGCTTCCTGTTTGCAGACGCGGTTTACGAAGTCACCAGCGTTTTGGATGGCAAGCTGATCGACTTCGAAGGTCATGCGGTTCGCCTGAAACGATCGCTGGACGAGTTGGAGATGGCCGAACCCTGCACCAAGGACGAGTTGCTTGAGATTCACCGCAAGCTGGTTGAGCTGAACGAAATCGAAGAAGGTCTGGTTTACCTGCAGGTTTCACGCGGCAGCGATGGCGACCGGGATTTTGTTTTCCCATCCGCAGATACCAAACCCAGCCTTGTTCTGTTTACGCAGAACAAGCCCGGGCTGGCTGATAGTCCGGCTGCACAGAAAGGCGCCAAAATCATCTCGATTGAAGATATCCGCTGGGGCCGCCGCGATATCAAAACCGTTCAGCTGCTCTATCCGTCGATGGGCAAGATGATGGCCAAAAAAGCAGGCTGCGACGATGCCTGGATGGTCGAAGACGGTTATGTGACCGAAGGCACCAGCAACAACGCTTATTTCGTCAAAAACGGCAAAATCGTCACCCGCCCGCTGTCCAACGATATTTTGCACGGAATCACGCGTAAGGCTGTATTGCGCATGGCAGCCGAAGCGCAGATGGAAATCGAAGAGCGTTTGTTTACAATCGACGAGGCCAAAGAAGCGGATGAAGCCTTCACAACCTCGGCCAGTGCTTTTGTCATGCCGGTGGTCGAGATCGACGGGGTTGCGCTGGGCGACGGCACACCGGGGCCGATTGCCAAACGGCTGCGCGATATTTATCTGGACGAAAGCCGCAAGGCAGCGATCTAAAGAAAAGGCCCGCCGATTTGGCGGGCTTTTTATTTGGGCTCAGCCCTTTTTCGTTACATTTTCTTCGAAAGCAACTTTGAAGGCTGCCTGTTTCTCGGGGCTGGCGTCGGTCTGATAGTTGGCTTTCCATTCATCCATGGTCATGCCGTAAAACACCTCGCGGGCCTCGTCCTTGCCCATCTCGATGCCTTTTTCATTGGCGGCTTCCTGATACCAGCGCGACAGGCAATTGCGGCAGAATCCGGCCAGATTCATCATGTCGATGTTCTGAACGTCGGTGCGGTCTTCCATCAGGTGTTTTTGCAGCCGACGAAACGCGGCGGCCTGAAGTTCGATTTCGGTTTGCTTGTCCATAAGGCTGCTCCGGGTGGCTTTGTGTGCTGTGCTTGACCTAACAACCCCGCAGCCTTGTTACAATAAGCCGGCTGGCCCACCTACATCAGTTTCAAAGCCAGCCAGGGCACAATGCAAAAGACAAGGGTTAGAATCTTGTAATTGGCAAGATACCTGAAATACGCACGTTTCACGTCTGGCTGCTCCATTTGGAACAGCTTGCCATGAATGCCCGCAATCCAATCCTGCAACAGCAGGACCATGACAGTGGTGAACAGAAGAACCGCGATATTGAGGGCGGCCATCCAGCCGAAAAACGTTATCAGAAACTCATGTGTCACGACGATCCCCTTTCCCCTACTATATGGGGATCAAGCGGTGCGCTCACAACAGCGTGAAGTACGGATCGCAAAAAGCGACCTGCGTCTTCAAAGGTCGCTGGAATCCAGTGCGTCTTGCAAGACAACTGCCAAACGTTCGGCCCATTCCCTTTGCCCAGCGTGATCCGCAATCAGGTCATTTCGCAACTCGATCAAAGCGTTAGGACGGCCAAAAGCGGTGCAGTGCTTGTCAATCGCGTCACCCGGCAACACGCCAGTGTAAGGTTCGTTGACGCCAACACACAGATCATCTTCGGCTTGAAGACGTTCGATCAGGGGGCGTGAAAAACGTTCGTCCGGAGTGTGCAAGACGCCGATGTGCCAGGGGCGAGGATCACGTCCGCGCAGTTGGCGGGTGAAGGAGTGCATTGAAACGACCACCGCGTGGGGCAGGGCGGCCATCTGCGCCAGCGCCTCGTGATAGGGGCGATAGCACATGTTCAACCGCCGGACGCGCTCGGCGGTGTCCGCGTGGCGATTGCCGGGGATGATCGAACCGTCATAGAGCTTCATCAACAGGGTCGGGTCGTCCTCTCCACGGTTGGGGTCGATTACAAGACGCGAGAAATTGGCGGCAATCACTGGTGCATCCAAAATCTCACCCAGATGTTTGGAGACTTCGTATGCCCCGACATCATAAGCAATGTGGCGTTCCATATCTTCACGCGGCAAGCCAAGGTCGCCTCCGTTCACTTCTGGCGGCACGGTGTTGGTTGCGTGATCACATGTAATCAACCAGCGCGACGGGCGATCCGCGCCGTGAACAAAAAATGGGGTGTACGTCATGAGCCTGTCATCTAGTTTGTCGCAGGTGTAGGGCAGTTGCTTTGAAAAGGGAATTGCGCAATAAGCACTCAGCCGATGTTTGCGGTAACATTTTGCTGTACCCTAATCAGCAAGTAAGACGACGTAAGGAGATCAAGACCAATGCGACGCCTGAGAAATGTAAAAATCGTGGCGACGCTGGGACCGGCGTCGAGTGACTATGACACCATTCGTGCTTTGCATGAGGCAGGGGCCGATGTGTTTCGACTGAACATGAGCCACGGCAGCCATGATGAGATCCGCGAACGGCACAAGATTATTCGGCAGGTCGAAAAGGATCTGGACAGCCCGATTGCCATTCTGGCTGACCTTCAGGGGCCAAAGCTGCGCGTTGGCGTCTTTGCCAATGAGGCGGAAGAGTTGGAGGAAGGCGCGGCCTTCCGCCTTGATCTTGATCCCGCCGCCGGAGACATAAACAGGGTATGCCTGCCGCACCCCGAGATTTTTGCGGCGCTTGAGCCGGGTGCGCGCCTGTTGGTGAATGACGGCAAGATCCGCCTGACGGTTCAGGACTGCGGTCAGGACTTCGCCAACTGCACGGTCGAAGTTGGCGGCACCATCTCAAACCGAAAGGGCGTGAATGTCCCGGATGTTGTGCTGCCGCTGGCGGCGTTGTCGGCCAAGGACCGGGACGATCTGGAGTTTGTCTGTCAGCTGGGTGTCGACTGGCTGGCGCTGAGCTTCGTACAGCGTGCCAAGGATGTGTTCGAGGCCCGGTCTTTGGCTGACGGTCGTGCTGCGATCCTTTCAAAGATTGAAAAGCCCGCTGCGGTTGAGGCGTTTGACGATATTCTCGATGCGTCAGATGGGATCATGGTGGCGCGGGGTGATCTGGGCGTGGAACTGCCGGTCTCTGCTGTGCCGCCAATCCAGAAACGTCTGGTCCGTAGGTGCCGTGGCGCTGCCAAACCGGTCATTGTGGCGACCCAGATGTTGGAAAGCATGATCGAAAGCCCGATGCCCACCCGCGCCGAGGTATCGGATGTGGCGACGGCGATCTATGAAGGGACGGACGCCATCATGCTTAGCGCGGAATCGGCCGCTGGAGCCTATCCGGTTGAGGCTGTGCAGACCATGAACAAGGTCGCCATCGAGGTTGAGGCCGACCCGACTTATACCCAGATCATCTCCGCCTCGCGCACTGCCAAGGGTACCACTGTTGCCGACGGCATCGTAGCGGCAGCCCGTGAGATTGCAGAAAAGACCGACATCAAGGCCATCTGCTGTTTCACCCAAAGCGGCACAACGGCCTCTTTGACGGCACGCGAACGTCCAGGAGTGCCGATCATTGCCATGACCTCGCAACGCGGCACGGCGCGCCGGTTGTGTCTGAGCTGGGGCTGTAACTGCGTGATGACGCCTGAACTGCAACGATTCAAGGGTGCAGTGGTCAACGCGGCCCGTGCTGCACGTGCTGGGGGATTTGCGTCCGAGGCGGATCAGATTGTCGTCACGGCGGGCGTACCTTTCAATGTTCCGGGTACCACCAACATCCTGCGCGTGGCCCCCTGCGACGAACGCCTGATCTACAGCACCGATCCTGAATAGGCTTTTCCCCGGATAGTCCCGGAATCTAATTAGCGGCCGCTGGCAAAGCGGCCGTTTCCTTTTTTTGTACGCGAAAAACTTGATTTATAAGCGAAATTTGACCCGTACGGGCGAATTTGGCACAATGGGCTTCATTCGTGGGTAGAATTTCCAGATAAATGACCTAAGGGCAGTCTTAGCCAAAGTTCCAAGTTCCGGCTGCCCTGCCGGGGGCACGGGCCCCGGACTGAACAACAATAATGGAGGAACAAGATGACAACAAAGATTGTCATAGGACTCGACGGGACAGAGACCGGCGAACGCGCGATTGCCTTTGCCAAAGATCTGGCAAAGCTGATCGGAACATGCGAATTGCTGGTCGCCTATGTGATAGAATGGTCCCCTTACACATTTCAAACACCGGAAGAAAACGCCCTGCGCCACAAACGGCGCGAGGAAGAGGTCGCATTGGCGTCGTCACGTATCGTGACACCTGCCGTTGACGCCCTCAAGGCAGCTGGTTTCGAAGCGCATGGCGTCGTTCGACATGGCGATGTGGCGGAAACTCTGAATGCCATCACGGTCGAAAACGGCGGCTCCCAAATCGTTGTGGGTCGGGCTTCGGCGGATGGTATCAAGAAACGCATCTTCGGCAGCTCGACACAGAACCTTGTGATGCATGCCGACGTCCCGGTCACAGTTGTAAATTGAGGTGGGCAGGAAAATGAAAACGCTACAACACCTGTATCTTGCGGCGATTGCCGCCTTCATGGCCACTGCCGCTTCGGCGCAAGAGGCTCCGGGTCTGGATGACAAGATCAATCAGGCCTTTGCTGACGCAACCGGACCCTTTGTCAGCTTTATCTTCGCACCGTTTCCGGGAACCGGATTTCCGTGGATCGTGGGTTGGTTGGTTGTCGCGGCCACGGTTTTCACGCTGTATTTCGCTTTCGTGCAGTTCCGCTTCTTCGGGCACTCGATCAGCCTTGTCAAAGGCGACTATTCCGATCCAAACGACGCCGGTGAGGTCAGCCACTTTCAGGCTCTGGCCACGGCGCTGTCTGGTACTGTTGGTCTTGGTAATATTGCCGGTGTGGCGGTTGCCATCGGGATCGGTGGGCCGGGGGCCACGTTCTGGATGATCGTCGCGGGCCTGTTGGGCATGGCGTCGAAATTCACCGAATGTACGCTGGGCGTGAAATATCGCAACGAATACGAGGACGGCACCGTATCGGGCGGCCCGATGTATTATATGTCCAAGGGCTTTGCCGAGCTTGGATTGCCTGGCGGTAAGATCCTCGCGGTTCTTTTCTCGATCTTCTGTATCCTTGGTGCGCTGGGCGGCGGCAACATGTTCCAGGCCAATCAGGCGCACCAGCAGATCGCAGGAATCGTCGGGGATTACCCCGGTTGGATCACGGGTCTGGTCTTTGCGGCCATTGTCTTTGCGGTGATCGTAGGTGGCCTAAAGTCCATCGCGCGTGTGACTGAAAAGGTCGTACCGTTCATGGGCGTGATGTATGTGCTGGCAGCGCTGGTCATCATCATTATGCACGCTGATCAGATCGGCTGGGCCTTTGGCCAGATCTTGGCGGGTGCCTTCACGGGTCTCGGTGTTGCGGGCGGCATGGTCGGTGCGCTGATCCAGGGCTTCCGCCGAGCGGCGTTTTCGAACGAAGCGGGTGTGGGCTCGGCCGCCATTGCACACTCGGCTGTTCGGACCAAGGAACCGATCACCGAAGGCTTTGTATCGTTGCTTGAACCGTTCATCGACACCGTTGTGATTTGTACCATGACGGCGCTGGTGATCATTATCACACAGCAGCTGATCGTCGATCCGGCGACGGGCAACTACATGCTGAACGAGGCGGGTAACGCTATTGCCACCGTTGATGGCAACTCCGGCGTCAGCCTGACCTCCGCCGCCTTCGGTAGCGCGTTCAGCTGGTTCCCCTTCATCTTGGCGATTGCCGTGGTTCTGTTTGCCTTCTCAACGATGATTAGCTGGTCCTACTACGGCCTGAAAGCCTGGACTTACCTGTTCGGCGAAGGTCACACCAAAGAGCTGGTGTTCAAGATCATCTTCTGCATCTTCGTTGTCATCGGTGCGGCGGCCAATCTGGGCCCGGTCATCGACTTCTCGGATGCGGCGATCTTTGCGATGGCTGTGGTGAACGTCTTTGCGCTCTACTTCCTGATGAAAGTGGTGCGTCAGGAACTGGCATCTTATGCAGAACGGCTGAAAAGCGGTGAAATCCGCAAGTTCGGCCATTAACACAAACCACCGGGGCGGCAACCGTCGCCCCGGTGTCAGACCAACCGCGCACAAAGCGCAGATTCTGGTCGAATCCCCCTTGCCAGTATGACGGAACTTGCGTAAATGGCGCTTCTGATCGCGTGACCGGCCGAGATGGCATGCCGAGTCGCGTTTTGAACCGAACCCGAAAAAGGAGACGGAAATGCCTAAGATGAAGACCAAGTCGAGCGCTAAAAAGCGCTTCAAGGTGACTGCGACTGGTAAGGTCATGGCAGGCCAGGCCGGCAAGCGGCACGGCATGATCAAGCGGACCAAGAAGTTTATCCGCGACGCCCGTGGCACCACCACCCTGTCCGCCCCCGACGCCAAGATCGTCAAGGGCTACATGCCCTACGACCGCTAAGAGGAGATTAAGAGATGTCCCGCGTTAAAGGTGGAACCGTAACTCACGCCCGTCACAAGAAGGTCATTAAGGCTGCCAAAGGTTATTATGGTCGCCGCAAGAGCACCTTCAAGGTTGCCCGTCAGGCCGTCGACAAGGCCAACCAGTATGCAACCCGCGACCGTAAGAACCGCAAGCGCAACTTCCGCGCGCTGTGGATCCAGCGTATCAACGCTGCTGTCCGTTCGCATGACGAAGCTCTGACATATTCCCGCTTCATCAACGGCCTGAACCTGGCCGGTATCGAAGTGGACCGCAAAGTTCTGGCCGACCTGGCCGTGCACGAACCGGAAGCGTTCGGCGCGATCGTCGCCAAAGCTCAGGCCGCTCTGACTGCCTGATCTTCTGAAAAGAGACAGTGAAAGAAAAGCCGTCCCGGTTTGGGGCGGCTTTTTTGTTTTGGAAGAAGGGTCTGCGGACTTTGTGTTGTACAAGAAGTAAGGAAAACCTCCGTAGAAATGACACTTTTGTGGTGCGAAGATTATAAGAATTACACCTTTAGGTTGATTGAGGTGCTGAAGAATGAATTTATTGAAAGGCGCTTTAGAACAAATAGCTGTGGCGTTGATCCTGTCTGTCGGTCTGCCCGAAACCTTATTGGCGCAAGAGCAGGCGGAAGAAACAACTTCACCTGAAATCATCAGAGAAACCTTTGATGGAGAAGACCAGTCACTGATGCTGGGAGGGCAGGTTGACTTTTTCGGAGCAAAACCACCTTGGTCTGTCTATGTGGCCGATGGCTACCTGGTAATGGAAAACCGGCAGGAACTACGAAGCCTTCAGTTCAATGATATCCAATGGGTGAAGTTTCCCGGTGAAGACCGGGTGGAGACAACCGAAGATCTGGTTATTTCTGCCGTTGTAGATGGCGACGTCGTCGGAAATGGCGGTGTCGGGATTCTGGTGGGAAGCGGCAAGTCGGGGGTCTACACGGCTTTTACTGTGGACGACAAAGGGCGTTTCCTTCTTTTCAAGAAGGACGGTCGCCAACTGAGGCTGGCGCACAGTGGCGAACATGACGCGATTGTCGTCGGCGGGCCGAACGAGCTCAGTTTTCAAGTGCGCGGTGCGCAGGTTTTGTTCTATGCAAACGGGACCAGAGTCGTGCAGATCCCGTTCTCCAAAAGAACGTCGAATAGGAGCGGGTCGGACGGGCAGGCGGGCATTGGGCTCGCAGCGTTCGGGACAGGTACTTTTCGCTTTGACGAGGTCGAAATCTCCAAGCCCAATTGAG
Organism: Ruegeria sp. HKCCA5929; assembly: GCF_013034525.1. NCBI lineage: Bacteria > Pseudomonadati > Pseudomonadota > Alphaproteobacteria > Rhodobacterales > Roseobacteraceae > Ruegeria > Ruegeria sp. HKCCA5929. Next base: position 40,895 of record NZ_WQGE01000010.1, read on the forward strand.
GCGCGGTGTTGAATTTACTTGTTGCCTTCCTTCTTCACCAATTGCGCCGCAAAGGCTACGCCCGTCCCCGGACCCGCATAGGTCACCATGATCACGTCATCCAAGTAAACGCCGTTGAATATACCTGCTGACACGTCATCCCCAGACAAACCGGCCTCGGCCAGAACAAAGCGGGTAGGGTCGTCTAAAGAGAAGGTACCCATCGCCTCTTCGACGATCCATTCGGTGTCGCCAATTCGACGCCAACGGTTGGTGGCCGTGATCAGGTTGCCGTCGAGCTTGGTGATCTCCAACTCCATTTCGGTCTTCAACAGGCCCTTTTCGTGGTTTGGGTTCGATTTGGCAAAACCCACCAGATAGGTGCCGTGCCAGGTGCCAACGATCTGAGGGAAGCCGCTGCCTGTTTCAGCTGTGGCTGAGGTTGCGAAGGCTAGAATAAGGATTGCAGCCCAGCTGCGGAATAGGTTGAGTAACATAAAGAAATCTCCTGCATAGGGTGCAAGCAGGCTACTCGAGTTCAGGAAATTGGCAAACTATCACGGCGGCACAAAAAACCGGCGCGATAGGCGCCGGTTTCGTTCATTTTAAGGTTGGTGCGCTTTACCCGAACACACGCCCCAGCGCACCATCGACTGCGTCGGTGATCTGGTCGATGTCATCCGCTGTTGCGATCAGCGCGGGCGAGAAACACAGCGTGTTGTTGCGGCTGGGGATCGAGCGGTTGGTGGCACCGATGATGACGCCCTGCGCCATACAATCGGCGACAACGGCCTGAACCCGCTTTTCATCCATCGGGTCTTTGGTCGCACGGTCGGTGACCAGTTCGGCCCCCAGGAACAGGCCCTTGCCGCGTACGTCACCAATGACTTTGTGCTTTTCCATCAGCGCTTGCAGGTTGCCCATCATGCGGTCGCCCATGTCGGTGCAATTGCCCAGCAGGTTCTCATCTTCGATGATGCGCATGTTCTCAATCGCTGCTGCCGGACCGGCCGTGCAGCCGCCAAAGGTCGAGATGTCACGGAAATAGTTCAGCGGATCCGACGCGTCGTCCTTGAACATGTCAAAGACTTCTTCAGTGGTGACCATGCAGGCAATCGCCGCATAGCCCGAGGCCACACCTTTGGCCATGGTCACGAAGTCTGGCTTGATGCCGTATTGCTGGTATCCGAACCATGTGCCGGTCCGGCCAACACCGCAGACAACCTCGTCGATATGCAGCAGCACGTCGTATTTCTTGCAGATCTCCTGCACGCGCTGCCAATACCCTTCGGGCGCTTCGATTACGCCGCCGCCAGCCGTTACAGGTTCAAGGCACAGGGCACCAACTGTGTCGGGGCCTTCGCGCAGGATGACCTCTTCGATCTGATCCGCCGCCCATTCGCCGAAATTCTCTTCCGGTGCGCCGTCCAGTTCGTGCTTGCGGTATTCCATGCAGTGCGGCACGCGTACGAAGTCAGGCGCGAAAGGTCCGTATTGCGCAGTCCGTTCATCCTGACCGCCGGCCGACATGGTTGCCAACGTCGAGCCGTGATAGTCGCGGTCGCGGTACAGAATCTTGGTCTTCTTACCGCCGTAGCGCTTGTGCGCGATCTGACGGACCATCTTGAAGGCTTTCTCGTTCGCTTCAGAACCGGAGTTTGTGTAGTAGACGCGGCTCATGCCGGGCATCTTGTCGATCAGCTGTTCGGCAAAGATTGCGCCGGGGATCGAGCCTGCCGAGTTGGCGAAATAGCACAGTTTCATCAACTGATCATAGACGGCCTTGCAGATCGATTCGCGGCCATAGCCAACGTTCACGGTCCACACTCCACCGGAAACAGCGTCCAGGTGTTCTTTGCCCTTCTGGTCCCAGACGCGCATGCCTTTGCCTTCGACAATGATGCGCGGGTCATTGGTTTCAAAGGGTTTATGCTGAATCAGGTGGTGCCAGATATGAGCGCGGTCGGCCTCGACCACGCGGGAAAGATCGTTTTCGTTGAACGTGCCGTCCATGACAAGTCCTTTCACTGAGATGCGCTTGAGGGGCTATTGGTCAGGCCATACCCCCGCCTGTGTTTAAGATGCTTCAGATCACCGCGAAAGGCCTGTTGTAAGTAGGGCCAGATCGCGCCATCCCATATTGCCAGAAGTTGGGCCTATCGTATTACTACGGATTTGTCAGAGCACCAAGATTATGCTCAAGTCGCGCGAACTGTGATTTGGGAGGATCAGCAGATGACAGCCACAAACATCTACGAGCGTCATTTGGACAAAAGCCGGGCCAATTACACGCCTTTGTCGCCGCTGACGTTCCTTGAGCGAACGGCGCAGGTCTATCCGGATTACCCCTCGGTGGTGTATGGGGACCGCCGGTATTGCTGGGCTGAAACCTATGCCCGGTGCCGACAACTGGCGGGTGCTCTGACCGCGCGCGGAATTGGTAAGGGTGACACCGTTTCAATCATCGCAGCGAATATACCCGAGATGTATGAGGCTCATTTTGGCGTGCCGATGGCAGGCGCTGTTCTGAACGCCATCAATACGCGCCTGGATGCACCAATCGTCGCTTTCATTCTCAATCACGCCGAAGCCAAGGTGCTGCTGGTTGACCCGGAATTTTCAGGTGTTGTGAAAGAGGCGCTGAAGCAGGTCGAGCGTGACATTTTGATTGTCGATATCGAAGACCCGAGCTTTGAGGGCGGTGAGACACTGGGCAGTCTGACATATGATGCTTTGCTGAGCGAAGGTGACCCGGAATTCAATTGGTCCTTGCCAGACGATGAGTGGGACGCAATCACGCTGAACTATACCTCTGGTACAACGGGCAATCCGAAAGGGGTTGTTTATCATCACCGGGGCGCAACCCTGAACGCGCAGTCGGACTTGCTGGATTGGGATATGCCCAAACATTCCGTCTACTTGTGGACACTGCCGATGTTTCACTGCAATGGCTGGTGTTTCCCTTGGGCCATGGCGGCGAATGCGGGTGTGTCTGTCTGTCTGCGCGCCGTGCGGGCCGAGCCGATCTATGCGGCGTTCCGCGATGAGAAAGTCACCCATTTCTGCGGTGCGCCCATCGTTTTGAACATGCTGGCCCATGCACCGGATGAGCTGAAAGACTTTGATCACCAGATCAAGGTAATGACCGCAGGTGCCCCACCGCCTGCGGCAGTGATCGAAGCGATGGAGGCGATGGGCGTCGAAGTCACCCATGTCTACGGCCTGACCGAGACGTACGGGCCCTCGGTCGTGTGTGCCTGGAAAGACGAGTGGAATGAGAAAGGGCCAGAAGATCGCGCTGCTCTGAAAGTACGGCAGGGTGTGCGGTACACGGCGCTGTCTGGCCTGATGGTGGCCGATCCCGAAACGATGGAACCCGTGCCTTCTGATGGCGAAACCATGGGTGAGATTTTCATGCAGGGCAACGTGGTGATGAAAGGGTATCTTAAGAACCCGGACGCCACGGACGGGGCCTTTAAAGGCGGCTGGTTTGCATCCGGCGATCTGGGTGTCATGCATCCCGACGGCTATATCGCGCTCAAGGATCGATCCAAGGACATCATCATTTCAGGCGGTGAGAATATCTCGTCCGTTGAGGTCGAGGGTATCCTTTATAAACACCCGGCGGTGATGGAGGCGGCTGTGGTTGCGCGTCCAGACGAAAAATGGGGCGAAACGCCGTGTGCTTTTGTCGAGCTGAAACCCGAAGCAACCGCGACCGAAGCAGAGCTGATTGCCTTCTGCCGGGACAATATGGCCCATTTCAAAGCACCTAAGACCGTCGTGTTTGGCACCCTGCCGAAGACATCTACGGGCAAGGTGCAAAAATTTGTCCTGCGGGATCAGGCGCGGTCGCTGGACTAAAGCTTGTCGAAGATCGAAAGGTTCAGATCCAGCATCTCACCCATCCAGATTGCCCGATCGCGGTGATCTTCCAGATGCTCACCGGTTTCGGGATGGGTGAACACGGTCAGGCCCTGCCGGTTCAGCATCAGCCATGGCATGACCTGATCAAAAGCGTCGGCGGCAAAGCCCAACTGGCAACTCCAGCGCGGATGAGGACCGACGTTGCGGGCATGCATACGCCCCATCTGAACCGGGAACAGCCTTGCGGCCTCTTCACAGACCTGTTGCGCCGTATCCTTCGTGTCGGCATCGAAATAGACATGGGCGTGGTAGCCGGTGATCTCGGGCATGGGGGACCTCATTTCTTTGATTTATCAAAGCTAAGGTCAAACAGGGCAAACGCCTAGGCGCACAGGCACACAGGGCCTGTGCAGGGTTATTGGGGTGCATGCGCGTCGGGGTGCGCTGCAACAAAGGCCGGATGACTAGCGCAGGCTGCTTCAACCCCCAGAACACGTGGCATGTCCGACAGGTCCACCTGCCAGCGGCGTGCGTTGTAGAGTTGGGGGATCAAGCAGATGTCGGCGAGGCCGGGCTCCGAACCGACACAATATGGTGTCTGTTCAAAGGTGCCCAACATGCTCTCAAAAGCTTGCAAGCCGGGCCGGATGAAGTACCGCATCCAATCTCCGGGCATGTCGGTTGCTTCTTTGCTTAACGACGTCGCATGACGTGCGACAGACAGGTTGCAGACCGGGTGAATATCCACCGCAATCGCATATGCAAGTGCCTGTACACGCGCGCGCTCGACCGCGTCGTCGGGTAGTAAGTTAAGTTGCTGCGTTCGGTCCAGATAGTCGAGGATGGCCAAAGATTGTGTCAGGCGGTGCCCGTCGACATCCAGTACCGGCACAAACCCTTGCGGATTGCGTGCCAAATGCTCAGCGCTTTTGTGTTCGCCACCTACCAGATCGACAAAAACCGGGTCATAGTCGATCCCGGCCAGGTTTAGGGCGATCCGCACACGATAGCTGGCTGAGGACCGCCAATAGTCGAAAAGAACGGGTTTGTTCACGTTAAAACCCGTCAGTTTTCGGTCAAAGCGGCTGCGCGAATGGCGTCGTACAACACCGTTCCGTCGCCGATGTGATTGGCAAGAACCAACACTAGCCGGGCGTTCAGCGCGTCGCTGTCGGCTTTTTCAAGCCCTTCATGCGCCGCCAAAAGGGTGGCGTAAAAGTCGTCGGCGTTGTCGAAATTGGGGGTTAGGATCAAGTCTGACATTGCGCTTACTCCTTACCGCAAGCTCTGCGGATTGCATGACGGAAACTGTTTTCTTCAAAGCTGTCCCGCCGAGCGGCTACGTGCTGATCCGGGCGGATCAGATACACAGCGCTGGTTGCATTACCCAAGTAACGACGTTTGAGAGCCAGCGTCAGGTCGTCTTTGACCGACAACGCCAGCCGAGTGACCTCAATCCCATCCTCTTCCAGAGTGTCTGGGGCATCGGCATCAATGGTCAGCAAGGTAAATTTGCCCGCCAGCTTGGGCAGAAGGAATTCATCGCCCAGCGGGGCATCCGGGCAGGCCGACCCCGGGCGTGTGCAGGCTGGGCCGTTCAGCGCATCGGCCGAGTTCAACGAAGACCCGTCATACGTGCAGGGTTGGCTCAAGCGCCCGGAATTCACCAGTGGTCGGGCAAATTCATACTGTTCGCTTAGATCCAGAACCGCATCGCGCAGAAGCCGCGACATCTCGGATTTTGGCGTGATGAAATCGGTCGACCGGCTGGATTTCTGGATATTTTCGTCGGCCCCCTGCACGCGTTCCGCGTTGTAGGTGTCCAACAGGCTTTCAGGGGCTTTGCCCTCGAGCACAAGCTTCAGTTTCCAGCACAGATTGTCGGTATCTTGCAGGCCCGAGTTTGCCCCGCGTGCGCCAAAGGGGCTGACCTGATGCGCGCTGTCGCCTGCAAACAGGACACGCCCCTTGCGGAAGCTTTCCATGCGGCGACACTGGAAGGTATAGATCGAGACCCATTCCAGCTGGAACTCGACGTCTTCGCCCAGCATCGCCTTGAGGCGTGGGATGACATTCTCGGGGCGCTTTTCACGCTCCTTGTCGATGTCCCAGCCCAATTGCAGGTCGATGCGCCAGACGTTGTCAGGCTGTTTATGGAGCAGTGCAGATTGACCGCGATTGAACGGTGGGTCGAACCAGAACCAGCGTTCTGATGGGAAATCGGCATCCATGATCACATCCGCGATCAGGAAGTTGTCTTCGAATACACGCCCTTCGAAATCAATGCCCAGCATCCGGCGGGTGGGAGAGGTGGCTCCGTCGCAAGCGATCAGCCATTCAGCCTCAAGCGTGTAGGGGCCTTCGGGGGTCTCGACCTCCATCCGAACGTGATCCTCGTGCGTGCCAATGGCCTCTACCTTGTTGCGCCCACGAATTTCTATCGGTGCGCCTTCTGCCTGCAGCTCGCGAACCCGTTGAACGAAGTAATCTTCGAAATGGTATTGCTGCAGGTTGATGAAAGCCGGATTGGCATATCCTTCATCCGGTTGCAGGTTGAAGTCATAGACCTGGCGATCATCGAAAAAGACCTTGCCGCGATCCCACAACACGCCTTTGTCGACCAAGCGGTGTCCACATCCCAGACGGTCGGCAATTTCCAAAGTGCGCTGAGAAAAACAAATAGCGCGGCTGCCGAAACTGACCTTGTCGTTCTCGTCCAGAACCACAACTTCGATCCCTTGTTGGGCCAGATCGATGGCGGCGGCCAAACCAACCGGACCGGCACCAATCACGATGACCTTGCGCCTGACGGGCGTGGGACTGTCCTGATCAGGGCTGCGTTCATAGCCATAAAGCGGCGTTTCAAAGATCTTGTTCATGGGCTCCCCCCAAGCAGATGCACCAAAGTGCTGCATATCCTGTCCCCCGGCGACAGGCGCCGGAGGCCTTGGCTTATGGTTTCATCGAATCCCGCCGCGCAAAACGATCTGGATCAAACCGGGTCGTTTTGTCATCCTTGCAGGGCTTCCCACATCTCAAGGTCGCGCTGGGCGGTCCAGATGCGCGGCGTGTCGATGCCGCGTGCCTCGTCATAGGCGCGCGCCACGTTGAACGGCAGGCAGTGTTCGTAGATCGCGTAGTCAGCGAATTTGGGGTCACATTCGGCGCGTACGGCGTCCCAGGCTTCTTTCAGGCTGCCGCCGCGTGCAGCCACCTTGGCGGCCGGGCGGTAGGTGCTGCTGACGAAATCGCGTGTATTTTCGATGGCCGCATTGACCATGTCCTTACCAACCAGCGCGTCGCCGCGTCCGGGCGCGATGGCGTCGACATCAAACCACTTGATTTCGTCCAGCGTGTCACCCCAGTCGCTGAAATGCCCGTCACCACAATAGCAGGCCGAGTGGTACTCGACGATGTCGCCTGTAAACATCACGTTTTGATCCGGCACATGAATTACGATGTCCCCGGCGGTGTGCGCACGGCCCAGATGCATCAGATCCACACGACGGTTGCCCAGATAGACGGTCATCGTGTCGCTGAACGTGGTGGTGGGCCAGGTCAGGCCGGGTATGCTTTCGTGCCCTTCGAACAGGCGCGGGAACCGTTGGAATTCGCTGTCCCAATCTTCCTGCCCGCGTTCCACGACCATGGCGCGGGCCATGTCTGACATCAGTATTTGCTGCGCGCCAAACGCGCTGGCACCCAGAACGCGAACGGCGTGGTAGTGGGTCAGGGCCACATGCGTGATCGGCTTGTCTGTAACTGATCGAACGCATTCGATCACCTTGTTGGCCAGACGCGGTGTCGCCTGCGCCTCGACAATCATCACGCTGTCATCGCCGATGATGACGCCCGAGTTCGGGTCGCCTTCGGCCGTAAAGGCATAGAGTCCTTCGCCCACCTCGGTGAAGCTGATCTTTTTCTCAGACATGTCCCCCTGGGACGCGAATGCTTTGGCCATCTTGGTATTGTCCTTTTGCGCTTGCGCGGAAGGCTGCGGTTGGAAGCCTTCGGCGGGAGTATTTGGAAAAAGATGAAGTCAGTGCGTCATCGTTCGAAAGGGGAAGTAAGGGCAGGCAGAACGGTGCCAACACAGTCACCGAAGCCGATTGTATAGCCGTCGCCTTTGGCCGCGCCGGTCAGGGTGAGTGTGTCGCCGTCCTCGATGAAGCTGCGGGTTTCACCGCTGTCCAGCGTCAGAGGTTCCTTGCCGCCCCAGCTGAGTTCCAGCAACGAACCGCGTTCGGGTTTGGTTGGTCCGGAAATGGTGCCCGACCCCAGCAAATCACCTGCATTCATCGGACAGCCGGACGTCGTGTGGTGGGCCAGTTGCTGCGCGGCGGAATAGTACATCTGGTTGTAGTTGGTCTGTGCAATTGTCGTGGCAGGCCGTCCGACAGGAGCCATGGAGATCGACAGGTCGATATCATAGAGCATCGGGCCGCAGTCTTTCAGGTGATCCAGCAACTCGAACTCACGGGCCGGCGTGTCACAGCGGAAAGGCTCCAGCGCTGCCTTGGTGACAATCCAGGGGCTGATTGAGGTTGCGGTAGCTTTGGCCTGAAACGGACCGAGTGGCTGGTATTCCCAAGCCTGGATGTCGCGCGCAGACCAGTCGTTCAGCAGGACGTAGCCAAAAATATTGTCGTCCGCCTCTTGCACCGAGATTGGGCCATCCGAAGGGGTGCCGACAATCGCGCCCATCTCAAGCTCGATGTCAAAACGGCGGCTGGGCAGAAAGGCGGGTATATCTTGGTCTGGCGCTTTTAGCTGCCCCCACGGGCGGCGAATATCCGTGCCCGATACCACGACCGAAGACGCGCGCCCGTTGTACCCAATGGGAATATGCAGCCAGTTTGGCGGCAATGCGTTTTCCGGCCCCCGGAACATCGTGCCCACGTTGAATGCATGGTTCCGGCCTGCGTAGAAATCGGTGTATTCACTGACAGCGAAAGGCAGGTGCATCTCGGCGTCGTCTTGTTTGACAAGCAATGGTTCAACCTTGCTTTGCTCGTCCGAGCCCTCGGTCAGAAGGCTGATCAGACGTTCCCGCAGGGCGGCCCAGACAGCGGGGCCTTCTTCCATCAACGGGTTCCAGAACGGCATGTCGAACAGGGGCTCATCGCTCAGGGTGATCAACCCTTCGGCTTCGGCGGCGGTGACGTCGAGGATCATGTCCCCAATGGCCACACCGCAGCGCGGATCGTCGCCCACGGTCGAGAAGACGCCATAAGGCAGGTTGTTCAGTGGGAACGGATGTGTCGCGTCATTGGCCGACGTCACCCAGGATGTCATTAGAGGCATACGATGTCCCTGTTTTGTTGGTTAAGTTGAGGGGCGAAGGGATTTCAGCCCCAACAAGATAGCAGCCAGGATCATGAAGCTGCCGCCAATGCGGTCAAGCCACAGCTTTGCCGGACCTTGCAAACGGCGGGCCAGCCAGCTTGCGCTGCCGCCATATGCGGTCAGGAACATCCCGTCCATGACCAGATAGGTGGCCGAAAGAATGGCGAATTGCGGCCAGAGAGGCAGTGCTCCGTCAATGAACAACGGGAACAGGGCTGCAAAAAAGACCACGGCCTTGGGATTCGCGGCAGAAGTAACAAATCCTTGCATCCAAAGCGATTTGCGGCTGGCCTTGGGTGCGGTTTGCGCATCAGACACGCGCGCTTTGAGGATCTGTTTGACCCCAAGGTAAACCAGATAAGCCACACCCAGCCATTTGATGACTGTCAGCGCGGTGGCGGATGTGGCAATCAGCGCGGCCAGGCCCAGCCCAGCCGCCAACATCTGCAGAAAGTTCGCCGTCAGATCTCCGGCAGCGGTGAATAGCCCGCGCCGAAGCCCGTTGGTGGCTGAGTTTGACAACATCAACAACTGGCTAGGTCCCGGTGTGCTCATCAGCAGCAGGACCGTTGCCACATAGGTGAACCAGATATCCAAGCTCATTTCTTACCCGGTGTTCCGTCGAACTTTTTCTCGAGCGATGTCCAGCAGTCGATATAATCATCCTGCAAAGGCGCTTCGGTGGCGGCAAATGGCGTCAGATGCTGCGGGAAGCGGGTTTCGAACATGAACGACATTGTCTTGTCCAGCTTGTCCGGCCCCAGGTTGGAGTACGATGCCTTGTCAAAGGCTTCCCGGTCGGGGCCGTGCGGGATCATCATGTTGTGCAGGCTTGTGCCGCCGGGCACGAAGCCCTGTGGTTTTGCATCATACTGGCCGTAAATGTTGCCCATGAGCTCGGACATGATGTTTTTGTGGTACCACGGCGGGCGGAACGTGTCCTCCATCACCATCCAGCGTTCGCGGAACAGAACAAAGTCGATATTGGCCGTGCCGGGCTGGCCAGACGGTGCCGTCAGAACCGTAAAGATCGACGGGTCGGGATGGTCGAACAGGATCGCGCCAACCGGGCAATAATTGCGCAAGTCATATTTGTAGGGCGCATAGTTGCCGTGCCATGCGACCACATCCAGCGGGCTGTGCCCGATCTTGGTGGTGTGGAACTGGCCGCACCATTTGATCGTCACGGTCGACGGGGTTTCGCGATCTTCAAACGCAGCTACGGGCGCTTTGAAGTCGCGCGGGTTGGCCATGCAGTTTGCGCCAATCGGGCCACGGCCCGGCAGTTCAAACTTTTGCCCGTAGTTTTCGCAGACAAAACCGCGCGCGGGGCCTTCCAAAACCTCGACCCGGTACAGCAGACCACGCGGAATAATTGCGATCTCTTTGGGTTCCAGATCGATGATTCCCAGCTCGGTCGCAAAACGCAGGCGTCCTTCCTGCGGAACAACCAACAGCTCGGAATCGGCCGAGAAGAAGTAGTCATCCACCATGGATTCGGTGACCAGATAGATGTGGCTGGCCATGCCCACTTGCGTGTTCACGTCCCCCGCCGTGGTCATGGTCCGCATCCCGGTCATCCAGTTCAGACCTTCATCAGAATGTGGGACGGGATCCCAGCGATACTGACCCAGGCTGATCACATCCGGGTCGATGCACGGTGCCGATTTCCAATAGGGGAGGTCGATTTTTTCGTAACGATGTGAATGCTTCACCGACGGGCGAATGCGGTAACACCAAGTGCGTTCGGGCGGGTTTGCAGTGAAGGCGGTGCCGCTCAGCTGCTCTCCGTAAAGGCCATAGTTGCAGCGCTGTGGGCTGTTCATCCCTTGTGGCAGCGCGTCGGGCAGGGCCTCGGTCTCAAAGTCGTTTCCAAAGCCGGGCATATAGCCGGCATGTGTGCCGACCGGCGTTGCAGCCTGCGTCAGCATATGCGGATCACTCGGACGATTCATGATGGTTTCCTCCGTTTGCTGCTTGTCGGGTAATAGTTGATTTTGTAACTAACAAGCATGTCACACGTAGAATCCAAAAAAAATGATGAGTTTGATCTGCAAAATTTTCTGCCCTTCCTGCTGAACCAGGCGGCTGAACAGGCGTCATTGGAATTTCAGAGCGTATACAAAGGCCGTTACGGGATGCTCAGAACCGAATGGCGGGTGCTGTTTCATCTCGGGCTATTTGGCGAGATGACCGCGAAAGAGATTTGCAAACGTGCCAGAATGCACAAGACCAAGATCAGCCGCGCGGTCGCCAAGCTGGAACAGCGTCGTTACTTGAAACGCACACGCGATGAAGCGGACCGGCGTGCTGAATGGCTGACTCTAACACCGGCTGGGCAAACCGTGTATCGTGACTTGCATGGCGTCGCCGCAGACTATGATGCGAAACTGTCGGGCCTGTTTGATGCGGAGGAAGCCGCTCTGCTGCGTAAAATGCTGCAAAGATTGGCTGGTTTGGACTGACCACTGGCAATTGATGTGCATGATCCCCAGATGGGATGCATGCTTGATACGGACACCAATATGACCTCGCTGGACTCTTCGTCGGTACCCACACACAACCTGATCGATTGGTTGGTCAATAAGGGGCTTGAAGGGGCTGGTCAGGAAGAATTGCTGGAAGGCTTTTGCACCCGGCTGGTCGACATGGGCATCCCGTTGATGCGCTTTCACGCAGCCCAGTCCACTTTGCACCCAGTTTACGGCGGTATGGGTTACAGTTGGTACAACGGCACAGGCGGTGAATTCGAGCGGTTTGAAAATACTGATGAACCCAGCGAGGTTTGGCAGCAAAGCCCGCTGTATGCCCTGTTGCATGAGGATCTGGATGAAATCCGGGTCAAACTGGTCGAACATAATGAACCCTGTCGCTTTCCGCTGTTGAACGACCTGCGGGAAATCGGGGCAACCGATTATTATGCCACGGGCTTGTCTTTTGAAGGGGCTAAGCAGTTGCGCCCCAATGGCGCAAAGAAGGTCAGCGATGGCGTTCTGATGTCCTGGACCAGTGACGCACCAACCGGTTTTGACGACGGCGATCTGAGCCAAATCCACACCGTTCTGCCGCATTTGGGTCTGGCGCTTAAGTCCGCCAAGAACCAGAACCTGACCAAGGATCTGATGCGTGTTTACCTGGGCCGCGACGCCGGTCGTCGGGTTCTGTCTGGTGAAATCCAGCGCGGGTCTTTGCAGCAGATCGATGCGGTAATTTGGAACTTCGACCTCGAAGGCTTCACCACCCTGTCAGAGGATCTACCGGGGCACGAGATTATTGACATGCTAAACGACTATCTGGCCGTGGCAGTGGGCGTGGTGCATGACAGGGGCGGTAATATCCTGAAATTCATGGGCGATGGTCTGATGGCCATGTTCGATGTCGGCGAAATCGACGAAGATGCCCGCGCCGCGCTGAGCGCGGTTCCCCTGTTGCAGTCGCGTATGGATGCGTTGAACGCTCAACGACAGGAGCAAGGCCTGCCAGTGGCCAACTACACGCTGGCTCTGCATTCAGGCGAAATTCTCTATGGTAATATCGGTTCCGAGACGCGGTTGGATTTCACAGTCATCGGACCAGCCGTCAATCAGGCCGCCCGTATTGCGGGGATGCACCGGTCACTGGGACAGAGAATCCTGATCTCGGACGACGTCGCCCGCGCCGCACAACCCTGCGTGCAAGAGCTTGTGTCAGTGGGTCGTTACATGCTACGCGGAGTGAACGAACCGAAAGAGTTGTTTACGGTGTACAGTCCCAGTGGGCAATCCGTAACCGATTGAAACTGAGCCTGTTCCTAAGTTGATGGACCTTGCAGAACGTCTTGGTTCCTTCCTTCTGCGGTCGTACCCTACATTGACGCTATTGGCTGCATGAACAAGGCCGAGGGTGTGTCGTTCGGCAAGCGCAGGTCACATGGTAATCGTCGTTCGCATCTCGGACAAAAAAGCTATCGGTTTCCAGCATCGAATATGCGTTCGCCCTGCTCGTCAATCACCTGCTTCGCCTTGGTGATGCTGAAGCTCTCGGCCTGATCCCGGCTTTCAAAGACATCTGCCCGGATCACCGCTTGCGTTTTACGCTCTCCGTCGATGGTCTTTTCGATTCGGGCCGAAAGGCGATACTTGCCACCCTCGGCAATCAGGTCCGGGAAGATTTCGAACCCTTTGTATGCGACCGGCTCAGGACCCGACTTTTCGCCGCCACCAAAGAGTTTTGAGAAGAGTGACATGGACCAGCTCCTTTCAGCTTGTTTGGATCAGAGACTAACGCGGCTAGGGGCGGGGTTGAAGTGCGCCGTACGGTCAGTTCACCGGATCCTCGATGCTATTGCATCCTGGCTGCCAACGCAAAGCGCCTAGAGCAGCCACTCAGTGCTGGAATCCAACTGCTGGATTTGTTTACACAGCGTCCGACAGGGCCTTGGATCAGAAATCGATCTCCACGCCCGGCAAGCTCAGCTCTTTCATCATGTCGCGCAGTTCCTGACGGGCGGCGATGTTCGAGATGTTCAACTGCTTTACGCCGATATCCTTGAGATCCAGCAGGGTCAGGCCACGGGGGAACAGTTCGCGGAAGATAACCCGTTCGGAAAAGCCCGAAGCGACGCGAAAGCCGATGCGCTGAGACAGCATCTCGATCGCGCGCTGCATCTTTTCCTTGTTGACCATACGCTGCGTGCCGACCCGGTTGCGGACCACGACCCAGTCGATGGGTTTCAGCCCAGCTTGGGCCCTTAACTGACGCGCGTTCCAGACCATTTCGGAATAGACCGATGGGCCGAGGATCTTTTCCCCCTTCGAGTCGATCCGCGCCAAAAGGTCGAAGTCGATGAAGCTGTCGTTCAGCGGCGTGATCAGCGTGTCGGCCAACGAGTGCGCCACCTGGCTGAGCCGGGTGTGAGAGCCCGGGCAGTCGATCAGGATGAAGTCGCTGTCGCTCTCCAGTTGCGATACGGCGGCAGACAGGCGGTGGTCATAGATGTTCTCGCCAGGTTTCAGCGTGGCGGCATCGATTTCGGGCAGGTCGTGATGGCGCGGGCTGGGCAGGGTTAGGTCCGAGCTTTTGAGGAAGTTGTTCCGGTTCTCGAAATAGCGTCCCAGACTGCGCTGGCGCAGGTCCAGATCCAGCGTGCTGACCTTGTGCCCCAATCGGGCCAGCGCGGTTGCCACATGCATCGACACGGTCGATTTGCCTGCGCCACCCTTTTCGTTCCCGACCACAATGATATGTGCCATGCTTGTTTTCCCAAGTCCCGCCGTGCTTCGCTACACGTTGTTGGCACCCACTATATGTTGTGTCGCGTTGGAAGGAAAGAACCTCAAGCGGCGGTTTCGGGCAATATCAGACCCTATTTTGGAAAACCCTGCGCGGTGCGCGGGTTACGGGCGCGCGCTTGCCAATGCGCCGGACCTGATTCACAGTCAGCATGCAGGTTGAGCAGGGAGAATGCAGTTTGGAACACCTGTTCCTGAACGTTTTGAACGTGGTTTTGCCGGTCCTGATCTGCGCCGGGATTGGCTATGGCCTTGCGCTGATTCACGCTCCCTTCGACAACAAGGTGATCGGTGGGATCGTCTCGAAGGTGGGCTATCCTACGCTAATTATTTCGCACCTTTCGACGACCAAATTGGCGGTTAACACTTTTCTGGACATGATGACCGCTGCCGCTTTGGCGGTGGCAGGGTTCGGTGTGTTGGGTTTCGTCGCCCTAAAGGCCCTGCGCCTGCCGGTCAGGGCGTTTCTGACGCCGTTGATGCACGGAAATGTTGGCAACATAGGACTGCCAATCACCCTGCTGGCACTGGGTGATGCAGGCATGGCCTATACGATGGCGTTTGTCGTGGTTGTGTTGATCAGCATCTTTACTGTCGGGATGTGGATTCCAGCCGGAGAATTCTCGCCTCGGAAACTGGCTTCTTCACCGATTATCTATGCCGTAGCGCTTTCACTGATCCTGATGGCGACAGGAACCAGCCTGCCGCAGCCGATTGCAAAATCTTTTGATATTCTGGGAGGACTGTCGATTCCGCTGATGTTGCTGACATTGGGTCATACCTTGGCGACATTGCAGGTCAAAAGCCTGGGACGGGCGATCATATTAACGCTGATGCACCTAGTGATGGCCGTTGTCATCGCCAGCGCCTTGATCTGGCTGTTCGGGTTTACGGGACCGGAACGGGGCGCTTTGATTCTGTGCTGCCTGATGCCGTCGTCTGTGGCGACCTACCTCTTCATCGATCAGCATGTACCGGAATACGGGCCAGATGTGGCAGGCTTCATTCTGGTCTCGACATTGGCGACAATACTGGTGCTTCCGGTGGCGCTGTCCTACTGGATTTGACTTCAAACCGATGCCGGTTTCGTGACTTGTAACGCCTTAGCGACTGACCGACTATGCCCGGGAAATCATGCCGTCTTCAAAGGGGTTCCGTATATGATCGGATATGTAACCATTGGTGTTTCCAACTTGGACGCCGCAAAATCATTCTATACCTCATTATTCGAGGACAAAGGTGCCAAAGTTCTGGTCGATGCGGGCCGTATCGTATTTATCGGAAATGACCCGACGGCACCGATGCTGGCCGTATGCGAACCATATGATGGCAATGACTGCGCGTCCGGAAATGGCAATATGATATCTTTTCCTGCCGACACCAAAGAGTCCGTTTCCGCAATGTATGACAAAGCGATCAGCCTTGGCGCGACAGACGAAGGCGAGCCCGGGCAACGCGTGCCGGACCGGTTTTATGGTGCATATGTGCGGGACCCTGACGGCAACAAGCTTTGTTTTTATGTCTTCGGTTGAAGCCGGATTAAGCCCAGGCAAGAAAAAAGGCCGCCCGATGGGGCGGCCTTTCGCATTTCATTTCGGTCAAGCTTAGAAGCCCAGACCTTCGTATTTCTTCTTGAACTTCGACACGCGGCCGCCGGCGTCCATCAGGCGCGACGAGCCACCGGTCCATGCCGGGTGCGAAGAGGGGTCGATTTCCAGAGCCAGCTGGTCGCCTTCTGCGCCCCAGGTGGATTTCATCTGAACCACGGTGCCATCGGTCATTTTGACGTTGATGACGTGATAATCGGGATGGATGTCTTTTTTCATCTTTCCGCTCCTTACGCCTCGGCGCCAGCCTTGGGCTTGTAGTTGGTGACTTCTGCGATACGTGCGGATTTACCGCGACGGGTGCGCAGATAGTACAGTTTGGCGCGACGGACGCGGCCACGGCGGACAACGGTGATGCTGTCAATGTTGGTCGAATACAGCGGGAACACACGTTCCACGCCTTCGCCAAACGAAATTTTGCGAACGGTGAACGAACCGGCAATGCCATTGCCGTTGTTGCGCGCGATGCAGACGCCTTCATAGTTCTGCACACGGGTGCGCGACCCTTCGGTCACCTTATAGCCGACACGGATGGTGTCACCGGCTTTGAAGTCGGGGATGTCTTTCCCCAGGGCGGCAATCTGTTCCGCCTCAAGCTGTGCGATCAGGTCCATCGCAGGTACTCCTATCTGCTCGTGGTTGGTCCACGAAGTTTGGGCACGGCCTGAGAGCTCTTGGTCTTCATCGGGTCCTGCACGCAGCCCGCCAGAGGTCAGATCGACTGTTCCTTAAGTCCGGTTCCATCTGACACATCCCTGCCGAAGAAAGCTGGGCGTTACGCCATGATGCAAACCAAAACACCGGAGTCGCAGATTGCGGCACCGGATTGCGGTCGTTTAAGGGGATTGTACGCAGGGATCAAGAGCAAATCGCATCGAATTGCCGGGCAATACTGGTGGGATTCCGCCAGTCGCAAACTGCAGCGTTGCCTTGCCACTCAGATCAGGCATTCTGAGGCAAATTGAAAGAGCAGAATTTAAGACAGGACTTCAAGGATGCGAATTGCATTTGTTCTGGCAGTTTCGGCTGCTTTGCTTGTGTCATGCGGGCGCGGTGGCCCGAAGCCTCAGGCGGTCGAGCCTGTGCCGGGCGTGGACCGGACAGCACCGTCGGTGATTTACCCCGATTTTGGTGACGCTGATCCGCATGATTGGGAGGGCCGCCATCCGGGCCTGTATCCTATTCACGGGCTGGATGTTTCGCGATGGCAGGGGGCAATAGACTGGCGCAGGGCCAAAGCTTCGGGTGTGAGCTTTGTGTTCATGAAAGCAACCGAAGGTGGAGATGTGGCCGATCCGATGTTCGATGACCATCGACGCGGCGCACAGGCCGCCGGTGTGCCTTGGGGGGCTTACCACTACTACTATTTCTGTCGTTCGGCCCGTGAACAGGCCCGTTGGTTCATCCGCAACGTTCCCAAAGGCGCGGACTTACCGCATGTGCTGGACATGGAATGGACGCCGCATTCGAAGACCTGCACCTTGCGGCCCGACGGCAAAACCGTTCGCGCCGAGGCACAACGGTTCCTGGATATTTTGGAACGGCACTATGGTCGTCGTCCCATTGTCTATACGACTGTGGATTTCTTTGAAGATACCGACATCGCTCGCCTGCCAAAGACCGAGTTCTGGTTGCGTTCGGTTGCCGGCCACCCGCGTGAGGTTTACCCGCGCACTGTTTGGCGTTTCTGGCAGTACACTGGCACCGGGTTGGTGCCAGGTGTTCAGGGCAGGGTGGACATCAACGCCTTTAACGGCACGCCGGAAAACTGGGCCAGATGGAAGGCCAAGCCTTAGACCTTCGGCGTTCCGTAGGTTTCAATCGTACCGCCGCTGACCAGATGATCCAGGCGTCGCTCGCGTTCTTCGCCATAGGCGTTGCGCAGCCAAAAGGACTCACCCGCGCTAAGCTCGCGGCGTTCAAAACCACGTTCGCGCAGGCAGCGGTCCACCTGATCGATCTCACCCTGTACGCGCAGTCCGTCTTGAATCGGGGCGGTTACGGCTGGTCCGATAATGATTCCCCAAAGGAGAATGTTAGTCGCATACCCCCCGATGACTGCGGCGTTCCCACCCTCATCTGCTTCTTGTGAGCAGGAATCGACCGCAACCCGCGCTGAGTGCAGATTGTGGCCAGCTTGTGTGGGAACAGACATTCCGAGTGGCTTTGTGGTGCAGGCCGAAGCGGCCAACAACGCGCCAAGCAATAGCTTTTTCATAATATGGTCAGTCTCACTTCAATCTTTATCGCCCACGAATCCTATGGGTCCAGAAATTGAATAGATTGAGGCGTTCTCAACTTCAAATGGCAAACGGACAAAGAAATTTTTTGCGGCATCCCCGCCACATCCCTGTCCTTTAGTCCTGTTTTCCGGGCTTGGGTTTTGCATACTCTGCCCAGATGTCGGGACGTCGATCGCGGGTGATGTCTTCCGCCATTTTGTGACGCCATTCCGCAATGCGACCATGGTGACCTGACATCAATACCTCAGGGATTGGGCGCCCTTTCCAGTCTGCGGGGCGTGTGTATTGCGGGTGTTCCAGCAGGCCCGAGGAAAAGCTTTCTTCCTCGGTAGAAGCCTGATTGCCCAGAACGCCGGGGATCAGACGAACGGTCGCGTCGATCAGAGCTTGCGCCGCGATTTCCCCGCCGGTCATTACAAAGTCACCCAACGATACTTCCTGTACCCCGTAGTGCTCCAAAACACGCTCGTCCACACCTTCGAACCGGCCGCACAACAAGGTCATGCCGTCGCATCGCGCGAGGTTCTGCATCATGCGCTGGTCCATCCGTCGCCCGCGCGGGCTAAGGTAGATCAGCGGCCAATTTCCGTGCACACTTGCCATCGTATGTTCAATTGCTTCACCAAGAACATCTGCGCGCAGCACCATGCCAGCACCGCCACCGGCTGGGGTGTCATCGACGTTGCGGTGCTTGCCAACGCCGAACTGCCGCAGGTCTACAGTCTCGAGCTGCCACAAGCCTTCCTGCAAAGCCTTGCCAGTCAGGCTTTCGCCCAGCACTCCGGGAAAGGCTGTTGGAAACAGCGTGATGATCTTTGCTTTCCAGACCCCGTGCAAATCCGGCGTCGGAGTCATCAGTTCATGCGGTTTCAAAGTCGGCCGGATCGCTTTTCGGCCGTGGGATTTGCTGGGTTTGTCTGTCATGTCTGGCGGGCCAGTTCGGTCTGGGCAGTTTGAATCAAAGCCTTCTTCTGGGTGATCAAAGCGGCTTCGTCCAGTGATGAACGGTTCAAAGACAGCATTTCCTGCAACACCTCGTCAGAAAAGCTGGGGCTTACGCGTGCAGGACCTCGAAGCAGCGCAGCTTTCTCGGGCGGCAGATCCAGGAAATTGGCAAACGGCGCACCTGCTCCGAGGGGATGGTTCTGCACCTGTTCCAAAAACGCAGTCTCGACGGTGATGGTCGGTAGACGATCCCTGATCGTGTCTGCAGTTTCTTGCAACGTGGGCAGATGCGCCAAATCAGAGCAGAAACCGTCCAGATCCTGCACGATCCGAGTTTGGTGCAGATCATGAGCCCACAGCCTGCGCAGCCACGCCTCGCGCTGGCGCAGAGACAGGTAGACAGTGATATCGACCTCGTCGCCCAGAAGTCGTCGGCGCAGCACACTGACCAGCGTCTCGGCCAGTTCGGGTGCGGCCCCATAACCTTCCTCGCGGTTTCTGCTGGGGCGCAGGCCCAGAAAGTTCTCTTCGCTCAGGATCAGGCCCCGGCGTTCGCCAAAATCCAGGCCGTCCAAAAAGGTTTGAATTTGTCCACCAAACCCGGCCAGCGTCGCGTCCAGCCGATAGATTGAATGGCGAGTAGCGGCCTCGCTCAGCCCGGACTTGCGGGTTTTGTAGGGTAGAACCAATGCAAAGCGGGGCCAGATCAATTCACGGTTTTCATGCAGAAACGACTGTGCTGCGGTCATGCCTGTCTTGTGCAGGCCCAGATGCAGCAATATGCGCCGCATCAGATCAGACCTTCAGGCGGGTCAGCCACGATGCGGCCTTGCTCAAGATCCACCGTTGGCACCACTTGCAGCGTAAAAGGCAGCAGAACGGTGGATTTCAGACCCGGCCCATGCAATTCCAGCAAGTCCGCAGCGCCATGGTTCTGTACGGATTTGACTTTACCCAGCAGCGTGCCACCGGTATCATAGACATCCAATCCGATCAGGTCGGTGTGATAAAACTCATCATCGGGAAGCGAAGGCAACTGATCGCGCCGCGCAAACAGGCGCAGACCGTTCAGCGCATCGGCTTCTTCCTTGGTTTCGACCCCGCCCAGACGTGCCGCAAACCCATTTTTGATGGTGCGCGTCAAAACAACCGGAAAGCGCTGTTCGCCGGTCTCATCTGTCAGTGGAGAGTAGTGTTCAATATCTTCGGGCACGGCGCAAAAGCTTTTCAGGCGCACTTCGCCGCGTACGCCGTAAGACCCCGCAACGCTGCCGACGCAGATCAGATCACTCATTGGACGCGCCTGTTGTCAAACAAATCCCGTTTCTCCATTCGCCAAGGCCTTCGCAGGCTTCGCGTTGATTGTTGCGTTCGAAGAACACGCCGACAATAAAGGCGATCAGCAGCAAAATGGGAAGTCGAATCAATCCGAACATGGGACCTTACCGTGTTTCGATCGCCAGGGATTGGGCGCGGTTTTCCCAGCCTACCTGTTCCAGTTCCGGTGTGTCTGATACCTGTTCAGGCCATCCAACGCAGAAGTATCCGATCAGTCGCCAGTCTTCCGGCACGCTCAGATCGCGTATCATTTGGTCGGGATCCAGGATCGACACCCAACCCAGTCCCAACCCTTCGGCCCGCAAGGCCAGCCAGAACAGGGTGATTGCCGAAACAACAGAGTAACGCCGCATCTCGGGCATTGTGCCCGCACCCAGCCCCAAACCTTTGTCGGTGCTGTCGTCGCAGAAAACGGCCAGTTGCACGGGGGCCTCTTGCATCCCGGACAGTTTCAGGCGGCTGTAAAGCTGCGCCTTGTCACCGGAATACCCCGCCAGCGCATCATCGTTGGCAGTTTGGAAATTCTTCAGCGCGGCAGCGCGGGCTGCTTCGCTTTCGACGCGGATCACGCGCCAAGGTTCGCTGAGCCCCACCGAAGGGGCCAGTTGAAATGCGTCGAGGCAGCGCGCCAGCACTGCCTCGTCCACGGTGTCGGTGCGGAACCGGCGCACATCACGCCGGAGCCGCAACAACAGGTCAAACTGCGTGCGAAAATCGTCGGTGAAAGTCTGATCCCGCACGCGCTTGCCTGCTTATTCTTCTGCAGCCGCTTCTTCAGCCGGTGCAGCCGCCGCTTCGGCAGCTTCAGCAGCCTTTGCAGCCTTCTCTTCCGCGCGTTCCTGAGCTTTCTTGCCCGGGGTGCCCTTGTTGGGGTTGTTGCGCTCGGCTTTTTCACGGGTGCCCGCAGCTTCCAGCATACGCGCGATACGGTCGGTGGGCTGAGCGCCCTGATCCAGCCAGTACTGGATGCGCTCCATGTTCATTTTCACGCGCTCTTCGCTGTCTTTCGGCAGCAGCGGGTTGTAGGTGCCCAGTTTCTCGATGAAACGGCCGTCACGGGGCATGCGGCTGTCAGCAGCCACGATGCGATAGAAGGGACGCTTTTTCGAGCCGCCGCGGGCGAGACGAATTTTCATTGCCATGGTGGTATCTCCTTTGAATGGCATCACGCCGGAGGCGTGTCTTTTGTTGAGCCGGCGTAGGTGCCGGTTAGTTCTGGTGTTTCTTATGGTGTCGGATGACTTCCTGAATGATGAAATTCAGGAAAGCCTTGGCGAAATCGGGGTCCAGATCGGCTTCTTTCGCCAGGTCTTCTAGCCGTGCGATCTGCGCTGCTTCGCGCGAAGGATCGGACGGGGGAAGGTCGTGTTCGGCCTTGAGCTTGCCAACGGCCTGCGTGTGTTTGAACCGCTCGCCCAGCGTATAGACAAGGATCGCATCTAGCCGATCGATGCTTTCGCGATGCTCTTTCAACAGCGTGGCAGCCTGTGTCACGGGGTTGGTCATTGGCCGGTCCTTTCGGTGGTCAAAGCGGTGTCGGAAATGTCGAGAACTGGGTGTCGCCAGACTTGGCAGCGTTTGCCCACGACTTCGCCCTCACGCTCGTATGTTGCGCCAAGGCGTTCCATCAAGGCGCGCGAACGGTGGTTGGCATGAGCTAGGTAGGACATCACCCCGTTCAAGCCGAAATGCCTTGCCGCATAATCACGCGCGGCGGTCGCGGCCTCATATGCAATGCCCTGGCCTTCGAACTCTTCCATCAGGGCCCAGCCCAGCTCCGGTTCATCCCAACCAGGGGCATCAATGATGCCAACCCATCCAGCGAATTTTTCACTGGCTCTGTCAGTGATGTTCCAGCACCCGTAACCACGCAAAGCCCAATGCCCGATGAATCCAAGCAAAGACTTCCAGCTTTCGAATTCATCCTTAGGTCCGCCGACCATATGGCTGCGCTCAGTCGCGAAGAACGCTGTCATCGCAGGTAGATCGTCCAGATGTGGCGCGCGCAAGATCAGACGCTCGGTCTCGATGGTGGGGATAGTGAACGAGGTCATGCGTATGCCTCCATTCCGCCCTGAAACTCATCGGGGTGTGGGTGGCGATAAACGACATCCTCGGGAGACGGGCGCGCTGCGTTTTGATCCTCAATTGCGCCGAGCCTCTGCGCCAAGGCGATTGAACGCGCGTTGGGCGCATCAATATAGCTGACCAGTGTTGTCAAACCGGCGTTTTGAAAAGCCCAGTCGCGCGCGGCGCAGGCCGCTTCGAACGCAAAACCCTTGCCCTCGTAGTCGGGGAAGATGCACCAGCCGATTTCGGCCTCGGGGAATTTCGGGGGTTTGTTGATCCCGACCTGGCCAATGAACTCACCGGTTTCCGTCAAGTCGACGGCCCATGCACCAAATCCGAGAAACTGCCAACTGGCTACGTCCGAGCCCAGCATTGACCACAGGTCCTGCGCCGAGTACGGCCCATCCATAAATTTCGCCCACTCCGTCGCAAACAGCGCAGCCATCGGCTCGAAGTCTTCGAGCCGGTGATGGCGCAGCGTCAGGCGCGCGGTGGTTATAGTGGGCGCGGTGCTCACTTACTTCTTCTTCCCGAACCCGCTGAGGCCTTGAGGCAGACCCATGCCGCCGCCCAGTCCGGGCAGGCCGCCGGGCATCTTGCCGCCCATCGCCTTAGCCGCTTGTTCCAGCGCCTTGGGGTCCATGCCTGCGGCCATCTCCTCGGGCGAGGGGCCGCCTTTGCCGAACATGCCTTTCATGGCCTGTTTCAGCATCTTACCTTTGCCCATCTTGCCCATCTTTTTCATCATGTCCGACATCTGCCGGTGCATCTTGAGCAGTTTGTTGAGGTCGCTGACTTCCATTCCCGAGCCTGCCGCGATGCGTTTCTTGCGGCTCGCCTGCAATAGCTGAGGGTTGGCGCGTTCGCGTTTGGTCATGGATTGGATCATGGCGATCTGCTGGCGCAGGATCTTGTCGTCCAGACCGGCCTGATCCATCTGCTTGGCCATCTTGCCCATGCCCGGCATCATCCCCATCATGCCCTGCATGCCGCCCATTTGGATCATCTGCTCCAGCTGCATTTTCAGGTCGTTCATGTTGAACTGACCTTTGACCATGCGCTTCATCATGCGCTCGGTCTGTTCCATCTCCATCGTTTCCTGGGCCTTTTCGACCAGGGCAACGATGTCGCCCATGCCCAGAATACGACCGGCGATCCGGTCGGGCTCGAAGGTTTCGAGCGCATCCATCTTTTCGCCCAGACCAACAAAGCGGATGGGTTTGCCGGTGACGGCACGCATCGATAGCGCCGCACCGCCACGGCCGTCACCGTCCATACGGGTCAGGACCACGCCCGAGATGCCAACCTTGGCGTCGAACTCTTCGGCGACTTCGACGGCGACCTGACCGGTCAGGCCGTCAACTACCAGCAGCGTCTCGCGCGGGTCCACCACGTTGCGGACCTGCTCGACCTCGTCCATCAGGACTTCGTCGATATGCAGACGACCCGCGGTGTCGAGCATGTAGACGTCATAGCCGCCCAGTGTCGCCTGCTGCTTGGCGCGCTTGGCAATATCGACGGGTTTCTGGCCGGGAACGATCGGCAGGGTATCGACGCCCACCTGCGTGCCCAGAACCGCCAACTGATCCATCGCCGCCGGGCGATAGACGTCGAGCGAGGCCATCAGGACCTTCTTGCCCTCTTTCTCTTTCAGGCGTTTCGCCAGCTTACCGGTGGTGGTCGTCTTACCCGAGCCCTGCAGACCGACCATCAGGATCGGGGCAGGCGGGTTGTCGATCTTCAGCTTGCCGGGGTCTTCCTCGCCGCGCAGGGTATCGACCAGCGCGTCATGCACGATCTTGACGACCTGCTGGCCGGGGGTAATCGACTTAGTAACAGCCTGACCTGTCGCCTGTTCCTGAACCTTTTTGACGAAAGCGCGGGCTACTGGCAGCGAGACGTCGGCCTCAAGCAGCGCAACCCGGACCTCGCGCAGGGCGGTCTTGACGTCTTCTTCGGACAGAGCGCCCTGTTTGGTCAGCCGGTCAAAGACGCCAGAGAGGCGTTCGGATAGATTTTCAAACATGCCTTCGGCCTCCTTAGCCGGTTATCTGATGGCGTGCCCTACATAGGATGCGCCGGTTAAATGCACAAACGCCCCCACGGGCGAAACTCGCTGGTGGGGGGCGATCCCTGAACGACTCAAGGGACCGGAAGATCGAAAGGCTTCCGGATGTTTGGCGGTCACTTACGCCTTGGAGGAGGGTGAGTCAAGACAAGCTGTGTCAAGGTGGCTGGTGTAGGGTACTCTGATCAAAACAAGCTCGGGGAGGGGGCGATGAAGGACGATCTTCCGCAAAAGACAACGGATTATGTTGGCGAGGTGACCAACACCGATATCTGGTCTGGTTTCGAGATACGGCCGGACGATATCTTTGTGTGCACGCCGCCTAAATGCGGCACGACGTGGACGCAGACCTTGGTGCGAATGTTGATCACGCAAACCGCTGATCCCGGCGTATACGACAACAAGATTTCACCATGGCTGGATTGCGGCTTTCGCGACAGGGAGGAGCAGGCAAAAACGCTGAACGCG
Organism: Ruegeria sp. HKCCA5929; assembly: GCF_013034525.1. Taxonomy (NCBI): domain Bacteria; kingdom Pseudomonadati; phylum Pseudomonadota; class Alphaproteobacteria; order Rhodobacterales; family Roseobacteraceae; genus Ruegeria; species Ruegeria sp. HKCCA5929. The sequence goes on from NZ_WQGE01000010.1 coordinate 66,096, forward strand.
CAAAGCCATCGGCGCTGCATAAAGACACATACGCCGCTGGATGGAGTTACCTTTTCGCCTGATGCGCAGTATCTTGTTGTGCACCGCCATCCCGTCGATGTGCATTTCTCAATGCGCAGTCATGTCGAGAATATGAAGGCCGATTGGTTGGATTACCTCTTTCCCGATGATCTTTCAGAAGCCTTTTCCATGTTTCTGGATCGACCGGCTTCATCAAAAGGCACCGACGATCTGACACTTGGATCATTTATCCATCACTTCCGATCCTTTTGGACCTTCCGTGAATTGCCCAATATTCATTTCCTGCACTACGCAGAGCTTAGCCGCGATCTACGCGGACAAGTCTCGCGCCTGGCCGACATCATGGACACCGAGATCAGCCCGCAGCTGGTCAATGACATCGCCGAGGCGGGCAGTTTCGGGTCGATGAAGAACAATGCGCAGCGTCTGGAGCAAACGCCCGGGTTCACCAGTGGGTTTCACGACTTTGCACAGTTCTTTTCTTCGGGCACCAGCAACAAGTGGGAAGGCAAATTGACGCCTGAAGATATGACCAGGTACGACGACCGAATGTCCGAGCTGGTTTCACCTGAAGAACGTCTGTGGTTGGAACGCGGCTTAGCCTCTAGCCCACGCTGACGTCTTGGTCGCCTCGATTGGACGCGGGCAACCAGCCATTCACAGCTTCAGCCAGCCGATGTGAGCCTGACCCGCTGACATATGCCTCGACAATGGGATGGCGGCCAGCGCTCATTCCCTCGTCCAGGATCAGCACTGGGCGATACATCGTCGACGTGCGCTTGCCGTTTCTGGACTTTGTGCTTTCGACCTCGGCATGAGACAGGCTGGACAGCTTATGTTCGACGGCCTCATAGCCAAATACGGATTGGCGGCGGATCAGGATGCTGTTGTCAGGACGATCCAACACGACCTGAACGCGTCGAACAAACGCGCAGAAAGCACCCAGGCCCATTCCGCCCCCAAAAACAGCGAAGAAGAGGCCAAACCAGATGTCCTCGCCACCTTCACTGGCCATGAACAGGCCAGCACCTACAAAGGCGAGTATGAAGAGGGCCAGTGTGATGCCGATGAACCATGGCGTGTTCGACAGGATCAGTTGGTCAGGGGTGTTGCGCGTGACTTTCATGGCGGAACGCTACAGCACTTTCCGGCGTTGTTGAAGCAAGGTGCAGCGCTTGCGCCTTTGGTAAAAGTGCGTGCACTCGACAAACAGTACCTGCAGCAATGGATGTATGTGGTCTTCCCTATCGTTGATTGCAGGCAGCGGCATTCTGTGGCACAGCGCGGAAAATTCAGTGCAAGGAGACCGGGATGGACGCCTCATCTGTTTTTCAGGACACGCTGCCTTTGACCTCTGATTCGTTGCTGGCGCAGCTGGATGATTGGGGTTTGGCCTATCGTCTGCATACGCATGTGCCGCTGCGCACGGTTGAGGATTCGAAAGCAGTCGAAGATCAGTTCATGGTTCCCGGCGAAAATGCGTTACGGGTGAAGAACCTGTATTTGCGCGACAAGAAAAAGCGCAACTATTTGGTGACGCTCGAGCAGAACCGCGAAATCGATCTCAAGGCGCTGGGTGCGGAGTTGGGTGTCGGAAACCTGTCTTTCGGGTCGGCAGACCGCCTGCTGCAGAATCTCGGCATTCGGCCTGGGGCGGTTAGTCCGCTGGCGATGATCAACGGGGTTCAAAACAATGTACGGTTCTTTATGGACGCGGCCGCCAAACAAGCCGAAGTGATCTACATGCACCCGCTGGTCAATGACCGCACGGTGGCCCTCAAGCAAGCTGACGTGATGGCCTTCTTTGATCACATCGGATGCGAGGTGACCTGGCTGTCCTGATCACCCGAGCGCCTCTTTCAGCGCGGCAGAGACATGTGCGGCTGATGGGTTGACGAACACGTGCCCTTCCGCCTCGAAAACCGGATCATCAAGGTGAGCCGGAAACGCCAATGGCAGCTCGGTACAGGCCAACAGAATTGCCGTTCCTTTGGCTGCGTGTTTGTTGCAAAAGGCAAGCAATCTCGTACGCGCTGTATCGGATGCGCCGCCATAAAAGTCGCTGTCAATCATGGCCTGCATCTCGGCTATTTCAGGCTCGGGCAGGCGATCATTTGCAGTGATACCCTCGGCAGCCAACCGATCTGCATAGTTCGTGGCCTGCATCGTCACAGAAGTTCCCAAGACCAGAGCCTTGGATGCGCCGGTGCTTGCCGTGGCGTCGGCGGTTGCGTCAAATATACTGAGAATAGGCATGGAAACGCCTTGCCGGATTGCGTGCAGCCGGGCGTGCGGCGTATTTGAGGCGATGATTCCGAAGTCGCAGCCCGCGCGTTCCAAAGTCAGCAGAGCATCGCGGAACACGTTGTCAAATTCCGCCCAGCTTGCTTCATCCCCGGCGACACCGCGCAAAGCGCGTGTCTTGGCCTGAGTGACGGATTCAATGGTTATCGGCGGGACTGGTAAAGGAGAGCCGTGACCCAGTTGCGCGAAGTGGCGCCCTGCGCCTTCTGCAATGGCCCGGTAATAATCAACGGTCGAAGCCCAGCCCACACCGCCCAGAATGCCGATTTTCTTCATAAGTAACGCCCAGCCTGCTCATTTGCACGAACGGCAGACTGGACGTTTCTATTCTTTTTGACCAGAGCCAATCAGGCTGCGAGTTCGGCCACGGCCTTCCGGGCGCTTTCCAATGCAGCTTCGGGGTTTACCGCCATCTGATCCGCAGCGATGACCTCTACGTCATGAATGCCGATAAAGCCCAGTACGTGGCGGGCATAGTTGGTGGCAAAATCCGCCTCGGACCCGACGGGGACACCACCCGAGGCAATCGCCAGAATGGCGCGTTTGCCTTCCAGCAAACCCTTGGGGCCGTTTTCAGTATAGGCAAAGGTCAAGCCTGCGCGGGCAACCAAGTCTACCCAGGCTTTGAATGCGGCAGGAACCGAAAAGTTGTAGATCGGAAGCCCAATGACGATGGTGTCAGCGTCTTGCAGTTCGGACACCAATTCGTCGGACAGGGCCAGTCGGTCACGCTGTACATCGTCGCGCTGATCGACCGGGGTGAAGTTAGCGGCGATCCAGTCCTCGGTCAAAAGCGGTAGGGGTGTGGCCAGGTCGCGGCGGATGATGCGCTCTGCACCCAGCTGCTGGACCACACGGCTGGACAGATCGCGGGTCGTCGAGTCTACACGGCGGGCGGATGAGTCGATGTGAAGGATAGTTTTGGGCATTGTTCAGGTCCTTTGGGTCAGGGAAATCTTGTCCTGCTCCCAATATGATTATTGCGTTTGTGAACAAAACTCGGATACATCAACAGTTATTGTTGGAAATTGCACAGTGACGTTATTGCCATGGACAATTGGGACGAAGTGAGAACCGCATATCAGGTGGCGCGTATGGGAACGGTCAGCGGCGCGGCCGAGGTTCTTGGTGTTCACCACGCCACCGTGATCCGCCATATTGATGCGATCGAGGCCCGGCTGGGTGTAAAATTGTTCCAGCGGCACGCGCGCGGATACACACCGACCGAGGCGGGCGATGATCTGTTGCGCGTCGCACAGGCCACCGAAGATCAGTTCAACCAGCTTGTCGGTCGGATGAAGGGCCGGGGCGATGACGTTTCAGGCGAATTGGTGGTGACGTCGCTTGGATCACTTGCGCCGTTGGTTGTGCCCACACTCACAGCGTTTCAAAAGATGCACCCGGATCTAATCGTGCGCTACCTGACCGGCGACCGGCTTTTTCGTCTTGAATACGGCGAGGCGCATGTGGCGATCCGCGCGGGATCAGCCCCGGATCAGCCGGACAACGTTGTACAACCATTTCGACAAGAAGAAGTGGGCCTTTACGCCAGCACCGCATATGTCGAACGCTTTGGTAAACCGTCAGGAATTGAGGATTTCGGCAACCATCACTTCGTCAGTTCTGACGACGAAAGCAGCCGCGCGCCGTTCACCCGTTGGCTGCGTGCGACTGTTCCCGCGGGTCGCATAACCTTCCGCTGTACAAACAACTTCTGTATGCGCGAGGCTGTCCTGGCCGGGGCGGGTATAGGTTTCATGGCCCGCTGGGAAGCGGCCCGCCACGACAATCTGGTCGAGGTGATGGACCCGCTTCCTGAGTGGTTCGGGAACCTGTGGCTCGTGACCCACGTGGATTTACACCGCACTACCAAGGTGCAGGCGTTCCTCAGTTATCTCAAAGAAGAAGCCAAAGGTTGGCAGCCATGAGCCCTCAAGCCCGTGGTCATCTGGCCATGCTGACCTTTTCAGCCCTTGTTGCAGGCAGCTTTTCGCTGGGATCCATGATCGCGAACGAGATTGCGCCTGCTGCGCTGAATGCAGTCCGATTTGCGATTGCCGCTGTGGTGATCGGCGTGGCGGCTTTGGCCACAACTGGTTTGCCGCGCAGCGCTGCGCAAGCCCCGTGGCGTTACCTGGTGTTAGGTGGGTTATTTGCCACCTATTTCGTCCTGATGTTCTACGGATTGCAAACTGCCCCACCGGTCAGCGCTGCTGCGGTGTTCACCCTTACACCGGTTGTTTCAGCGGTCGCGGGATGGGTTTTGTTACGACAGATCACCACGCCGCGTATGGCGCTGGCATTAACCATTGGGGCCGTAGGGGCACTTTGGGTGATCTTTCGGGCCGATTGGCAGATGTTCCGTGCCTTTGAGATAGGGGGTGGTGAGATCATCTATTTCTGGGGATGTGTCGCCCACGCAATCTATACGCCGATGGTTCGCAAACTGAATCGTGGCGAGCCCGCTGTGGTGTTCACCTTTGGCACTTTGGTCGCCGGATGCCTGCTTCTGACCGTGTTTGGTTGGTCTGATCTGAGGGCAACCGACTGGAGTGCGCTGCCGGTCATCGTTTGGATCGGCTTGTTTTACATTTCTTTCTTTGCAACGGCTGCCAGCTTTGTGTTGGTGCAGTTCTCGTCTTTGAGGCTGCCGTCAGCGAAGGTCATGGCTTATACCTACTTGGTACCAAGTTGGGTTATTCTTTGGGAAATCGCTTTGGGCAAAGCTGTACCCACAGGCTTGATATTGGGCGGTGTTGCGCTGACAGTCATCGCTCTGCTGATGCTGTTGAAAGAGGAAGCGCCGCTTGCAATGCCGGTGCGAAGGACCGCAGAATAGCGCTGCACTTTCGCTAGAAGGTGCTTCCAAGCTCAAATGCATTCCAAATGTAGAATTTGTTGAGCCAGATCAAGGTTCGGGGCAGGTCCCTCCAATACACTAAGATTTAGGTGAGAGGAGGAGATTATGTTTAAGCATATCATGCTGCCGATAGACCGGCACCTGCCGCCCGAAGTCCGTAAAGCTGCTGATATCGCGGCGCAAGTTGCGAAATGGCAAGGTGCTAAAATCACTCTGGTCAGCGTCACCGGCGCCCATTTGGGTGAATCCACAACAACCGAAGCCGAGATCGACAAGGATCTTGCGAAGTTTACTGAAACGCTCGCCGCCGAAAGCGGTGCTAAGGTTGCCACTCGCAAAATCCATTCAGTCGACGTCGCCGCCGAAGTGGACAGCGACCTGACCCGGGCCGCAGAAGAGCTGGGCGCTGATCTGATCATCGTGGGAACCCACGCTCCGCGGATCACCGACTATATCTTTTCAAGTCACGCGGGTTATCTGGCCAAACATGCCAGCATGTCGGTTTTTGTGGTGCGTTAAGCGTCGTCCGACGTCGGAAGCTCAACTTCCAGAAACCGTTCGAACGCGTCCAGATTGACGGGTTCGAATTGTCCGAACCCCTGCATCCAAACCGAGGCGGCGCGCAGGGCGTCGGGCTCCAGCTTGCACCATTTCACCCGTCCGCGTTTTTCCTGAGAAATCAACCCGGCCTTGGTGAGGATGACCAGATGTTTGGAAATCGCGGCCAATGACATCTCAAAAGGTTCGGCGACATCTGTCACGGCCATGTCGTCCTCTAGCAGCATTGCCAGAATGGCACGGCGCGTGGGGTCGGCCAGGGCAGCAAACACAGTGTCGAGCGGATCAGTCATTGCCCTGTCATAACCGCTTGGGGCAAGGGCGGAAAGGGCGTTACAGCATCGGATGGCGATAGTCGTCGGTGGGGAACCGCAGGTTTAACTGCTCTGTCGCGCTTGCGGTCAGGCCGATGTCGCGGGCCATACGCGCGTTTGGGGGCAAAGGTGTCGCATTTTTTTGAGAGTGCGAAGCTGGGCGACATTTCTGCAGTATACGTTTAATAAACTGATGCGAAACTACGGAGAAACTTCTTTGAGTCTTTTCCATGTTTGCTCCTTTGTCACTGTATTTACGAAAAAATGCGTGAATTCGAGCAGCCAATCAAAATCAATTACTTGACTTATTATGTGCCAAAAAAGCACATATTTGGGATGGCCCGTGTATTACCTCCACTGAACGCACTGAAAGCATTTGAAGCGGCCGGACGGCACGAAAGCTTCAGCCGTGCAGCCGACGAGTTGAACGTCAGCCATTCGGCCATCAGTCGCCATGTGCGCGGGTTAGAGGACCGGCTCGGCGTCTCGTTGTTTCGGGATTTGCCCCGTGGGGTCGAGCTGACCTTGGAAGGGCGTGGCTTGCTGTTGCGGGTGATGAGTGCGCTTGATGAAATCGCCGAGGCCACTGAGATCGTTCGTCAAAGGCCCGAAGGCACACTCACCATCAGTTGTGAGCCGCTGTTCGCCATGAAATACCTTATCCCCCGGCTGCCGGGTTTCTATTCAGCCTTCCCAGGGGTCGAGCTAAGGCTGGAGGCCTCACGGGCGCTGGCGGATGTCGAACGACATGATGCGGATCTGGCGATCAGGTTTGCGCATCGCGGTGTGCTGGATATTCCGTCCGACCTGATCAGTGATGAACCACTTTTTACCTATGCCACGCCGGATCTGAGGCCCGAGGGGTGGGACAGCCCCGAACAGGTGCTGAACTATCGTTTGTATCGCGATCGGATCGGAGAAGTCTGGCCGCGCTGGGCAGAAGTGGCCGGGTTTGAAATGCCACAGTCCCGCATGAACGGTTGGCGGATGGAAACGGATCTGTCTCTGACGGCAGCCGTTAGCGGGCTGGGCGTTTTTCTGGGATCAGAGGACTGCGTTCTGAGTGATCTGCAAGCTGGTCGCTTGATCCGGTGTTTCCCAATTGGGTTCCGCGAGGGCAGTTTCCGGCTGGTTCTGGGCGCTGGTGCGGTGCGCCGCAGATCGGTACAGGCGTTCCGAACGTGGTTGCTGGATGAAAGTGCAAACCTGCGCGGCCAACCCATCCTGCGGGAATAATCAACTCTTTGGTTGAATATGCAGATTCAATGCATTTTGAGGCTTCGGAAGGTTTCCGCGACTCTCAGGCATCATGCCGGTGTCGATAAAGTGAATTAAAAACAATATCTTAACCTGCGTCAATCGGGGCGTTCAAGAGCGTTGACTCTGCGCCCGTCGCGCCTTAGCACCATGCCCAAGACTGTACGAGGGAAACGCCCGTGACCGATGACGACCAAAAGCAGCGTATGGCGCAGCTGGAGGCCAAGATCGAAGCGGCGAAAAAGGCCAAAGCGCCCAAGCCTCGTGCAGATGCTGACGTGTCCGGGGGCGAGCTTGCCTGGAGGATGGTCATCGAAATGGTATCCGGTCTGGGGATCGGATTTGGCATCGGATACGGGCTGGACAGCCTGCTCGGGACGATCCCGATCTTTCTGGTGCTGTTCACATTGCTGGGCCTTGTCGCGGGCGTGAAGGTTATGCTCCGCAGCGCGAAGGAGGTTCAAGAGAAACAAACGGCGGCAACGGCTGCCGAGAAGGACGAGAGGGACTGAACGTGGCAACTGAGACCACCGCAGCAGAAGGCAGCAGCCTGGTTTTCCACCCGATGGATCAGTTCATCGTGAAACCGTTGTTCGGCGACGGTGCGGTCGGCATGTTCACTGTGACCAACGTGACCCTGTGGCTGTTCTTCGCGATCCTGGCGGTAATCGCCCTGCTGGTGCTGCCAACGTCCAAACGCGCGATTGTCCCCACGCGGATGCAGTCTGTTGCAGAGCTTACTTATGGCTTCATCTACAAGATGCTGGAAGACATCTGCGGCAAGGAAGGCGTTAAGTTCTTCCCTTATGTCATGACCCTGTTCATGTTCATCGTCTGCGCGAACTTCCTGGGCCTGATCCCGACATCGTTCACCACCACATCGCATTTCGCCGTGACCATCCCGCTGGCGTTGGCCGTGTTCCTGACCGTGACGGTTCTGGGCTTCGTCAAAAACGGTACGGCGTTCCTGGGTCTGTTCTGGGTGTCCAGCGCACCGATGGCACTGCGCCCGATCCTGGCGATCATCGAGCTGATCTCGTACTTCGTACGTCCTGTCAGCCACTCTATTCGTCTTGCCGGTAACGTCATGGCAGGCCACGCGGTTATCAAGGTTTTCGCAGGCTTTGCTGCGATTGCCGTGATCTCGCCCGTGTCCGTTCTGGCGATTACTGCAATGTATGGTCTTGAGGTCCTCGTGTCCTTCATTCAGGCCTACGTATTCACCATTCTGACCTGTGTTTACCTGAAAGATGCGCTGCATCCTTCGCACTAAGGTCCGATACCCAAACATCGAAACTTCCAATTCGTAAGGAGATACATCATGGAAGGCGATCTCGCACACATCGGCGCAGGCCTGGCAGCAATCGGTTCCGGCGCAGCCGCAATCGGGGTGGGCAACGTTGCAGGCAACTTCCTGGCCGGCGCCCTGCGCAACCCTTCGGCGGCTGCTTCGCAGACCGCAACCCTGTTCATCGGTATCGCATTCGCAGAAGCCCTGGGGATCTTCGCATTCCTGGTCTCGCTGCTGCTGATGTTCGCCGTCTAATCTGCGGAACCTGATCCTTACGCGCAGGTGGGCCCAAGCCATAGCGGCCCACCTGTTGTAAAGACAACGTTCCGACGGAGGACATCATGGCGACTGAACCCATTACGAAAGAAGTAGCTGGCTCGTGCGTTGACTCCTATGGCTCTGCCATCGGTATGCCGCAGCTCTGCTTCGATTGGTTCCCCAACCAGATTTTCTGGCTGGTCATTACGCTGGTCGTCATCTTTCTGGTCCTGTCCCGCGTGGCTCTGCCTCGCATCGCGGCAATCCTGGCTGAACGTCAGGGGACCATTACCAACGACCTGGCTGCGGCCGAAGATCTGAAGGCCAAGGCGGTCGAGGCTGAAGAAGCCTACAACAAAGCGCTGGCCGATGCCCGTTCTGAGGCACAGCGTATCGCAGCGGAAGCCCGCGCCGAAATTCAGGCTGGTCTGGATGACGCGATAGCAAAAGCGGATGCGGAAATCGCTGCAAAAGCGGCTGAATCGGAAAAGGCAATTGCCGAAATCCGAGCCGGTGCGCTGGAAAGCATTCAAGTGGTTGCCAAGGACACGGCTGCCGAACTGGTTACAGCACTTGGCGGCGAAGCGGATGCGGATGCCATTGCCGGTGCCGTAGATGCGCAGACGAAAGGATAAGTGACATGCGGAACACTCTTGCTCTTATCCTGACATTTGGTGCGGCCAGCCCGGCCTTTGCGGCCAAAGGCCCGTTCTTTTCGCTTGGCAATACGGACTTTGTCGTCCTTCTGGGCTTTATCGTCTTCATTGCGGTTCTGTTCTACTTCAAGGTCCCCGGCATGATCGGTGGGGCGCTGGACAACCGTGCCGAAGGCATCAAGTCCGAGCTGGACGAAGCGCGCGCCCTGCATGAAGAAGCACGTAGCTTGCTGGCTTCTTACGAGCGCAAGCAGCGTGAAGTTCAGGGACAGGCTGATGCAATCGTTGCAGCGGCCAAGGAAGACGCGGCTCTGGCAGCGGAACAGGCGAAGGTTGACCTTGAAAAGTCAATTGAACGCCGTCTGGCTGCAGCTCAGGACCAGATTGCTTCGGCCGAAGCGTCTGCTGTGAAAGAAGTGCGTGATCAGGCCGTTTCGGTCGCAGTTGCTGCGGCGGGTTCGGTTCTGGCCAAGCAAATGACTGCAGCACAAGCCAACAAACTGATCGACGCGTCGATTGCAGATGTAGGCACCAAGCTGCACTGACGGTTGACCCGCCAGACAAATGATACAGTTGACCCGGGGGCGTTTCGCTTTCGGGTCTTTTGTTTTGTGGCGAGTTCTGCTTGATTTGAAGCACACTCCGAATCCTGCCAACCGTTGGGGAACTGGTCGACAGGGAAGCTTTGCAGCTAGCGTGATAACACAGGGAAAGACTGAACGTGTCGGGCGACGCAGTTTCGATGAATATTGTAGGCGTGGTCAGAAATGGTGGCGCGGCGCTGATCGACACGATCAACAGGATTCAAAACCTGTCCGCTCAGTTGCACCGGTATTCGGTCATCATTGCGACCAACGACAATTCGGACGATACGAACCGTGTGTTGAACGACTACGCCGAACGAAACCGGCATGTCGACATCATTCAGCTGGACGGGCTTGTTTCTAGATTTCCTGACCGGATTGAGCGCATCACTGCGGCCAGAAATGCCATACTCAACAGGCTGGAAGCAAAAGACGATGACAACGAGCTGACCCTGGTGCTGGATCTGAATGGTCCGAATACGTGCCTGGACGTTCAAGCGGTTCTGACCGCCGCGAAAAGGGTCACTCCTTTGTGGGAAGGCGTCTTTGCCAATTCCAAACCTGCATATTACGACATTTATGCTCTGCGCTGCCCCGGCTGGTGTGATGAAGACGTCTGGCAGCGCATTCAGAGCACGCGCAGGCCTTTGTTCGGGCGCCGGAAATGGCGCCGGGCGTTGTTGAAGTCAGCGGTTTTTGATCGGCAATTCCATATTCCCACCGAAACCCCGCTTATCGCGGTCGACAGCGCGTTCGGAGGTGCCGGGTTGTACAAAACTCGTGCGCTCCGGGGCTTGCGCTATTCGTGCCGCGACGAAAAGGGGCAGCGGGTGTGCGAACATGTGATGCTTCACAAACGGCTTCGGGACCGTGGCGCAAGGCTGTTCATTGACCCGGCCCTGACAACAGTGGCCCTTGATCGTCATTTGGGAGAAGGCAGTGGAAAACCCTTTCCGCGCCACCTGCTCCCCGCTGCAACAGGGGCCGCTTAGTCGCGGCGTTTTCCACATTCGACCGGCAAATAATGGTGGCGCTTAGGCCCGCCCGGTTTCATGTTGCAAACGTTGTTGCGCAATAGATTCGTTTCGATCCGTCTTCCTTTGATCGGCCATGCAACGTTCGACAAAATCAAGGTGCTGTTCAATTGCGGTGCGCGCGGCTAAAGGACTGCGCGCCTGTAACGCGTCATTGATGGCCCGATGCTGGTCTAAAATCGCTTCGCGTGTGGCGCGCTGTTGGAACATCGTCTGACGGTTGTAGAACACGCCCTGCACCAACAAATCATACATCGAGCGCATCATATGCAACATGATGACATTATGGCTGGCCTCGATGATGGCCATATGGAATTCAGCATCCAGTTGCGCCTCGTCATCCGCTGCATTCCGGTCGTGGGCCGCTTGCATCTTGTCAAAGATCGCCTGAACCACTTTCAGGTCGCTCTCGGATCCTTGGCGCGCAGCCCTTTCCGCTGCCAACCCTTCCATGTCGCGGCGAAAAGACAGGTAATCAAACACCGCTTCGTCATGACTGCCAAACAAACGGATCAGCGCAGGGGAAAAGGCCGATCCCAGAACCTCGGCCACGTAGATCCCAGATCCAGCCTTGGCGGTCAGCAATCCTTGCGCCTGAAGCTCAGATATTGCGTCGCGTAGGGACGGGCGGGACACACCCATCCGCTCGGCCAATTCACGTTCCGAGGGGAGACGTTCGCCAGGGCGCAGGATGCCGCGCAGGATCAGAAGCTCGATCTGGCGAACGACAGCAAGCGAGAGTTTTTCGGTTTCAACTTTGTGAAAGGGCATGTTGTTTCCGCAATTGGTCAAGTCATTTGACCACGGACATGGGGCACGTTCAAGAACACCTGTTCACATCGGCTGAAATAATAGGTCAGCATTATTGACTTTAAATCATCTGGCAATAGGCTGCCCGAAACTGAGATCGGAGGAGCCTCATGTCCCAACATCCCTTGTTTGCCACCCGGGCTTCCCGGATGAAGGCATCAGAAATCCGAGAGCTGCTGAAACTGCTCGACCAACCAGGGATCATTTCCTTTGCAGGCGGCATTCCGGATCCAGCGTTGTTTCCCGCTGATGCGTTTGCACAGGCGTTTCAAGCAGCGCTGGGGCCAGAGACACAAGCGCAGGCACTGCAATATTCGGTCAGCGAAGGTTATGTCCCGCTGCGCAAATGGCTGGCGCAGCACATGCGTGAAATCGGAGTGGCGTGTGACATCGACAACATTCTGATCACGTCGGGATCGCAGCAGGCGCTGGATTATCTTGGCAAGCTGTTTTTGTCGCCCGGCGACACCGCCCTGGTTGGCTGGCCCACCTATCTGGGCGCGCTTGCAGCGTTCAACGCGTATGAACCCCGGTTTGATCGGGTGAACAGCAACAGCGGGGCCGAAGAATACAAGGCAGCAGCCGGGGACGGGGCGGTGAAATTCGCTTACCTGTCGGCGGATTTTGCCAACCCAACCGGCGAAACTCTGGATCTGCAAGGCAGGGAAGCTTTGTTGGATTTGGCAGAAGAGTTGGATTGCGCCATAATCGAAGACGGGGCCTATCAGGCGTTGCGCTATGACGGGGATCCGATCCCACCAATCCTGTCTTTGGAGCTGGCCCGCAAAGGATCAATTGAAGACTGTCGGACGATCTATTGCGGTAGCTTTTCAAAAACCCTGTCTCCGGGGCTGCGCATGGGCTGGGTCGTGGCGCCCAAGCCGATCATATCTCAGTTGGTTTTGTTGAAGCAGGCGGCGGACCTGCATTCGGCGACCATAAACCAAATGGCCGTTTATGACGTGGCGCAAGCGTGTTTTGACAGCCATATTCCCCAAGTGCGTGCGGTTTATCAGAACCGTCGCGATGTGATGCTGGACGCGTTGGAACAGCATATGCCCGACGGGGTCGAGTGGACCCGGCCCGAGGGCGGTATGTTCATCTGGGTCACGCTGCCTGCAGGGGGCAGTGGGTCTGAATTGCTGGCGCGTGCGTTGGACACGGTGAAAGTGGCGTTTGTGCCGGGTCAGGCATTCTTCCCGGATGGCAGCGGCGCCAATACCATTCGACTTAGCTTTTCAAATTCTGACGAGGCAGCAATCCGCGAAGGTATTCGTCGGTTGGGTGAAGTACTGCGGGCCTGATACGCAGAAAGGATCTGTTAACCAAAATGCTGCAACTCTGCGGCATGATCCGGTGTCTTGCCCCTTTGCTGTTGGCCGCCTGTGCGGCCGGAACCCCTCATTTCCGCGACGTGCCTGCCACGCGTGTATCGGTGAATGGCAGCGTGTTCGACGTGCGCGTGCGCGGTGAGCTGGCCGAAGCGGTTCGGGTCAACGCGCAATACGCGCCACGGCTGGGTCCGGTCCGAGACCGGGCCGCCCTTGCGATGGCTCAGGTTTCGGGGTGTCCGATTCTGGATGTGCTGGGCGATGCGGCGGTAACGGTTGGGGTTTTGGGGTGTGATCGAGACGCGGGCGAGCGGTTGCTGCTGACTGCTGTTTCTACGCCCAACTATGAATGCATCGACTATGGCATCTACGAAAACGTAGGGGATGACTACGGCTATCAGGTCTTTGAGTGCACCCCATATTGATATACGCGTGTTCTTGGGTATTTCGGCAAGATATTGTGGATAACTCAAAATGATATCCCATATCCTGCGCAACTACGTTGACTCGGACCCTATCCCTTGCGCAGACTTTCAACTCATAGGAATCACGGGACACGCTGCCATTGCGTTTCAGCAAGCTCAAACTGACCGGCTTCAAAAGCTTTGTTGATCCAACCGATCTGATCATCGCAGACGGGTTGACCGGTGTGGTGGGGCCAAATGGCTGTGGCAAGTCCAATCTTCTGGAAGCATTGCGTTGGGTGATGGGTGAAAACCGGCCCAAATCCATGCGTGGTGGCGCGATGGAAGACGTGATTTTCGCAGGTGCTGCCACGCGTCCTGCACGCAATTTTGCTGAGGTCGTCCTGACCATGGACAACTCGGAACGTCTTGCGCCATCTGGATTCAACGACAGCGATCAGTTGGAGATCGTACGGCGCATCACCCGCGATGTTGGCAGCGCTTACAAGACCAACGGCAAGGATGTGCGCGCGCGCGATGTACAGATGCTGTTCGCCGATGCTTCGACGGGGGCACATTCGCCTGCGCTGGTCGGGCAGAACCGCATCGCCGAATTGATCAACGCCAAACCCCGCGCGCGCCGCCGCATTCTGGAAGAAGCTGCCGGGATCTCGGGTCTGTATCAACGTCGGCACGAAGCCGAGCTAAAGCTGAAAGGCACCGAGGCGAACCTGACCCGCGTCGATGACGTTCTGGAACAGCTTGGTGGGCAATTGGCTCAACTGGCGCGCCAAGCCCGTCAGGCCGCGCGATACCGTGAAATCGGCGAACAACTGCGTCAGGCCGAAGGGATGCTGCTGTATCGACGCTGGAAAGAGGCTGATATGGCCCGCCAGCAGGCAGAGGAAAAGCTGCGCGAACGTATCACCGAAGCTTCCCGTGCCGAGGCCGAGGCGCGCGCTGCCGCTGCAAAACGTGCCGAGATCGAAGAAACTTTGCCGCCACTTCGTGAAGAAGAGGCAATCGCAGCTGCGGTTCTGCAACGTCACCAGGTGCAGCGCGATCAACTTTCCGATCAGGAAACCCGCGCGCGGCAGACCATTGAGACGCTGACAAACCGTATTCAGCAGCTTGGCCACGATATTGAGCGTGAAACCGGTCTGAATCGAGACGCAGGTCAAATGATTGAGCGCCTGGAATGGGAAGCGCGCGAGCTGGCAAAGGCGGCTGAAGGCCATGACGAGAAAGTGACTGAGGCGGCAGAAATCGCGCGTGAGGCAGCCTCGATCCTGCAAAACCGTGAAGACCACCTGTCGCAACAGACCGAAGATATGGCCCGTCTGGTCGCCCGGCACCAGTCAGCCCAACGTTTGGTCGAAGACAGCCGCAAGACATTGGCCCGGTCTGAGGGTGAAGAGGAAAAGGCACGGCAGGCAGTGGATAAGGCCAAAACCGCCTTGACCCGCGCCAGCGAGGCGTTTGAAGCCGCCCAGGAAGGTGAGGAAGAAGCCCGCGAAGCCGCGGAAGCCGCCGAAGAGGCTCTGGCAGCTGCGGATGAGCTGCGCAATGAAACACAAGCGCGCGAGGCCGAAGCACGCGCGCAGCGTTCTGAGGCCGAAGGTGAGCTTGGCGCGATCCGGGCCGAAACCACGGCGCTGGCCAAGCTGGTGGAACGCGACACTGCCGAAGGTGGTCAAGTGCTGGATCTGCTGCGCGTCGCGCCAGGCTTTGAAAAGGCTCTGGGCGCGGCCCTGGCCGATGATCTGCGCGCGCCCTTGGTCGAGGGCGATGGCCCTTCTGGCTGGGTGCAGGTGGCAGGATATGACAGCGATCAGCCTTTGCCGGTTGGGGTCGAACCGCTGGCGCTTCACGTCTCGGGTCCGGATCGTCTCAGCCGTCGGATTGCACAGATCGGTCTTGTGGATGCCGATCAGGGCGCGCGTTTGCAAGCAGCGTTGAAACCGGGCCAACGGTTGGTGTCCCGTTCGGGTGATTTGTGGCGCTGGGACGGCTTCCGTGCATGGGCCGAAGATGCCCCAAGCGCAGCTGCACTGCGGTTGGAGCAGCTCAATAAACTGGAAGCGCTTAAGCAGGAACTTGCCCGTACCGAGGCCCAAGCAGATGGCGCCCGCGCCGCGCATGAAGCGCTGTCCAGGCAATTGGCAGATGTGACTGAGGCCGACCGTCGTGCGCGAGAAACCCGCCGCGCCGCGGATCAGCGCATGGCCGAAACTGCGCGCTTGCTTAGCCGCGCCGAAGCGGATCGTAATCTGGCGCAGGGTAAACTGGAGACCCTGACCCTTGCCGTAGATCGCCACAAGGAAGACGCTATGGCGGCCCGCGCGCAGCTGCGCGAAGCCGAGGGCGCATTGAGCGGCTTGGGCGATCTCGACAGTGCACGAGCCGAGGTCGAAAACATCAAACAAACTGTCGAGGCGGCGCGGATCACGATGCTGACCCACCGTTCGACCCATGATGAGCTGCGTCGTGAGGGGGACGCGCGCACCCGCCGCTCGCAGGAGGTCACAAAAGACCTCAGCGGGTGGCGGCATAGACTGGAAACCGCGGAAAAACGGATCTCGGAACTGGCTGAGCGCAAAGAAAGCTCGGAAGAGGAGCTGACCGACGCCATGGCTGCTCCCGGCGAGATTGCTGAAGCGCGGGAAGAGCTGAACGAATTGATCGAAGCCGCCGAAGCGCGCCGGGCAGAGGCTGCGGACAAGCTGGCCGAGGCAGAGACCCAGCAGCGTGAGGTTGTTCTGGCAGAACGTGAAGCGGAACGCCTGGCTTCGGAAGCGCGCGAAAGCCGCGCGGCGGTCGAGGCACGCTGTGATGCGGCAAAGGAAAGTGTGGTCGCTGCGGCAGAACGGATCGCCGAGGATCAACAACTGACCCCGAACCAGTTGCTGAATCAGTTGGATGTGAACCCCGATCAGATGCCTGCTGCGGATGTTCTGGAATCCGAGGTGAACCGCCACAAGCGTCAACGCGACGCTATGGGTGCGGTGAACTTGCGTGCGGAAGAAGACAGCAAAGAAGTTCAGGAAGAATTCGACACGCTCAGCAGCGAAAAAGCGGATTTGGAAGAGGCCATCAAGGCCCTGCGCAGCGGCATCGCCAGCCTCAATCGCGAAGGACGCGAACGGTTGTTGACCGCGTTTGAACAGGTGAACTCGAACTTCGCTATGTTGTTCAAGCACCTGTTTGGGGGTGGTGAGGCCAATCTGGTCATGGTCGAAAGCGACGATCCGCTGGATGCCGGTCTTGAGATCATGTGCCAGCCGCCGGGCAAGAAACTGTCGACCCTCAGCCTGTTGTCTGGCGGGGAACAGACCCTGACCGCGACCGCGTTGATCTTTGGTGTGTTCCTGGCCAATCCCGCACCGATCTGTGTGTTGGACGAGGTCGACGCGCCGCTGGACGACGCCAACGTTACACGCTTTTGCGACCTGCTGGACGAGATGTGCCGCCAGACCGATACGCGGTTCCTGATCATCACGCACCACGCAGTGACAATGGCGCGGATGGACCGGCTGTTTGGCGTCACGATGCAGGAGCAAGGCGTAAGCCAGTTGGTCTCGGTTGATCTGAAAAAGGCCGAACAGATGGTCGCGTGACCGTTCACTGCAAGTTTATGACGTTTGCGCTCGGATCGCGCTAACTTGGGCGCATGACACGATTTCTATTCCCCGCCCTGTTCGTAGCCAGCTCAGCTTATGCTGCAGACTGGCCTTTAAAGTCCGGGGACATTCCCCTGACATCAGCAGAGCTTGACGCTTTGGCAGGCCAAACATTCACCTTCTACGATGACGGTCAGGCCAAATTCTCGGCCGGTGGGGCATATTCCTATACCTATGCCAGCGGAGACTCGGCTTTTGGCACATATTCCATCGCCGAGGACGGCAGCGTCTGTATCGCCTATCGCAACGGGTTCAGCCGGTGTGATTTGTATGTGCGCAGTGGCGAACGGCTGATCCTGATTGATCAGAAAGGAGACCGCTATCCCGTCCGGCCTCAGTAAATCTTGTCTGAATTGAGATACATAACCTAAGCGCAATGCTGGTGTTCTCTTCATTTTGGTGGGAAATCTTGCCACACTAAACCGACGACCACGCCAGTCAATGGCTTAGGAGGGGATTGAACCTGTGGCAGAAAACACCGACGACCGGCTCGCTTTAGGTAAAAAACGCGGGTCGCATGGCCGCCAACAGGACGAGGGTGTTCTGGTTATTCGCACGATAGCGATGCCCGCAGACACCAATCCGGCCGGTGACATTTTTGGCGGTTGGCTGATGTCGCAAATGGATTTGGCGGCAGGTAATATGGCGGCGCGCGTGGCGCAGGGGCGAACAGCGACCGTTTCCGTCGAGGCGATGCAGTTCTTGCACCCGGTCAAGGTTGGGGACGAAGTGACGCTGTATGCGACGCTGACGCATGTTGGGCGCACATCCATTCGCGTTCACGTGGATGTCTGGGCGCGCCCGAGGCAATCGCAGAATGGAAAAAAGGTTACGGAAGCCGAGTTCGTGTTCGTCGCTTTGGACGAAAACGGTGCGCCGCGCCCGGTGTTCGACGACAGTTAAGCGCGGCGTGTCAAGTTAAAGCCGGTTCAGCAAGTCGACCGTTGGCCAGGCATCTGCAGGCAAGCCCAAGCGGGCCTGTTCGGCCTGCACCGCAGCGCGTGTTCCGGCCCCCAGAATCCCGTCGATCTTGCCCACGTTATACCCTTTGGCTTGCAGTTTGGTTTGCAGCTCTTTCATCTGCGTTCCGTTCAAACCTTGCGCTGGATTGCCCGCATCATAGACTTGTGCACCTTCCAGTCGCGTGCCGAAATAGGCGGCGGTCAGAACGTAGACAAAGCTTTGATTCCATTCGAAATAGACGTCGAAATTCGGGTAGGCCAGAAAGGCCGGGCCATTGCGCCCTTGCGGCAGGATCAGCGAGGCAGGCAGGTTGGCCAACGACCCGCTGCGCGCCTGCACGCCCATGGCTTGCCAATCGGCCACCGAGCGGGGTTTACCCGGGCCGGACAGGGACCAGTCCATCTGAGCGGGCACCGTGACCTCTTGCAACCATGGCTCGCCCGCGCGCCAGCCCAGATGCGACAGCATTTTGCCCCCGGACATCAGCGCATCAGCGGCCGAGGTTTTCAAGCGGACATGCCCGTCACCATCACCGTCGACCCCGTTTTCCAAAATGTCGCGCGGCAGCATTTGGACCATGCCAATCTCTCCGGCCCATGCACCAGTCGTGCGGGCCGGGTCGAAATCGCCGTTTTGATACAGCTCGATAGCGGCGAAGATTTGTGGGCGAAACAATTCGGGCCTGCGGCAGTCGTGCGCCAAAGTCACCAGCGCGTTGCGGGTGTTGAAGTCCCCCTGGAACGAGCCATAGTCGGTCTCGAACGCCCAGAAGGCCAGCAGCACCCCGCGTGAGATACCGTATTCTTGTTCGATCCGGTTAAAGACCGCATCATATTTGCGCGACATGGCCTGCCCGCGTTCAATCCGGTTGGCCGAGATCAGGCGGCGCGAAAACTCGATGAACGGTTTCTGAAACACCCCTTGCGCCCGGTCGGCCCTGAGCACCGCATTGTCTTGCTGCACACCTTTGAAAAATGCGTTCACGGTGGATTTGTCAAAGCCTTGTTGCATGGCTTCGGTCTTCAAGCCTTTGACAAAGGAATTGAACCCACCCCCACATTGGGCAAAGGCAGGAGAAGCAAGCAAAGCGGCGGAAACCAGGCTGGAAAGAAAACGCATGAAGAGACCCGTCAGAAAATCAGATTGACCCCAACCCACACTGACACGAGCCCAAGCGCAAGCCCCCAAACGCTCCACAACATGTGACATGCGCGGAAAACCTCCGCCGCCCCGATCTCGCGCGGCGCGTCGCCATTGACCCAGGCCAGGTCCCGCAGCTTTCCATCATAGCTGCGTGGCCCGGCGAGGGCGATGTTCAGCGCGCGGGCCATCGCGGCCTCGGGCCAGCCTGCATTGGGCGAGATATGGCGGCGCGCATCCCCAACAATTTCGCGCCAGCGCGACCGTTGGCCTGAGAGCGCCACGATCAGTACACAGGTCAGGCGGGCCGGGATCAGGTTCAGCAAGTCATCGAACCGTGCCGAGGCCCAGCCAAACTCGCTGTACTTTTCATTGCGATACCCGATCATGCTGTCGGCGGTATTCACGGCTTTGTAGACCAACAGCCCCGGCAACCCGGCGACGAGAAACCAGAAAGCGGGTGCAATGATCCCGTCGCTGACGTTTTCCGCCGCGCTTTCGATGGCCGAACGCGCCACCTGCGCCTCGGTCATGTCGCGGGTATCGCGTGAGACGATCATCGCCACCTGTGCCCGCCCCTCGGTCAGCGAAGTCAACAGCCCGTCACCCACAGCACGCACATGCGTGACCAGAGATTTCTGTGCCAGCAGGATCGCGCAAACCAGAATTTCGACCACCGGTCCCAGCAACGAAAGCGCCCAGCCAAGCCCCCATGCGCCGCAAAGCAACAGGACCAGCACGAAAACGCCTTTCAATCGTCGCGTATTCCCGTGATTCAGCCGTTTGTCCAACCAGCCAATCAGATTGCCTATCATCACTGCGGGGTGTTTGACGCGAGACCAGAGCCAGTCAGGCTCTCCAAGTGCGGCGTCTAGGCACATGGCGCAGACCAGCATCAGGCCAACGCTCACAGCGCGGCCTCTAATCTGTCCCAGCCATTCTTGGGTGGCAGGCCCAGGCGTAGATATGTGGTTGAATAGGGGAAAATGCGGCTCCAGATATGGTTCTGTGCCAGCCTGTCCTGCCAATTAGCGGCGTCGTCGACCTTGTACAGGCGGAACAGGCTGGTGCCGCCAACGATCTGAGCGCACTTGGCCGTCATCAGAGTATCCAGCCGCGCGGCCTCTTCAGTCAGACGCACGCGTGTGGCGTCAGCCCAACCGTTGTCTGAAAAGGCTTGGGTTCCAATGCGCAGGGCAGGGCCCGACACGGACCACGGACCGGTCAAATCGTTTAGCCGGTTGATCAGGTCTGGCCGTCCGATTGCAAACCCCAGACGCATTCCAGCCAGCCCCCAGAACTTGCCAAAGCTCTTCAGCACGATCACACCGGAGCGGTCCGCCAGATGGATCAGAGACGCATCCGGCGTGACGTCGCAGAAGCTTTCATCAATAACGGTCAGCGGCGCTGTGACATCGCTTTCCCGCCAGATCCGCCCATCGGGGTTGTTCGGATGTACGATCACACGGGCGTCTCCGGCTGTGTCGGCCTGAACATTCCAACCCTGAGCTGAAAAGGCGGCCGCGTGTTCGTTATAAGTGGGTGGCGTGATTTGAACTGTGCCGGATGTGGCCAGCGCTGGGATACGGGCGATGATGGCGGATGCTCCTGGTGCGGGAAGGATCGCCGCGCCCTTCGGCACGTTCCAAAACCGGCGCGCGGCCTCGCTCAGGCGTTCAAAAGCCCCGTGGTCCGGCAGTTCCGTCCAATCCTCTGCTGTAAGCCCAGATATCTCATACGGGTGCGGGTTGATGCCGGTCGACAGATCGATCCAGTTGGCGCGTTGGCCGCCATATTTGACAATCGCCCTGTCCAGTCCGCCGCCGTGGTCGCGCACGGCGCGAGGGTCCAGACCGTGATCCAATGTGCTCATCTGCTCTCTCTGTGGGAAATGACCGGTTTTGGCGCGTTTCAAGCGGATTTTCGCCTCTTACACAAGCAAATCCGTGTGATCACGGACCTGTGGGGCCGCTGTTAACACTTTGTTAAGGAAATAACGAGATCACGGACCACGGGGGTCGGCACCACTCACCATATCAAGTGCCGAGGTTGTTGCAAATGAAAGTTCTGATTGTTGAGAGTAACCCCGACCTTGGTCGGGTCTGGAAAAGGCATCTGGAGCGGCAAGGCGCCGAGGTCACGCTGGTCGAGACGCAGGAGGCCGCCATTCTGGCGCTGTATGGCACGGATTTTGAAATCATCGTGCTGGATCTGGTTTTGGAAAGCGGCAGCGCATTAGCGGTGGCCGATTTCGCAAGCTATCGCCGCCCCGAGGCGCGGGTGATCTTTGTCACCAACACCACCTTTTTCTCGGACGGTTCGATCTTTGCCCACAGCCCGAATGCCTGTGCCTATGTACAAAGTGAAACGCCGCCAGAGGATCTGGCGGCGATGGTGGAGCATTACGCAGCAGGGCGTTGATCGCGTCCGTGCGGTTCCATGTATTCCAGATCCGGATTGGTCGGGATGATCCGGTGCGGATTGATGCTGTCATGGCTGTAGTGATAGTGGCGCACGATATGGTTCATGTTGACCGTAGGCGCGACACCCGGCCATTGATACAACTCGCGCGTATAGGCCCAAAGGTTCGGGTAATCGATCAGGCGACGTTTGTTGCACTTGAAATGCAAGTGATAGACTGGATCAAAACGGATCAATGTCGTGAACAGACGCCAGTCAGCCTCGGTGATCCGGTCTCCCATCAAATACCGATTGCGGGACAGGCGGTCCTCCAGCCAGTCCAACGTGGCGAACAGCGGGCCCACAGCTTCGTCATAGGCCTCTTGCGAGGTGGCAAAGCCGGACTTATAGACGCCGTTGTTCACGTCTGAATAGATGCGGGCGTTGACCTCTTCGATCTTGTCCCGCATCGCCTCGGGCCAGTAGTCATCGGTGTTGCCGGTGATCCCGTTGAAGGCCGAATTGAACATGCGGATGATTTCTGAACTTTCGTTCGAGACGATGGTCTCCTGCAGCTTGTCCCACAGGATCGGCACCGTGACGCGGCCGGAATAGGACGGATCGGCCTTGGTGTAGATTTGGTGCGCGAAGTCCATGCCGTAAAGATCGTCACCCGTTGCGCCATGATCGTCGGTCACAAAGGTCCAGCCTTTGTCCAGCATGTCAGGGTGCACAACTGAGACAGAGATCAGGTCAGTTAGCTCTTTCAATTCGCGAAAGATCAGGGTGCGGTGCGCCCAGGGGCAGGCGTGACTGACATAGAGATGATAGCGCCCGGGTTCTGCCTTGAATCCGCCCTTGCCGGACGGCCCCGCGCTTCCATCAGCCGTTAACCAGTTGCGAAATTGCGCCGCGCTGCGTTTGAACGCGCCTCCCGTAGACTTTGTGTCGTACCAAGTGTCATGCCATGTTCCGTCGACCAGCAGGCCCATTTCTTTTCCTCCGCGTAGGCGTTTGTCTGAAGATAGGTCTGTGCCCGCCCTGTGCCTATCCGAACGCCCGCGCAACTGCTCTGCATTCGCGCACAATCAGGGTTGGGATTTCTGTGCAACAATTCGCAGCCGCGCTGAATTCTGTGATGTGGTTCACTGGATTTTTACAACTGTTCCCGCACAATAGATGTCATTCACGGGGGAACGGATTAATGAGTACCTATGTTTCAAAGGAAATACGCGCCGAGTTGGACGCGGCCCGAATCGCCACGTTGAAGAAAGCCAGCCGTTTGCGGGTGGAAATGGGCAACAATACCTACAAAATCCTCAAATTGTGGAAGGACGGCTTCACTGTTGAGGCCGAAACGACACCCCGCCTGCGTGGGCTGGTCGATATCTACGATGGGGCCAACCACCTCTACCAATGCCTGATCGTCGCGGATGAGGATGAGGGTGGTGAGATGCGGTATGAGTTCAAGCGCAGCACTGCGGCCCATGACAAGGCTCCGCTGGATTTCTATCGCGCGCCGGATGCACCGATTGCCCTGTTGGGGCACGAGGACTAGGGCCGGATTTCGACGGTCGTTCCGGTTTCAGTCAGAGTCCAAAGCTGCGCCATTTCGGCGTTTGACAGCGCAATACAGCCCAAGGTCCAGTCTCCGGGCAGCGTAAAACCGGCCACCCCATTGGGTTGGCCATGGATGAAGATGTCTCCTCCGGGGTCCGTACCCTGCTGGCGTGCGCGTTTGATGTCGTCGGGTTGTGGGTAGTCAATGCCCAGCGACAGATGAAAGGCGCTGTTTGGATTGCGCCGATCGATCCTGAACAGCCCGACGGGCGTTTTACCGTCCCCTTCGATCTCTTTGTCCCCATCCGGAGCAAAGCCCAGTGCAATGTCAGCCTGCATCACCACTGCCCCGTCCAGCGTGGCCGTCAAGCGGCGGGCAGATTTCTCGATCAGGATATGGTCAATGCGCGTGGCTTCGGGTGCCATTGGCGGCGTAGGCGGGCGCGGGCCAAAGCGGTGCCAGCCAACCCAGCCGGCACCCGCGATCAACAGAGCTAGACCTATCAGCCCCAGCCGCCGCATGCCTTACTGCAAATCGCCAAAAGCCCGTTTCAGTCGGTTACAAGCTTCCTCTACCCGCGCGCGCTGCGTGGCGAGGTTGAAGCGTTCGAACGTCTCTCCACCTGTGCCGAAGCCGGGGCCAGACGATGTGGCGATCCGCGCGTCCTCGCGCAGGCGGCGGACAAATTCTGCGTGATCCATGCCCGTGCCCGAGAAATCGACCCAGGCCAGATAGGTTGCTTGTAAAGGCATCGACCACAGACCTGGAATTTCGGCGATGGTCTGATCGAACAAGCGCTTATTGCCTTCCAGATGTGCAATCTGCGCATCCACCCATTTGGCCCCCTCAGGGCTGTAGGCTGCGGTGATCATCGCCACACCCAAAGCGCTGGGGTCATAGTCCAGTGTTTGCAACCGATGCTTCATGGCCGCGCGCAGTTTGGGATCGGGAATGATCATGTTGCCGGTCCGCTGCCCGGCGATGTTGAACGTCTTTGACGCAGCGGTCAGCGTCACTGTCCAGGGTCGCGCATCCGGGGCGGCCACATCCATCGGCACGAACTTGGCACCGGGATAGACCAGATCGTGGTGGATCTCGTCCGACACAAGGATCAAACCGTTCCGCTCGGCAAACGCGGCCACGGCACGCAGTTCATCTGGCGTCCAAACACGCCCCGACGGGTTCTGTGGCGAACACCACAGCAACATCTTCTCGGACCCGTCCAGCCGCGACTGCGCGTCGTCCAGATCAAACCCATAGCTGTCGCCTTCCCGCACCAGCGGGCATTCGACGACCCGGCGGCCTGATTTGTTCACCTTATGCGCAAACTCATGATAGACGGGAGTGAAAATCACGATGCCATCGTCGGGTTCGGTCCAGACATCCAGCGACAGCGCGATTGCATTGCCCAGACCTTGGGTTGTCAGAATCCAATCTGTATCGATTTCCCAGTCATGGCGCGTTTTCATCCACCACTGGACGGAAGCCAGATAATCCGGGTGCATCCAGGAATACCCGAACACGCCATGATCAGCGGCTTTGCGCACCGCATCGATTACGCAAGGCGCTGTTTGGTAATCGGAATCGGCCGTCCACATGGCCAGCCCGTCATTGGGTGAGACGCCGTACAACATCTCCATCTTGTCCCATTTGGAACTGTTGGTGCCCCGGCGGTCGATCAGGTCGTTGAAAGTCATGTCTGCTCCGTTCTGTTGGTCGAAAGCTAACCGCAAATCGGGCAGGTGCAAGGGGGGCGTTGCGGCGCGGGACGGGATGGCCTAAATCAGCCTCATGAAACGCAATATCCTGATCCATCCCGACCCCCGCCTGAAGAAGGTCTGCGCGCCCGTAGGCGACCTTACGGACGAGCTGCGCAAACTGGCTGACGACATGCTGGAAACCATGTATGACGCGCCCGGCATCGGCCTGGCCGCGCCGCAGATCGGTGTGCTGGATCGTTTGATTGTTCTGGATTGTGTCAAGGAAGAAGGTGAAACCCCGCGCCCTCTGATCATGTTCAACCCCGAGGTCATCGCATCATCGGATGAAACCAATGTCTATGAGGAAGGGTGCCTGTCCATCCCCGATCAATACGCCGAAGTGACCCGCCCCAAGGTGGTGGACGTCACCTGGATGGATCAGAATGGCAATCTGCAGCAGGAAACCTTTGATGGGCTTTGGGCCACTTGCGTGCAACATGAGATCGATCATTTGAACGGCAAGCTGTTCATCGACTATCTCAAACCGCTGAAACGGCAGATGATCACGCGCAAGATGCAAAAGCTGAAACGCGAGAAAGCACGCTCATGACCGTGCGCACCTGCTTGCCCTGGCCCGACAAACGTCTGCGCACCGAAGCGGATGAGGTGGCAGAAATCACCGATGAAATTCGGGCGATCTGGGACGATATGATCGACACGATGGAGGCAATGCCCGGTGTTGGCCTTGCTGCGACGCAGATTGGTGTGATGTTGCGTCTGGCCGTGGTTGATGGATCGGCTGAGCGGGGCAAGGCCGTGCGTCTGGCCAACCCGGAAATCCTGCACAGCTCGATTGAGCTGCGCGAACACGAAGAAGCCAGCCCGAACTTGCCCGGTGTGTCAGCCAAGATCAAACGCCCGCGTGCAGTGACTGTGAAATACGTGAACGAACAGGGCATGGTGGACCGTCGCGACTTTGTCGGGATCGACGCCACCAGCGTGCAGCATCAGATCGATCATCTGAACGGGAAGATGTATTTCGACCGGCTCAGTAAGGTCAAACGCGACATGCTGCTGCGTAAAGCAAAGAAACTGACGTAAGTCGGGTTTCAGCCCGGTACCCGAAAAACTCCGGAGGCGAGCATGCGTGTCATCTTCATGGGAACCCCCGAATTCTCAGTCCCGGTGTTGGATGCGCTGGTTGAGGCTGGGCACGAAATTGCTGCCGTCTATTGTCAGCCGCCGCGCCCTGCTGGTCGCGGCAAGAAAGACCGCCCCACGCCCGTTCACGCCAGGGCCGAGGAGTTGGGCCTTCCCGTCCGCCATCCGGTTTCGTTGAAATCAGCCGAAGAACAAGACGCCTTTGCCGCGCTAAACGCGGATGTGGCCGTTGTCGTAGCTTATGGCCTGATCCTGCCGCAGCCTGTTCTGGATGCGCCCAAACAGGGTTGCCTGAACATCCATGCCAGCCTGTTGCCGCGTTGGCGCGGGGCCGCGCCGATCCATCGGGCGATCATGTCAGGCGACGCCGAGACCGGGATCTGCATTATGCAGATGGAGGCAGGTCTGGACACTGGCCCCGTTCTGTTGCGGCAGGTAACTGCAATCGAACCCGAAGAAACCACTGCGAAGCTACACGATCGCCTGTCGACCATGGGGGCCGCGTTGATCATCGATGCACTGGCCAATCTGCCGAACCTTGCACCTGAACCTCAGCCCGAGGACGGCGTAACTTATGCCGCTAAGATCGACAAGTCCGAGGCGCGCATTGACTGGAAACGCCCGGCGGTCGAGGTTGATCGGCAGATCCGCGGCCTGTCGCCCTTTCCCGGGGCCTGGACCGAAATGGACGGTGAGCGGATCAAGGTGCTGGCGTCGCGCGTCGCAGACGGGCTGGGCGCCCCTGGCGAAGTTTTGAATGACGATCTGCACGTGGCCTGCGGGCAGGGTGCTGTCGAACTGCTGCGCTTGCAAAGGGCAGGCAAAGGCGCGCAGGATAGGGAAACGTTTCTGCGGGGCTGGGCAATACCGACCGGCACTCAGCTGTCTTCGGAGTAAAGCCATATGTTCATGGTGATGATGGGCACCGTCGTGATTGCCGGGATTGTGGGGTACCTGTCCGAGAAATCTGGCTTTACTCATAACGGCTATCTGCCCTCGATCATCATTTGCGTGGGCGGAGCGTTCTTGTTTTATTTTGTCCGCATCATGTTTGGGATCAGCTTTGGCCCGCCGGGATTGGACGCGGTGATTTCATCTGTCGGGGCCTTGATCATCGTGCCGACCCATTGGAGGAAGTAAGATGCCCGTTGTCGCCCTGATCATCATCGGAGCAGCTGCCGGGTTTTTGGCCACCCGGCTGATGCGGATCGAGGCAGATATCCCGACGACCATGTTGATTGGGATTGTTGGCGCTTTGATCGGAGGGTTCCTGCTGCGGTTTTTGGTAACAGTCATGGGCTGGCTGTCTGGCTTTGTTGGCGCAGTTCTTGGCGCGTTACTGGTGATCTGGATCTGGCAAACCTATCTGCGCCGATAACCGCTTGACCTTGGGTCTTTTGTCCGTCCAGATCGCGTCCAGACGATTTGGGAGGATGCCGATGCAGCACGATCTGAAACCGGGTGATGTCGCCCTGATGGGTGTGCCGCTGGATCTGCATTCCTCTTTCCTGCAAGGTCCGGCTTTCGCGCCCGGACGAATTCGCGAGGCACTGCATTCGGGTGCTGCCAATCTGACGGCCGAGGATGGCACTGATCTGGGCGCGACCGAGCGGTTTCGTGATACCGGCGATTTGGACGTGTTCGAAATGCGGGGTCAGGAGCCGATTGACCGGATCGAAACCGAAGCAGCCAAGCGGATCGCAACCGGCGCGCGCCTGTTGTCTCTGGGCGGGGATCATTCTGTAGCCTATCCGCTGATCAAAGCCCATGCGGACCGAAACGAAGGCCTGAACATTCTGCATATCGACAGCCATCCCGATCTGTATGACGAGCAGGATATCGGCCCATTGGGCCATGGCTGCCCCTTTGCGCGGGTGATGGAGAACTGCCCGGTCAAGCGGTTGGTACAGGTCGGAATCCGAACCATGAACGCCCATCAGCGCGCGCAAGCCGACAGGTTCGGAGTCGAAGTGATCGACATGCGAAACTGGAGTGCCGACCTGCAGATTTCTTTTGATGGCCCCGTCTATTTGTCACTGGATTTGGATGCACTTGATCCGGCCTTTGCCCCCGGCGTCTCACATCACGAACCTGGCGGGCTGAGCACGCGCGAGGTCATCAACCTGATCCATCGTTTCGAGGGTCAATTGGTTGGCGCGGATATTGTTGAATTGAACCCGCATCGCGACCCATACGGTATGACCGCAATGGTGGCCGCAAAATTCGTCAAAGAGATCGGTGCGCGCTTGCTGTCGCGTTGATTCACCGCGCGTCGCACACCGTGGCTGAACCAAGGGCCGGTGCACCCTTTGTGGTCATATCGTACCGGTTCGCTTCAGCGGCGGTCATCCAGTGCATGCTTTCAGCCGGGGCTGCGAAGAGGGTGTACCAGTAAAATTCCTCATCCACGCCGATGTCTTTGAAATAGTCCAGGTATCGGTCATGTTCCGGGTCGTCTTCGGGCAACTCGGTCGCCACCAGTCCCGATCCGGCCCAGCTGTGAACGCCGACACAGGCCCCCGGTTGCAAGATGCGGCGGTTTCCGGCCAGAAACAGATCGGTGCCCCCGCTGGCAACCAGACCGTTAGACGGTACGACTGTATCGAAACCGGCCTTGTGTACTTCGCGGCTGAAGATGACATTGGCATCGTCATCCACTGATCCTTCGATGTATTGCAGGACCAGAGTTCGGGCCTCGGGGTTTTCGGCGACGACTTCCTCAAATGCCGATAGCGTCGTTTCATCAATCGTGCCTGATGCAATGATCTGGTCGCCCTGTGCAACGAAACTGACAGGTGTATAGTACTCGCCACACGAGGCGAGCAGAGCCAGACAAGCTGATATGGATGTGAATCTGAAGGTCATCGCGTGCCTCGCCGAACTGTACTGCCCAAAGAGGTATCAGCACAGTTCTGTTGCGTCCACCGGTTGGCCTAGCTGCGTGGCGGGCGACTTTTGTAGACGGGCAGTTGCCAACCAAACGTCAAAGAACCAGCCCGCAACGCCCAGCAAACCAGCGCACAAAGAGCCAGTGAGAGCGCGGGTTCCAACCCCAGCCGGACAGCAATCACAGCTGTCAGCGCGCCGGTAAAAGCGCATGAAACATATAGCTCGCCCTGTTTCAGCACCAGCGGAACCTCGTTGCAGACGACATCGCGCATCAACCCGCCCAGACAACCGGTCGTCACGCCCATCAACACAACAATGACCCCGGATTGATCCAACGACAGTGCCGCGCCGGTACCGGCGGCGACCGCCACCGACAGAGCGAAACTGTCCAGCCAGATCAGCCAGTTGTAACGGCTTTCCATCAGATGTGCGGTGAAAAAAACCAATACCGCGGCGGCGACGGCGATCAGGATGTAATCCGGCTGACCGACCCAAAAGATCGGGTGCCGGTCCAACAACAGATCACGCACGGTGCCGCCCCCGACTGCCGTCAGGCAGGCCATGAAGGCAAACCCTACCAGATCCAGCTGCGCGCGGCTTGCCACCAAAGCTCCGGTCAGCGCAAAGATCAGGACCGAGGCATAATCCAGCAGCGTCAGCGCGGTCACGCCTGCGCCTTCTTGGGTTTGAACGGGGCCATGCCGGAACGGGCCAGTTCATCGGCCTTTTCATTCTCCGGATGGCCCGCATGTCCTTTGACCCATTCCCAGGTCACATCATGCCGTTCTTGCGCCTCATCCAGACGTTGCCACAGATCGACATTTTTGACCGGCTTCTTGTTCGAGGTTTTCCAGCCGTTGCGCTTCCAGCCAAAGATCCAGCCGGTGACGCCGTTCTTCACATAGGCGCTGTCGGTCACAATAGTGATTTTCGAAGGGCGTTCCAACGTCTCTAACGCGGAAATGGCGGCCAGCAATTCCATTCGGTTGTTGGTTGT
The DNA here is from genome assembly GCF_013034525.1 of Ruegeria sp. HKCCA5929. NCBI lineage: Bacteria > Pseudomonadati > Pseudomonadota > Alphaproteobacteria > Rhodobacterales > Roseobacteraceae > Ruegeria > Ruegeria sp. HKCCA5929. The sequence continues at coordinate 96,269 of NZ_WQGE01000010.1, forward strand.
CTCGGCCTTGCCGCCATTCAGCTCACGCTCTTTCAAAACGGTGTCCCCGTCCATCGCGCGCAGCAAAACACCCCAGCCTCCGGGTCCGGGATTGCCGGAACAGGCACCATCGGTATAGGCAAACAAATCAGGCATGAGCGAACACCAGGACAAAACCGTCGTAAGAGCCGGCAAGACCTTTTCCCATCCCTTTGACCGAGCGATCAATTGTGAATCCGGTTTGGGTCAGCGCGTCTTCGATCTCGGCTTCAGTATAATAGGTGTAATACCGATCCAACTCGTCCCTGTGCTCACCTGTGCCCAGCTTCATGCCGAGAAAAAGCTGCCCCTTAGGCTTCAGAGCAGTGTGAATCGCCTTCAGGTGTCGCGGGAAATCTGCGCGTGGCGCGTGCAGCAGGGAAAAGCTGGCGTAGACACCGTCATAGATAGCGGTTTCGGTGACGTCATCGAACGTGCCCAGATGGGCGTCCACTCCGTTCTGCCGGGCGTGATCCACGAAGGCAGGCGTCGCATCCAGCGCCTTTACCGTCAATCCTTGACGCATCAGGAAACTGCTATCTGACCCCGGCCCGGATCCCAGATCCAGAACATATCCACCTGCGACGACTGCATCTACAAATGCTTGTCTGGCCTCAAGCTGTGCTTCGGGCAGGGGAATGTTCAGGTATTCGGCCACCCTGTTGGTATATGCGTCGATCGTGCGTTTATCGGTCACAGGTATACTCCGACGGCAAGGCTGGCCAGAACAACGGCGGTCAGCAGGACGCGTAACCGCATCCACCAAGCCGGTGTCAGCCGCCAATAAGAAAACAAGGCATCCAGCACCAACAGGCCGGCAAACCCGTACATCAGGTTTGTGCCCGCCTGCACCGGCCCGCCGCCCGTCATGAAAAAGGCCCAAAGCGCGGGCAGGACCGACAGTGTGTAACACAGACCTGCCTTGCTGCCCGAAGTCTTGGTGGCAAACCCCCAAAGAACACCGGACATGAAGCTCAGGATCACCGAGCCATAGAACAGCTGCACATACGGGCCCACAAACCGCGCGCCAAGGTTCTGAGCGCCCCAAGCGTTCAGGTCGCCGTTCAGATAGGTCAACGCACCCCAGACAAAAGGGATCAGCCCTGCCAACCCCAGATAAAGCGGTGCCTTTGGTACTCCGATCACGCTGGTTGCCTCAGGACGCGCGGCACTTTGAATTCGACGTTTTCGGTGGCGGTTTCAACCAATTCCACAGTGACATCGTAATGCGCGCGGAAGGCGTCGATCACTTCGTCAACCAAAAGCTCGGGGGCCGATGCGCCGGCGGTGACGGCCACGGATGAGATGCCCTTGAGCGCACGCCAGTCGATCTCGGTGGCGCGCTGTACCAGTTGCGCGTATTTGCAGCCCTCGCGCGAGGCGACCTCAACCAGACGGCGCGAGTTTGATGAGTTCGGCGCGCCTACAACCAGCAGGGCGTCTGCCTTGGGGGCCACGGCCTTGACGGCCTCTTGCCGGTTCGTGGTGGCATAGCAGATGTCTTCCTTGTGCGGCCCGACAATGGCCGGGAACCTGGCCTGAAGCGCAGCTATGATGTCTTTGGTGTCATCAACCGACAGGGTGGTCTGGGTGACAAAAGCAAGTTTTTCGGGGTCACGCACATCAACCGTGGCCACATCTTCGACGGTTTCAACCAACAGAACATCGCCTTCGGGCAACTGCCCCATGGTGCCAACGGTTTCGGGATGACCCTTGTGGCCGATCATGATCATCTGCAACCCCGCATCCGCATGGCGCTGTGCCTCGACATGCACTTTCGAGACCAGCGGGCAGGTCGCGTCGACATAGATCATTTCGCGCTTGGCGGCCTCGGCAGGAACCGATTTCGGTACGCCATGGGCGGAAAAGATCACCGGACGATCATCGGGGCATTCGTGTAGTTCTTCGACAAAAACAGCCCCTTTGGCCCGCAGCCCGTCAACGACAAACTTGTTGTGGACAATCTCGTGGCGCACATAAACCGGAGGGCCCCATTTCTGCAGGGCCATTTCAACGATTTTGATGGCGCGATCCACACCGGCGCAGAAACCCCGGGGAGCGGCAAGGTAAAGTGTCAGTGGTGGCTTTGTCATTGGGCTGTCTCCTTAGGGCACAGGTAAGTCTTTTCCCGGCCTTGGTCCAGACAGGAGATCGTCATTCAACTGACACGAATCGATGCTAGCCAAGTTATGTTTCAGCACCTGTTCATTGTTAAAGAAGCGCGGCCAGGACCCTGGTCCTGACCGCGCGAATTTTTCCCCATCAAAAAAGGCGTGTGCCGGATCAGCTGTTGCCGGCCATCGCAACGTTGCGCGGCTCGGCCGGCATTTCACGTGGCGGGCGTCCGATCACGTCACGCAGATCTTCCAATTCGATGAAGTTGTCGGCCTGACGACGCAGTTCGTCCGAAATCATCGGTGGCTGACTGCGGATGGTCGACACAACGGAAACACGCACGCCTTGGCGTTGCAGGCTGGCGATCAACGGGCGGAAATCCCCATCGCCCGAGAACAGCACGATATGATCCACACGCGGCGCAAGTTCCATGGCATCGACTGTAAGTTCGATGTCCATGTTTCCTTTGACTTTCCGACGCCCCATGCTGTCGGTGTATTCCTTGGCCGGTTTCGTGACCATGGTGAAGCCGTTGTAATGCAGCCAGTCGACCAATGGGCGTATTGGCGAATACTCGTCGTTTTCCAGGAGCGCTGTGTAATAGAAAGCCCGAAGCAACTTGCCGCGGCGCATGAATTCCTGCCGCAGAAGTTTGTAGTCTATGTCGAAACCGAGTGCTTTTGCCGCGGCATAAAGATTCGAGCCGTCGATGAACAGCGCTAGCCGTTCGTCCTTATAAAACATAAATAGTCCCTTCCGGTATAATACAGACCGCACCGCTAGATGAGTGAGTGAGTGATGAATTGGCGCGTTCTGTCGGTCTATAATTAGAACTTTTGCCGGTTATCGCAAGTATGCAATGTGTCGAATATAGGGTGCTAGATGAGCAATTCGTTGTCAAATGCCGTTGTTGCGCTGGGTGCAAATCTCAACTTGAGAGGAAATGAGCCCGCAATGACACTTCGAAATGCACTTGACGCTATTGCGCGTCAGGGGGTGGTGATTCGGTCAGTCAGCCGGTTTTTTGCAACCCCCTGTTTCCCCGTGGGTGCGGGTCCTGACTATGTGAATGCGGCGGCCCTGATCGCAACCGAAAAGTCACCGACCGAGCTTTTGCGCGTGTTGCATGCAGTTGAACATGAGTTCGGGCGTGAACGGATCCAACGCTGGGGTATGCGGACGCTGGATCTGGATATTGTGTGCTTTGACGATCTGGTGTTGCCAGATCAGGTTGTTTTTGATCGCTGGCTGACGTTGCCCTCTGACGCACAGCAGAATGAGGCGCCCGATCAACTGATATTGCCCCATCCGCGCCTGCAGGACCGTGCTTTTGTATTGGTTCCCATGGCAGATATCGCGCCGGATTGGTGCCATCCGGTTCTTGAGCGCTCGGTTACGCAGATGGTCGCTGACTTGCCTTTAGCAGAGGTTGAGGCGGTCACGCCGCTGTGATCCTCGCAAATGCAGCATTTCCTGCTTGTCAAGGCGCGGATTCGCGCTTAGATAAACCTCTTCCTGACATGGATTCAGAAACGGAGAGCGCCCCATGGCCCGCGTGACGGTTGAAGATTGCGTAGATAAGGTTCCAAACCGGTTCGAGCTGGTGATGCTTGCCGCCCATCGAGCGCGCGAAATCTCCGCTGGTGCTGCGATTACCGTTGACCGTGACAACGACAAAAACCCTGTCGTATCCCTACGCGAAATCGCCGACGAAACCCAAAGTGCTGATGACTTGCGCGAGCGTCTGATCGAGGCCAACCAGACCCAGATCGAGGTCGATGAGCCGGAAGAAGACCAGATGGCGCTGCTGATGGGTGCCGAATCGGACAAGCCAGCCATGGACGACATGTCCGAAGAAAAACTCCTGCGCGCTCTGATGGAGGCTCAGGGACAGGGGTAAGCCCTAGTAACGAAGGTGCGGACCGGATGATTTCTGAAGACGACTTGATTGCGCTGGTCCGCAACTACAATCCCAAGACAAATGCTGATCGCATTACGCTGGCCTATGAGTTCGGCCAGAAAATGCATGAGGGGCAGTTCCGCCATTCCGGCGAGCCTTATTTTACCCACCCCGTTGCAGTTGCCGCCATCCTGACCGAACAGCGTTTGGATGACGCGACTATCATAACAGCGCTTCTGCACGACACGATCGAAGATACCAAAGCCAATTATGGCAAGGTTGCCGAACTGTTCGGAGATGAAGTCGCCAAGCTGGTCGATGGCGTCACCAAGCTGACCAACCTGCAACTGTCCAGCCGCGAGACCAAGCAGGCTGAAAACTTCCGCAAGTTGTTCATGGCCATGTCCAAGGATCTGCGGGTCATTTTGGTCAAGCTGGCGGACCGTCTGCACAATATGCGCACGATCAAGGCGATGCGCCCCGAAAAGCAGGTTGTCAAAGCGCGCGAGACGATGGACATCTACGCTCCACTCGCAGGCCGAATGGGTATGCAATGGATGCGCGAAGAGCTGGAAGACCTTGCCTTCCGCGTGCTGAACCCCGAAGGCCGCCAGTCGATCATCCGGCGTTTTATCACGCTGCAACGCGAAACCGGTGACGTGATCCACCGCATCACCGGCGACATGCGACACGAGCTGGAAAAGGCGGGCATCGAGGCCGAGGTCTTTGGCCGCGCCAAGAAACCCTACTCGATCTGGCGCAAGATGCAGGAAAAGGATCAGGGCTTTTCACGCCTGTCGGACATTTACGGCTTTCGCATCATCACCCAGACCGAAGAGGACTGCTATCGCACGCTTGGTGCCATCCACCAACGCTGGCGCGCGGTGCCGGGACGGTTCAAGGATTACATCAGTCAGCCGAAGTCAAACGGCTACCGCTCGATTCACACCACTGTGTCGGGGCGCGATGGTAAACGGGTCGAAGTTCAGATCCGCACTCGTCAGATGCACGACGTGGCTGAAACCGGTGTTGCAGCGCATTGGTCCTATCGCGACGGTGTACGCACCGAGAACCCTTTTGCGGTTGACCCGGCCAAGTGGATTTCGAACCTGACTGAGCAGTTCGACAACGAAGAAGATCACGAAGACTTCCTTGAAGCGGTCAAGCTGGAAATGTATTCCGACCAGGTGTTCTGCTTCACACCCAAAGGCGATGTTGTGAAGCTGCCCCGTGGGGCAACACCGATTGATTTTGCCTATGCCATTCACACCCGGATCGGCCATGCCTGTGTCGGGGCCAAGGTAGATGGCATTCGGGTGCCGCTGTGGACACGGCTGAAGAACGGTCAGTCAGTGGACATTATTACGGCTGACGGTCAGACACCGCAGGTCACATGGCTTGAGATTGCTGTCACCGGCAAGGCCCGTACTGCGATCCGCCGTGCTCTGCGCGAGGTCGACAGAGAGCGGTTCATCAAGCTGGGCAAGGAACTGGCCCGTTCTGGCTTCGAACATGTTGGTCGCAAGGCAACGGACAAGGCGCTGGATACGGCTGCCAAACACTTGCGTCTGAAAGATCGGCACGAGCTGTTGGCCCGTCTGGGCAGCGCGGAATTGACGGCGCATGAGGTGGTCGAAGCCGTCTATCCGGAACTGGCCAAGGACGACGGTGATGCCATTCCGTTGCGTCGTGCCGTGATTGGCCTTGAGCCGGGTCAGAAATTCGACCGTGCGCCGTGTTGTCAGCCTCTGCCTGGCGAGCGGATCGTTGGCATCACCTACCGGGGCAAAGGCGTGGTGGTACATGCCATCGACTGCGACCGGCTGAGCGAATTCGAAGGTGAACCCGACCGCTGGGTCGATCTGCACTGGCATTCGGGCACCCACCCAGCCGTGTACGGCGCAACGCTGGATCTGACCATCGGCAACGATGCCGGGGTTCTGGGGCGAATTTGCACATTGATCGGTGAGAAAAAGGCCAATATTTCGAACCTGGAATTTGTTGACCGCAAACCGGATTTTTACCGTCTGTTGATCAATGTCGAACTGCGCGACCTTGAACAGCTGCACTCGCTGATGCTGATGCTTGAGGCGGAAAGCGACGTTGCAGCCGTCGAACGGCACAGAGACCGGACCAAGACCGCAACCGCGGCTGGCTGAGAAGGGGTGATCACGCGTGGTATTCAAGCGCCGAGACCGACGCTCTGCTGTCCAAGTCGCGTCGGAGTTTGTCTATCCGCGTGGCGGGTGGACCCGCGCTTTTCACTATGTCAAACATCGTGTCCGCCGTCTGCCCGACACCCCTGACCGAATTGCGCGTGGTATCGGCGCGGGGGTCTTCGCAGCCTTTACCCCGTTCTATGGGCTGCATTTTCTGGTCGCGGCCATTGGTGCGCGCCTGATCAAGGGGAATATCCTGGCCGCGCTCAGCGGTACGTTTTTTGGAAATCCACTCACTTACGTGCCAATCGGTGTCATCTGCCTTCAAACCGGGCATTTTCTTTTGGGCACCAAATACGAAGAGGGTGACACTCAGGGGCTGATGGGGAAGTTCGCCGATGCAATCGGTGACCTCAAGAACAACTTTCTGGCCTTGTTCACCGACCGCGTGGCTGATTGGCGTGGGCTGGACCAGTTCTACGACGACGTCTTTTTCCCCTATATGATTGGCGGCATCATTCCCGGCATTGTGGCCGGTGTGATCTGCTATTACCTCAGCCTGCCGCTGATCCTCACCTATCAACAACGCCGCCGCGCCAGGATCAAAGCGAAGTTTGAGGAAATCAAACGTTTGGCTGAAAAATCGACTGCCGTTCCTGAGGCAAAGCCACTAGGCTCCGCCGCGAAACTGAAAAAGGAATCGAGAGATGTCTGAGAACGATCTGCGTCTGGGTGTGAACATCGATCACGTCGCCACCGTGCGAAATGCACGGGGTGGGGCCTATCCCGATCCGCTGCGCGCCGCCAAACTGGCGGAAGAGGCAGGAGCCGACGGCATCACTGCCCACCTGCGCGAAGACCGTCGCCATATCTCGGACGCTGACATCGACGGGCTGATGGAGGTTCTGTCGGTGCCATTGAACTTTGAAATGGCCGCAACAGACGAGATGCAGAAAATTGCTCTGCGCCACAAACCCCATGCGGTTTGCATCGTCCCGGAAAAGCGCGAGGAGCGCACCACAGAAGGCGGTCTGGAAGTTGCGCGCGAGGAGAACAAACTGGCCCATTTCATCGCGCCCCTGCGCGACGTCGGCTGCCGCGTGTCGATCTTCATTGCTGCCGATCAACGCCAGATCGAGGCCGCGCACCGCATTGGTGCAGAGGTGATCGAGCTGCACACCGGCGCTTATTGCGATGCACATGCCGAAGGCCGTATGGAAGACGCCGCCCGCGAGCTTGAGGCGCTACGCCAAATGTCCACATTTGCCCACTCTCTGGGTCTTGAGGTTCATGCGGGTCACGGCCTGACCTATGACACCGTACAACCGATTGCCGCCTTCCCCGAGGTGAAAGAGCTGAATATCGGTCACTTCCTGATTGGTGAATCGATCTTTCTGGGCCTCACCCCCGCCATTCAGGAAATGCGCCGCCTGATGGGCGAGGCCCGCGCGTGATCACGCCCGGCTTTGTCGCCATCTGGCTGGCCTGGCTGATGGCTGGCGGCTCTCCGGGGCCTGCCACGATGGGTATTGCCGGAACTGCGATGAACGAAGGCCGCCGCGCCGGTCTGGTCTTTGCGCTGGGCATCTGTGCCGGATCTGCTGCTTGGGGCATAGCCGCTGCGCTGGGTTTGTCGGCGATCATGCTGGCCAATGTCTGGGTGTTCGAGGTGATCCGGTACATCGGTGTCGCCTATCTTGGCTGGCTGGCCTTCAAGGCCCTGCGCCGCGCGATGACCTCGGACGAGGTTGCATTGGGCAAACCTGTCACGGGTTCGCTGCCGACGATCTTTGCCAAAGGTGCGGCGATCCACCTGACCAACCCCAAAGCGATCCTCAGCTGGGGCTCGATCTATGCCATTGTCGCCCCCAACGATGCCAGCCTGTCGACGCTGCTGGGCTATTTCGCCATGCTTTATGCCGGATCGCTGCTGATTTTCATCGGGTACGCGTTTCTGTTTTCATCCGAGCGTATGGTCCGCGCCTACCGCCGCGCCCGCCGCTGGTTCGATTTCGCCTTTGCGGGTTTCTTTGGGGTGGCGAGCTACAAGATATTGACGGTGCGGTTGTCATGATCCTTGGCATCGGCACAGACCTCGCAAACATCGACCGCATCCAAGGCACGCTTGATCGCTTCGGCGACCGGTTCCGCAATCGTGTCTTTACTGATACCGAACAGCGCAAAGCCGAGCGCCGCCACGATACAGCTGGCACCTATGCCAAGCGCTGGGCGGCGAAAGAGGCGTGCTCTAAGGCGCTGGGCACCGGACTGCGCATGGGCATCGCATGGAAGGATATGGCTGTCACCAATCTACGTACAGGCCAGCCTGTTATGCATGTCACCGGCTGGGCTGCCGAGCGTCTTAAGGAAATGACCCCAGACGGGCACGAGGCGATCATCCACGTGACGCTGACCGATGACCATCCCTGGGCGCAAGCCTTTGTGGTGATCGAGGCCCGTCCGCTTCAAGAAGCGCCCGCGCAGCCTTGACTTGCCCCCACCTGACCCGCATGTAGCACCCCAACCACGCATAGACTGGAGAGAGCAGTATGGCCGAGGAAGCCAAAACCGGAAATCCCGTTTGGGAGACGATCAAAACCGTCGTCTATGCTCTGCTGATCGCGGGCGTATTCCGCACCCTCTTCTTTCAGCCATTCTGGATCCCCTCGGGCTCGATGAAGGAAACGCTGCTGATCGGTGATTTCCTTTTCGTAAACAAGATGACCTATGGGTATTCCTACGCGTCCTGTCCCAGCTTGATCATCCCCAGCGTTGGTCTGAATGTAGATGCCGAAGATATCTGCGGCTGGATGCAGCGTGACGGTGACAGCCGCATTTGGGGCGGTGAGCCCGAGCGCGGCGATGTCATCGTTTTCCGCCATCCGGTCACGGGCCGCGACTATATCAAGCGTCTGATTGGTCTGCCGGGTGATCGTATTCAGGTTCGGGAAGGTCAGATCATCCTGAACGATGTTCCGGTTCCACAGCAACCCGATGGCGTCTTCACTGAAGTTGCCGCGCCGCAAGGCCCGCAACGTCTGCGTCCGCGCTGTGAAAACGGGCCCGTTGGCATCGGTGGCGCATGCGAAAAATCGCGCCTGATTGAAACTTTGCCCAACGGCGTATCGTATGATGTGCTGAATATCGGGAATCAGGGGTCGGACAACACCGGCATCTACAACGTGCCCGAAGGCCACTACTTCTTTATGGGTGACAACCGCGACAACTCTGCCGATAGCCGCCTTCCCCAGTCTGCGGGTGGCGTAGGCTACGTGCCTTACGAAAACCTGATTGGTCGGGCTGATCGCATCATGTTCTCATCTGCTGGCCGGTCGATGCTGTTCTTCTGGACTTGGCGCGGTGATCGGTTTTTCAAGGCGGTCAATTGAAGCTTTCGGCTGAAATAAAGGCGTTCCAGCAGCGTTTGGGGTATGAGTTCGCCAATCCTGAATTGCTGGTACGTGCGCTGACCCATGGTTCGGTCTCGTCGTCCACTCGGCCCGACAATCAACGGCTCGAATTTCTGGGCGACCGCGTTCTGGGCCTTGTCATGGCAACGGCTTTGCTTGAGGCCGACAAAACAGCATCCGAAGGCCAATTGGCCCCCCGGTTCAACGCGCTGGTCCGGAAAGAGGCCTGCGCCGATGTGGCCCGCCAGATCGATCTTGGCGGGGTGCTGAAGCTGGGCCGGTCCGAGATGTTATCTGGTGGCCGCCGCAAACAAGCCCTGTTGGGCGACGCAATGGAAGCCGTGATTGCCGCAATTTACCGCGACGCAGGGTTCGAGGCTGCGCGCGATGTCATCCTGGCCCTTTGGGGCGACCGCATCCACACGGTCGAGGCTGACGCGCGCGACGCCAAAACGTCGTTGCAGGAATGGGCGCAGGCCCGTGGCCAAAAACCGCCCTCATATGTCGAGATCAAACGCAGCGGCCCTGACCATGCGCCGATCTTCACCATTGCTGCCCGTCTTCAGGACGGAACCGAGGCACAAGCCACTGCGGGATCCAAGCGACAAGCCGAGCAGGCGGCGGCTAAAGCTTTGTTGTCCTCCCTGCCGCAGTGATCTACCGCGCCTGACCGGATCCACTTCATCTGGCCAAAAATATCTCGGGGGTGAGCCCGGATGAAATCCGGGCGAGGGGGCTGGCCCCCTTTCTTTCGGACTGGCAACGCTTAACTTGTCCTTAAACCACCCGGATGAACCCGGCCAGCCCGGTTTTCTGATGCTCGATCACATGACAATGAAACGCCCAGTCGCCGGGATTGTCGGCAACCAGCGCAATTTCGACCACTTCATCTTTCAACAGAAGAAACGTATCGGTCATCAATGGCGGCAGCTTGCGCAGGTTCGACTTCAACGGCACAAACGCCAACCCGTGCAGGTGGATCGGATGCAGGTTCGGTGATTCATTGCGCATTCGCAGAACATAACTTTTACCCTGCTTCAGCACGGCCAACGGTCCGGTCCCTTGTGCTGCATCCCCGGGCCAGGGTGTGCGGTTGATGGACCAAAAGCTATAACCCAGCGACCCGCAAAACCCGTCGTTTGGGGCACCTCCTTCGGGCGTCCAACCGAATACGAACTCGTGCAGCTCTGCCTGATCCAGATTGGGTCGCTGTACAGGGTTTGCAGGCAAGGGATGCAGCTCTTGCAACGTGCGGGCTTCTGATTGCCCTGTTGCCCGCAAACGCGCCATTGCTCGGGGTTTTTGTCCGGGAAACTTCGCCATCAAGGCTGCAGATTGACCTTCTCCATCAGGCATCCGAACCGCTAGATCCACACGCTGTCCGGGCCCCATCCAAAGGGGCGCGTCCGCTGTGGGTAGAGCCAGGTCAACCTCAACCGGATGCCCGTCCCATGCGATGATCCGGGCCTCAGCCCCTTCAAGATGCAGTTTGTAGATGCGGGTTGTGTCAGTGTTGACCACGCGCAGCCGCACAAGACTGCCCGCCGCATGATCATACACAGCTTCGGTCAGCCAGTTTGCAGTCTGTATATTGCCAAACGTACCGCTACGCGCAGCGCCGCGCGCTGTGTAAGCGGGCAGAAACGCACCCTCTTCATCCAGCCGGAAATCGCGCAGATTGATCACTTGCTCACTGTCAAAGCCGGGGTTTTCGGGCTCGGCAATCACCATGACACCGGTCAGGCCGTGGGCCATCTGGTCCATCGTCATGCAATGCGGGTGATACCAGTACGTCCCGGCATCCGGTGGCGTGAATTCATAAGCAAAGCTCTCGCCTTCGCCGATGGGCATTTGGGTCAGGTAGGGCACGCCGTCCATTTCGTTGGCGATGCGCAATCCGTGCCAGTGCATCGCGGTATAGTCGGGCAGAGTATTGCGCACCGTCAGCCGCATCCTCTGACCCTGCTTTCCATAAAGAACCTGTGGCGGTGCGTCCGGCGACAGGCTGACCATCCCGGTGGTCAGTTGATCGCGCAACCTGTAGTTGGCCGGCTGCAGCACCAGCTCTTGTGCGGAAACAGTGGCTGCCATGGACAAACCGCCTAAACCGGCCACGCCAGCGGCAGCACCGCTTCCAAGAAGAAACTCGCGACGTTTCATAAGAACCTCACTGAACGGATGTGTCACCGGGCTGGGAACGGCTGGGTGTCTTTGCAAGTCCTGCCACTGCTGATGCATGGCTGCAATGCGACAAATCCCTCTGGCCCGCAGGCCCTTTCTGCTATAGCAGAGCGCAATTGCACACAGGAACGCCAGATATATGACCACACGCGCCGGATTTATCGCCCTGATCGGAGAGCCCAATGCGGGCAAATCCACCCTTTTGAACCGCATGGTCGGGGCCAAGGTCTCGATCGTGACGCATAAGGTGCAAACCACGCGCGCGCGCATTCGTGGCGTCGCGATGGAGGGTGACGCGCAGCTGGTGTTTGTCGACACGCCGGGCCTGTTCAAACCCCGCCGCCGCTTGGACCGCGCCATGGTCGCTGCCGCCTGGGGTGGGGCCGCGGATGCGGATGTTGTTGTGCTTATGGTCGAGGCGCATCGCGGTATCACCGAAGGGGTTGAACGCATCCTCGAAGGTCTGGACGAGATCGGGCAAGGCCGGACCATCGCGCTGGCGATCAACAAGATCGACAAGGTGCCGTCCGAAAAACTGCTGGCGCTGACCAGCGACCTGAACGCCCGCTATCCGTTTGCCGAGACCTTCATGATCTCGGCCGAAAAGGGCCATGGTGTAGACGATTTGCGCAAATGGCTGGCCGGGGAGCTGCCCGAAGGTCCGTGGCTTTATCCCGAAGATCAGATCGCCGATCTGCCTTTGCGCATGATCGCGGCTGAAATGACACGCGAAAAACTGACCCTGCGCCTGCATCAGGAACTGCCGTACCAGCTGACTGTCGAGACTGAAAACTGGGAAGAGCGTAAAGACGGTTCGGCAAAGATCGATCAGGTCATTTACGTCATGCGCGACGGCCACAAGGGCATCGTTCTGGGCAAGCGCGGCGAGACAATCAAAGCGGTCAGTCAAGCGGCGCGGGCCGAGTTGGAAGAATTCCTGGACCGTAAGATTCACCTGTTTCTGCAAGTGAAAGTCCGGCCCAACTGGTTGGAAGAGTCCGAGCGGTATTCAGAAATGGGTCTGGACTTCAAAGACGGCAACGCATGACCCGGCTAACTGCTGAATTCTGGGTCCATGCCTATCTGGCGCGGCTTCGGTTTCAGGAAATCCCGGCGTTTGTTGTGGCCCATGGTGACGACACGGCTGGGGCCGTTCTGGTGAAGCTCAATACGCTGGACGGGCAGGCAATTGCTTTTCAACGCAGCTTTGACCTAATGTCCGGCGCGCGCAAATGGGTCGAACTGTCCAGCGGGACTGAGACGGATGTGGACACCGCCATTACCAAACAACGCAGCTTTGATCCTGACCTCTGGGTGATCGAGGTCGAGGACCGGCAAGGACGGCATTTACTGGATGAAGAGGGGTTGGAGTAAACTCTCTCTCAGACTGTAAAGCCGATGCAAAACTTGGTTTGAGCAGTCAGCCGTCTTCACCAAGGTAAACAAAACTCATCTTGTTTCCATCCGGGTCGCGCGCGTAGGCGCCGAAGAAATTGGGGCCGTATCGCGGGCGATCGCCCGGATCACCTTCGTTTGTTCCGCCATTGGCCAAAGCGGCTGCATGTGCTTCTTTCACTTCTTCTTTGCTTTGGCACGCAAGGCCAATCATATTACCATTTCCAACAGTGGCGGCCTGTTGGTTGAACGGCGTCGCTACCCACATGCATCCACCGCCTCGCAGTTCGTAGCAGACGGCATGAGGCATATATTCGGCGACGACTTTGCCGCCTATGCTGGACACAACCGCGTCATAATACGTGCGCGCGTTAACAACGTCGTTTGAACCGATCATGACATAGTTAAGTGACATTTCTGAAATCCTCTAATGGAACATATAGAGAACATTAATGCCCGAGTTACGCTGGTGCAACGTGTTTCTTGAAATGCCACAGGCGCAGTACGACCTTGGGTATTAGCCCAACAGTTTATTGACAGTCACTGACTGAGCTATTTTCCCCGGCTCCATCCATCTTCATATTCGCCCAACACTCTGGACAGATGCAGAAGGGACGCAAAAAAGCGTGCGTAGACGTCCCTCGACAACATGGGTTTGTTATCATCCAACACCTGCAATAGATCCACAACGGCCGAGGCAAAGGTGTCATAGACCTGCATATCGGCAGCTGTTGGATCAGGTGTCCAGATTTTGTGTTCGTCGTAAAAGGCGACGGGTTGTGGTTCGTCATCAGTCATAGCGCGGCCCCTTCTGTTTGAACTGCAATTGGGGCGTGGGTGATCACGTACAAGCCGTCTGGCGCGAAGTCGCAAAACTATGGCGGTTTGAAAAAAGAACATCCGTCTCAGGAGATTTAGAAGAGTTTACGCCCTTGCGTGCCTGTCCCGCTTCGGATTTTCTGCGGTCCAACTTAACCAAAAGTAAGGTCGAATTTTGGACTGGCGCGATCACGGCATACTCCTGACTTCTCGACGCCATGGTGAAACAGCGGCGATAATCGAGGTCTTCACCGAGGCGCACGGTCGTCACGCCGGTGTGGTGCGCGGCGGAACCAGTCGCAAGATCGCACCCATATTGCAACCTGGCGCGCAATTGGACGTACTGTGGCGTGCTCGTTTGGAAGAACACATCGGCACCTTTCAAGTCGAACCTTTGCGGTCCCGCGCGGCGGCGGCGTTTTCAGGGCGGCTAGCCTTGTCCGGGCTCAATGCAGTTGTTTCACTATTGTCATTTTGTCTGCCTGAACGCGAACCACATCCGGAGCTTTATGCGAGGACGGAACAGTTGATGGACCTGCTGGGTCAGGATGAGATCTGGCCATTGGCATATCTGAGATGGGAATTGGCGTTGCTGGACGAACTGGGTTTTGGCCTTGATCTGACGGCCTGTGCCGTGACTGGCGCGACCGAAGGTCTGGTTTACGTATCACCTAAGACGGGCCGCGCTGTGAGTGCAAATGGGGCCGGGGAGTGGGCAGACAAGCTTTTGCCGCTGCCACCCTGCCTAAGGGGCGAGGGTATGGCACCCGATCTTGAGGTCGCGGAAGCCCTGCGCACGACGGGCTATTTCCTGGAAAATCGTGTTGCACCGTCGCTTGGGCACAATCCTTTGCCCGAAGCCAGGGCGCGGTTTGTGGATCAGGTCACTCGGCGGCTTTGAAAACCATCTCGTGCCCCGCCTCATTACGTAGGATCAGCACGTTGCCCGATACTTCGGACTGGGTCATGGCCATCAGGGCGGCAAAATAAATACCTTCGGCTTCAAGCCCAGCGCAAGCGGCCCGCGTGGCGCTCAGGTCTTGGATCTCGAACCAAGGGTAGGGCGCATTCAGTGTGCCGTTGTAACTGTTGCAGGGGGCGTTTCCGTTGATTTTCCCTTCTTCGGGAAACCGGAGCAACGCGCTGGCTTCATAGGGCTGCCCATCGATTTCCTGCAGGACCCATGTTTGCCCCGCCGCGCCATAGGCGGCGACGGTTTCATCCTTTTCGCATTGGAACAAGGCGAGTAGGGGCAACGTAAGGATAAGGCGGGTCATCATAGGGTCTTAATCAATTTTATTGGGTGGGAAAACCTCAATAGGGGATCGCGCCGCTCAACAATTCCTCTCGCACCTCAAGGCGTGGCCTCCAGTTGTATTTAGTGTCCTCACGCACGGGTGCCCAATACAGCGCGCCGCTGTTGCGCCAGGGATCCAGGATGATCCCGTCATGCATCGAATCCCCCTTGGCGCTGATCAACGCCGAATGGTGTATAATGCGAAACTGCGTCGGCGGAGACGTGACCCAATGCAAATCAAGCGTGTCGAAATTTTCCTGCCGCAACCGCGCGGTCATGGCCTGCGCCCAGTCATTGCACAAGCCATACTCGCGAAAGCCGTTTGCGATCTTGGCGTTGTGGATGATGGCTGGATCCGTGATGTTCCATTCCCGCGCCAACTGCTGAGAATACGTGTACGAGATCGCGGCGGCCTGTTGCGCTTCGACGGGACTAACCTGAGGCCCGAGTGACAGGATGGCTTCTGCCAGCGCATCGATATCGCTTTGGGTGGCGGTTGGCTGACTAACGGTGCAACCACCCAGCACAAATGCTGCAAGAATCGCCCAAAGCGCAATAATCCGTTGGGTCATATTTTGTTCACCCTCACTCGGATGGGTTTGGTTTCGCTCGGTGCTCTACTGGTGACCAAAACAGATGCAAAGGGGAAGTTTGCAGAGTTGTGAACCTGTGCGCGGTGGTGCGCCGTATGCATTCCGTTTTGTGCTCATCGAAGAATTGTGGACGGTGTTGTCAGGAAAGTCACCACACAAAGAAAAAGACCCGGCGCAATGGCCGGGTCAGTTGGGGAAACGGGGTGCCGTAAACCGTTAGCCAAGCAGCCGGCGTGCGATGACCTGCGCTTGAATCTCGGCAGCCCCTTCGAAAATATTCAGAATGCGCGCGTCACACAGAACGCGACTGATCTTGTATTCCAGTGCAAAACCGTTGCCGCCATGAATCTGCAGCCCGTTATCGGCAGCGGCCCAAGCCACTCGAGCACCCAGCAGCTTGGCCATACCCGCTTCCAGGTCACAGCGCTGGCCGTGGTCTTTCTCCCACGCGCTGAAATAGGTCAGCTGACGTGCAATCATGATTTCAACCGCCATCATTGCCAGCTTGCCGGACACACGAGGGAAGTTGATCAGCGATTTCCCGAACTGCTTGCGGTCGATCGCGTACTGCATGGCGATATCCAGCGCGCTTTGCGCCACGCCGATGGCGCGGGCAGCGGTTTGGATGCGGGCAGATTCGAAGGTTTCCATCAACTGCTTGAAACCTTTGCCTTCTTCGCCGCCCAACAGGTTCTCACCTTTGACGTGGAAGCCATCAAAGCCTAGCTCGTATTCTTTCATGCCGCGATAGCCCAGAACTTCGATCTCTCCACCAGTCATACCGGGGGTGGGGAATGGGTTCTCGTCGGTGCCAGGGGTCTTTTCTGCCAGGAACATCGACAGGCCGCGGTGGTCGGTGCTGTCTGGGTTTGTCCGCGCCAGCAGAGTCATCACATGCGTCCGCGCTGCATGTGTGATCCAGGTTTTGTTGCCGGTGATCTTATAGTCACCGTTTTCATTCTTCACAGCGCGCGTGCGCAGGCTGCCAAGGTCCGACCCGGTGTTGGGCTCGGTGAACACGGCGGTGGGCAGGATCTCGGCGCTGGCCAGTCTAGGCAACCAGTTGGCTTTCTGTTCATCCGTGCCGCCTGCGATGATCAGCTCAGCCGCGATCTCGGACCGGGTGCCCAGTGAGCCCACGCCGATATAACCGCGTGACAATTCTTCGGACACCACGCACATTGAGGCTTTGGACAGGCCGAACCCGCCGAATTCCTCGGGGATGGTCAGGCCAAAAACGCCCATTTCTGCCAGTTCCTCGATGATCTCCAGCGGGATCAGCTCATCCTTCAGGTGCCATTCATGGGCATGCGGTTCGACCTTTTCCTGCGCATAGCGGCGGAATTGATCGCGGATCATCTCAAGTTCTTCGTCCAGACCAGAGGCACCGAACATGGTGGCACCGGCCTGGTCCTGCATCAGTTCAACCAGGCGGCTGCGCGCAGCCTGAGAATTGGCCTGCGCCATCAGGGTTTGAACTTCGGTCGATTGAAAGCCCGACAACGCGTCCCAGCCCAGCCCCATATCCTGAAGGCGTACAACTTCGCCCTGGTTCATCGGAATGCCGCCAGCGACCTGATGCAGATATTCGCCAAAAGCGATCTGGTGCAGCAGCTGCTCAACCTCGCCGAACTTACCTTCGGCTTGCAGCGCTTCGGCCCAGCGTTGCATCTGTTGCAGCGATTGAGCGTAGGTGGCCAGCCAAGCCAGGCCATGCGCAGCCGTCTGGTTCGCTTCGATCAGGGCGCCCGAGACGCGCCCATCTGCAGTAACCATAGAGCGTACGGACTCGCGGGCTTTTTCAAATACCGCCTCCACCGCAGGCACAGCGGTACGGGTCAATTCCAGAAGATCGGGCAATACTGCAGCTTTTGTCATCTCGGTCATATCTTGTCCGTCGTGGGCCATGAATCGCGTCCTTTCCTCGGTCGTCTGGTCATATCATGCTGCACGTGCAGCGCAACAAAAATACTTATTACGCTACGAAAAAGTTCAAAAATTACCTGATCATTTTTGCAATGCAGAAGGAATCTTAAATGGTATCTAGAGGGTATGCCCCTGTTTTCCATTCTTTCTCCGCAAGACCTGATGCTTGCTATGGCCGTGGCTTTTGCTGCCGGTTGGATCAAGGGCATTGTTGGTTTCGCCATGCCTATGGTCATGGTGTCAGGGTTGAATTCATTCCTGACCCCCGAGTTGACCCTGGCCGGACTTATCCTGCCAACTCTCGCGACAAACGGGCTACAAGCTTTGCGCGGCGGCGCAACGGCCGCGTATTCTTCAATCCTGCGCTTTCGGGTTTTTCTGATCGTCGGGGGCCTCATGTTGGTTCTCAGCGCGCAGCTTGTCACCATGATCCCCAGTTCGGTTTCGTTGCTTCTGATCGGTGGTTTGGTTTCGGTTTTTTGCTTGTTTCAGGTTTTGGGGGTTCGGCTGGTATTGAACCAGCCATCCGCGCGTATAGAGGCTGCTGTGGGCGGAGTTGCAGGTTTTGCTGGCGGTATGTCCGGTGTTTGGGGTCCGCCAACTGTTGCTTATCTGATGGCTTTGAACACACCCAAAAAGGAACAGATCCGCATTCAGGGCGTTATTTATGGGCTTGGGGCAGTGCTGTTGCTGGCCGCTCATTTGGGGTCAGGTATCTTGCGGGCAGAAACGCTTCCGTTTTCTGCCATTCTGATCCTTCCTGCCTTGGTGGGGATGTGGGTCGGCACCAGGTTGCAGGACCGAATCGATCAGGCCAGCTTTCGCAAGGCGACCCTGTTTGTGTTGTTGGTGGCTGGACTAAACCTGCTGCGACGCGGCCTGATGGGCTGATGTCTCAGCCGCGACGTTTGTCGGCGAAGCGGAACGCAAAGTAGAGTCCCAGCATCAGGAAGAACAAGCCCGAGATATCGCCGATCAAAAAGGCAATGTACTCGACGGTTGCACTGCCGAAAGCCAGATTGGTCAGGCCCGAAACCAGAAAAGATGTGATGATGCCGACACCCATGACGCAGGCCCAGCAGGGTTTGCGATCAGGACGCGGGAACAGGTCCCATCCGACGGCCTTGCACAGATAGAACACTGCCGGAACTGTGGTGACAGCTATGGCAATGGCCAATAGGCGGCTGGGTAGGAAAACGTCAGTGCCCCCCAGATAAGCAAAGACTATGAATACCCCTGGTAACAGGGCAAAGATCGCCCGCCACCCTAATAGCCATGCGGAAAGAACCCGCACGCCATGAGGCAGAAACAGCAGGCTGGCCCGGCTTGGGTATTCCGGGAAATACATATTCTGAAGAGGCATCAGAACGGCGAATGTCAGGAATGACGCCGCCACATAGGCCGATGAGGCCGCAAATGTATCAATTGCCCAAGCGCGCACGGACATTATTGGGCCGTGCGTGCTGAACAGGCGTCATCTGGGAGCATTAACGATATACCGCCCCCGGTTGGCGCTGCCGCTTTGCGAAAGATAGCCTTTTTGAACCAGTGACTTCAGCGCGCGAAAAAAGGTCGGGCGCGACACGCTTTGGACCAATGTGTGTTCGATCAAACCGAATGTGCGTACTTCTTGATCAGATTTTGAGAGTTCTTCCGCTGCGTAATAAATGTCGCGCTCAACCGGAGATAGTTTTTCCAGGCCAAGCGTCCGCTCCATGCTTTGCATCAATTTGCGGAGTTCGGTGAGTTTCGAGATTTCTGTCATGTTCTTACCTGCAATTTCCTGAGCCAACTGCCGCCGGTCTGCGACCATATGAGCCACACCAGTCCTTTCAGAAACCAGCGAGTCCCATGTTGACACTCATCCCCTTTTACCTAGACTAGGTGCCTGATTAGGTTGCTCAACCCAGCGTTGTGAGTGTACGCAAGTGAGCTTCCACAAAGTCCTTTCAGTCAATGCCCGGCGCTGATGTGCCGGGCTTTTTCGTCTTATCGAAACTAACAGGTACCCCAGATCGCAATTTGAAACAACGCACTTGTATGTGCTTTTTGCAACATACAACTAAGGGTAGATTGTACGAGCGGTTTCTGAATTGAAAAAGGGGCCCGCAGGCCCCTTGTTTCTGTATCCGGTACCGCGTTAGCCAATCGCTACGGCTTTGATATCGTCGTCGATGAACGGCAGGTATTGTTCGAAGTTTTCGGCAAACATTTGAACCAGTTTCTCGGCTTGTTTGTCGAACGCGGCCTGATCGTCCCAAGTGCGGCGCGGGTCCAACAGCACCTCGGCGACACCGGGTACGGAAACCGGTACATCAAAGCCGAAATTGGCGTCTTTGCGGAATTCAGCATCGCGCAGCGAACCATCCAGGGCTGCCGTCAACAATGCGCGGGTCGCCTTGATCGGCATCCGGCTTCCTACGCCATACGCACCACCGGTCCAGCCGGTGTTCACCAGCCAGCAGGTCGCGCCATGCTGGGCGATCTTATCCCGCAACAGATTACCGTATTCTTCCGGACGGCGCGGCATGAACGGCGCGCCAAAGCAGGTCGAGAACGTGGGCTGAGGCTCAGTCACACCACGTTCGGTACCCGCAACCTTCGAAGTGAAGCCCGACAGGAAATGATACATCGCCTGCGCCGGGGTCAGCCGCGCGATCGGAGGCAGAACACCAAAGGCATCACAGGTTAGCATGATGATGTTCTTTGGATGGCCGCCCAAAGCGCTGCTGGACGCGTTCGAGATATACTCCAACGGATAGGCGCAACGCATGTTGGCAGTCAGTGAATCGTCGTCGAAATCCAGCTCTTTGGTCTCGGGGTCGAAAACCATGTTTTCGATGACAGTGCCGAATTTACTGGTGGTCGCGTAGATTTCCGGCTCGGCCTCGGCGTTGAGGTTGATTGTCTTGGCGTAACAGCCGCCCTCAAAATTGAAGGTGCCGCGATCCGACCAGCCATGTTCGTCGTCGCCGATCAACACTCGGGCGGGGTCAGCGGACAGAGTTGTCTTGCCTGTACCTGACAGTCCGAAGAACACGGCGGTATCAACCGGGTTGCCAACGGCATGGTTGGCCGAGCAATGCATCGGCATCACACCTTTTTCCGGCAACATGTAGTTCAGCAGAGTGAAGACGGATTTCTTGTTTTCACCCGCGTATTCGGTGCCACCGATCAGAATCAGCTTACGATCAAAGTTCAGCGCAATCACCGTTTCACTGCGGCAGCCGTGCTTGGCCGGGTCGGCCTGGAAGCTGGGGCAGTTGATAATGGTGAAGTCGGCTGTGAAATCATCCAGATCCTCGCGATCCGGGCGGCGCAGCAAGTGGCGGATGAAAAGATTATGCCAGGCGAGCTCGGTGACCATACGCACGTTGATCGCGTATGCGGGGTCAGCACCGCCGACGAGATCCTGCACGAAGTAGTCGCGGCCTTTCATATGGGCCAGCATGTCTTGATACAGCGCTTCAAAGCCTTCGGGGCTCATTTCAGCGTTGTTTTCCCACCAGATGGTGTCGACGACACTGTCGGTTTTGACGACGTGCTTGTCCTTGGGTGAGCGGCCGGTGAACTTGCCAGTGGTGACCAGAAACGCACCGCCGTTGCCAAGTGTCCCTTCGCCGCGCTTCAGCGCCTCTTCGATCAGCGCCGGTTCCATGAAGTTGTAATAGACATTGCCCAGACCCTCGATGCCCTGATCTTCGAGGCGGAATTGCGGGTTAACCCGTCCAGATGTCATGTGTGTCTTCTCCTGTGGCGGCGCGTGGCTTTGGCCGTTAGCGCCATTGGGGCAGTGAGCCGGGCAAACCGGCGGCTGGGCGCGTCTTATCACGGTCATTTGGGGCATGAACAGGCGGGTTGACGCAGTTAGCGCAACCAAGTCCGAGTTTAGCGCCACCACAAATTCAATGTTCGAAAAGCAGGCAGATTTTTGCGGGCATAAAGGCAAATTTGCCGCAGACCTGCCGCAACAAAGGCACGATTCGAGGTTACGGATTGATTCGGCGTCTTAAAACCGCCAACAATGCCTTACAAATAAGCGAATTATTGCGCGAGTGAGCAGGAATAGGGGTGAGCCCGATGTCAAAGATTGCACTGGTGGATGACGATAGAAACATTCTAACGTCTGTATCCATGACTCTTGAAGCCGAAGGTTTCGAGGTTGAAACTTATAATGATGGCCAGGCCGCGTTGGATGCGTTCAACAAAAAGCTGCCGGATATGGCTGTTCTCGATATAAAAATGCCTCGGATGGATGGCATGGATCTGCTGCAGCGGCTGCGTCAGAAAACGCAGATGCCAGTGATCTTCCTGACCTCGAAAGATGACGAGATCGACGAGGTTCTTGGCCTGCGCATGGGCGCAGATGATTATGTAAAAAAGCCGTTCTCGCAGCGGTTGCTGGTTGAACGCATCCGCGCGTTGTTGCGCCGGCAAGAGGCAACAAGCGGCGACGCAGTGGCCGCCAACAGCAGTGACACCAAGGTTATGGAACGCGGTGACCTGCGGATGGATCCTCTGCGCCATGCAGTAAGCTGGAAAGGGAATGACGTGTCCCTGACCGTGACAGAGTTCTTGTTGTTACAAGCGCTTGCCCAGCGTCCGGGCTTTGTCAAAAGCCGTGACCAGCTGATGGATGTGGCTTACGACGATCAAGTTTATGTGGACGACAGGACAATCGACAGCCACATTAAGCGCCTACGCAAGAAAATGCGCGCAGCCGACCCCGAGTTCTCGGCGATCGAAACCCTGTATGGTATCGGTTACCGGTACAACGAAGAATAGGCGCGACGCCTGCAAGAGGTAATGGGCTCTCGTGCGCGACACCGAAGAAGCCAGAGAACTGCGCGACGGCGACGTCGTTCTTGGGGATGACTGGGTCATTCCCCAGGATCCCGAGTCTGCCGAGCTGAGGGAAAAGCGATCCCGGAGGAACCTGTTTTCTCTGCGTGGATCGCCTTTGGCCCGCAAGATCATCACCTTCAATCTGATCGCCTTGGTGATTCTGGTCACCGGGCTGCTGTATCTGGACGATTCGCGTAAAGAAAAAGTGCAGCAGACCGCGCGCAATCTGCTGGGCGACGCGCAGCTGGTCAGCAATGTCTTTGAAACTCAGCTGCGACAGGGCGCTCAAACCTCGGCGCAAAATGCCGGCAATTTGGACGTCAAGGATACGCTTTCAGGGCTCACACTTCCCGAAGGCGGCGAAGTCTTTGTCTATGACGCAAGCGGCACTCTGATCGGTTGGACGCGTGGCGCACCACAAATCTCTGACATGCCTGTGCTTCTTCGTTCGGAGTCCGAAGTGCAAACTGGCAGCACTGTCATCAGCGATACGCTGCATGCGGTGTGGATTGGCCTGTCCAACCTGTTCAACTGGTCGACCGAGACGGAATCTCCGACGCTGGCGCAGCGGGTTCAGGCGATTATTCCACAGGCGCTGGAAGGGCAAGCGCAGGTCCAAGCGGTGCAAGACAGCGCGGGGGACACGGTGATCGTTGCTGCCGCACCGATCCTGTATGCGGATAGTCCAGCCGGTGCGGTTGCCATTACCGGCCCAGCCGGGGAAATCGACGCGCTGGCCCGCCGCGAACAGGAACGCATTCTTCAGATGTTTGTGGTAGCCCTTCTGGTTTCCGTAGGTCTGAGCCTTGTGCTGGCCTCGACAATCGCCAACCCACTGGCGGATCTGGCGGCGGCAGCTGAAATGGGCAAGGACCGCGGTACAGGGGTCAACCCCGGTCGTATCCGCATTCCGGATCTTAGTGCGCGCCCGGACGAGATTGGGCGGCTCAGCCGTGCGCTGCGGGGTATGGTGACAGCGCTCTACAATCGGATCGACGCGAATGAACAGTTCGCCGCTGACGTGGCCCATGAAATCAAGAACCCCTTGGCCAGCCTGCAATCCGCCGTTGGCACGCTGCGTATGGTCAAACGCGAGGATCAGCGCGACAAGTTGCTGGATGTGATTGAGCATGACGTCCGGCGTCTGGACCGTCTGGTCAGCGATATCTCGAACGCTTCGCGTCTGGATGCAGAGCTGGTCAAAGAAGAAGAGCAACCTTTTGACCTTCTCAAGTTGCTGGGCAATCTGGGTCAGTATTTGGGCGAAGATGCTCGTTCCAAAGGCATCGACTACATCACTGACCTTCCGCCTGAACCGATCATCATCAACGGTCTCGAAGCCCGACTGGCGCAGGTTTTCGTCAACCTCATCACCAACGCCATTTCGTTCTGCGAGGAAAGTGACGCCATTCGCGTCTGGGTCCGGCAGCGCGACAATCGCGTTTTGGTCGTAGTTGAGGATACGGGCCCCGGCATTCCCGAACAGGCGCTGACCAAAGTGTTCAAGCGATTCTACTCGCAGCGCCCGGCCGAGCATTTCGGTAATAACTCGGGCCTTGGTCTTGCGATCTCAAAGCAGATTGTCGAGGCCCATGGCGGTGTAATCTGGGCTGAAAATATACGCCCGACCGAGGCCGACATCACCTCGGATCCTCTGGGCGCGCGTTTCGTGGTGGGGCTGCCCGTTTAACCGATGCAAACCGATTTGCTGTCAGACGCCAAAAACCTGGACAAGGCGTGCGTTCATGCCTCCTGTGTTTCGGTTGAAGGGCGCGGCGTGTTGATCATCGGTGCCTCTGGAACAGGTAAATCCGGGTTGGCCTTGCAGATGATGGCCTTTGGGACAGACTTGGTTGCAGATGATCGTGTGATCCTTGAAATGGTCGAAGAGCGGGTCATTGCGTCCGCTGTTCCACACCTGCGCGGCTTGATCGAAGCACGCCACATCGGCCTGCTCAAGACCCCGGCGGTCGAGTCAACTCCGGTAACCTATGTCGTGGATCTGTCGCAGAGCGAGCCCGCGCGTTTTCCCGAACAGATCACCGTTCAAGTCCTGAGGCAAACTGTTCCCTTGCTTCGGGGCGCTGGCGTCCCCAATTTGGCAGCAGCATTAGTGCAGTTGCTAAAGTATGGGCGTGTAGACGCGGAATGGCCGAACACATGACTTCACAACGGCGGATCGTATTGGTCACTGGCCCGTCAGGCGCAGGCCGGTCCACCGCGATCCACGTACTGGAAGATCTTGGCTTCGAGGCGATTGATAACCTGCCGATGGGGTTGTTGCTGCGCCTGCTCGATAGCGCCGAAAGCGACCGTCCAATGGCGCTGGGCGTTGATGCCCGCAATCGGGATTTTTCGACAATCGGATTTATCGAGTTGGCCGAAAAACTGGGTCGTATGGCGCAAGTGGATCTGACGGTTCTGTATCTGGATTGCAGTGATGACGTTCTGCTGCGCCGGTTTTCGGAAACCCGTCGCCGTCACCCGGTCGCAAGAGATGCCAGCCCGGAAACCGGCATCCGGCGTGAAAAGGAACTTCTGGCCCCGATCCGTGAGATTGCCGATACGCTGATCGACACCAGTCTTTTGAACGTGCATCAGTTACGCGAAGAGGTTGAAACCTGGTTTGTCCCCAAGGATGGGCGGCACCTAGCGGTTTCGATCGAATCTTTCTCGTATAAGCGCGGGCTTCCGCGCGGGCTGGATATGGTGTTCGACTGCCGGTTCCTTGCCAATCCCTACTGGCGCCCCGAGTTGCGTGCAGCGGATGGTCGACACCCGGATGTCGCGCACTATGTGCAATCGGACACGACCTATTTGCCGTTTTATGAACGTGTCATGGATCTGCTAAATCTTTTGTTGCCCGCATTTCGGGCCGAAGGTAAAGCGCATCTGTCTGTGGCCTTTGGATGTACCGGGGGGCAACACCGCTCTGTTGCAATGGCCGAAGCTGTGGCAAAGGCCCTTGCCGAAGGTGGCCAGCAAGTGGCAATTAGGCATCGCGAAATGGAACGCCGGACGTTGAATGTGAGGTCGGATTGATCGGAATTGTGATCGTTGCGCATGGGGGGTTGGCTCAGGAATACCTGTCAGCCACACAGCATGTCGTCGGGCCGCAACCCGGTCTGGTGGCCATTGCAATCGAAGCTGAACACGATCGTGACGCCAAACAGGCCGAGATCTGCCAGGCAGCGGATAGCGTAGACATGGGCGATGGTGTCGTTGTTGTCACCGATCTGTTCGGCGGAAGCCCGTCGAATCTCAGCCTGAGGGCCTGTGCGCCTCAGGACCGGCGCATTCTTTACGGCGCCAACCTTCCTATGCTGATCAAATTGGCCAAAAGCCGCCACTTGCCTATCGGCGATGCCGTGCGACAGGCGATGGAGGCTGGACGGAAATACATAAATGCACAAAATGTGACATTGGAATAAGACCGGATTGACGACTATGACCAACCGAAGCCTTAAAATTATCAATGAAAAGGGCCTGCATGCCCGCGCCTCGGCAAAGCTGGTCGAGGTCGTAGAAGGGTTCGATGCTCGCGCCGAGGTGTCAAAAGACGGACTTTCTGCCTCAGGCGACAGTATTATGGGTCTTTTGATGTTGGCAGCTTCGCGCGGAACAACTATTGACGTCGAGACGTCGGGGCCGGATGCTGAGGCATTGGCGGAAGCTCTGGAAGCGCTTGTGAATGACAAGTTCGGAGAGGGGTTCTAATCCGCCCCGCCGGGACATGAAAACGGGAAGACCAGGAATTGGCGGAAACGACGCACGAGACCAAGACAAGCCCGGTGGTGGATGGGACCGCGGATGAGGGCGAAATCTACGACCGTAGAACCCTGACCTATGCGAACTCGTTTGACGATGCCTGGACTTCGACCGCCATTCGGGCCATCGAATGGTGCACTGGCAAGCTGACCATTCTGCGCATGGTCAACAAATTCGAAAAAAAGAACGAATACTATCGCGGCCAGCGGTTCTGGGGCGGTGCCCTTACGACTATGGGAATCGACCTGACCACACCTCAGGAACAGATTGCCCGGATTCCCAAAACCGGTCCCGTCGTTGTGGTTGCCAACCATCCGCACGGTATGGTCGATGGTATGATCCTGGCCGAGCTGATTGGACGGGTCCGCAGCGATTACCGCATTCTGACCCGCTCAGTTCTGACCGGCCTGGATGAGGCCGCTACATCCTTCATGATCCCGGTGCCTTTTCCGCACGATCCCGAGGCGCAGGCCAAGATGCTGGAGATGCGCGGCAAGGCCATGGAGCACCTGAAGAATGGCGGTGTAGTGGCCTTGTTCCCGTCAGGCGTGGTGATGTCATCGGATGACTGGTTTGGTCCAGCTATCGAGCGTGAATGGAACGTTTTCACCGCCAAAATGATCCGTCGCTCGGGCGCGCAAGTGTTGCCGATTTTCTTTCCGGGCAGCAACTCGCGCTGGTACCAGATTGCTAATAAACTGTCGCCGATCCTACGCCAGGGTTTGCTGTTGCATGAAATCGTCCGATCCTGCAACAAACCGCAGTCGCCGGTTATCGGCGAGCCGATCGGCGATGACGACATGGAACTGCTCGAGCGCGACCCGCGCGGCTTCATGGCATGGCTACGGGATCGCACAATGTCCTTGGGCCAATCAAACAAAGCCTGATCCGCGTCTTCATCTGGCCAAAAGTACCTCGGGGGTGAGCCCGGATGAAATCCGGGCGAGGGGGCTGGCCCCCTTTCAACGTGTTGGTACCGGAACCTCTCCGCGATAGTCATAGAACCCGCGCTCGGTCTTGCGGCCCAGCCAGCCAGCCTCGACATATTTCGTCAACAGCGGGCAGGGGCGGTACTTGGTGTCTGCCAGACCGTCGTGCAAGACGTTCATGATCGCCAGGCAGGTATCCAGCCCGATAAAGTCCGCCAATTCCAGCGGGCCCATCGGATGATTCGCGCCCAGCTTCATCGACTGGTCGATGGATTGAACGCTGCCGACGCCTTCATACAGGGTATAAACGGCTTCGTTGATCATCGGCATCAAGATCCGGTTAACGATAAAGGCGGGGAAATCTTCGGCACTCGCTGCCGTTTTGCCAAGGCGATCGACCACTGCCTTGCAAGCGCTGAATGTCTCTTCGTCCGTAGCGATGCCCCGGATCAGTTCCACCAGCTGCATGACCGGCACCGGGTTCATGAAGTGAAAGCCCATAAACCGCTCTGGCCGGTCGGTGCGGCTGGCCAGGCGCGTGATCGAGATGGATGACGTATTCGACGTCAAGATTGTATGCGGCAGCAGATGCGGCTGCAGGTCCTCAAAGATTGCCTGCTTGATCGTCTCCCGCTCGGTCGCGGCTTCGATGACCAGATCGGTTTGACCAAGACGGGGCAGTTCCAACGTTGTCGTAATACGTGTCAAGGCACCCTGCATATCGTCGTTGGTGATCTTACCGCGAGAGGCTTGGCGCGCCATGTTGCCTTCGATAACAGACACAGCGTTGTTCAGCGCGTCCTGACTGACATCGTTCAGCAAGACCTCGTATCCCGCCAAGGCCAGGACATGGGCAATCCCATTTCCCATCTGACCCGCGCCAATAACTCCGACCGATTTGATTTCCATGTCCAGCTGCCTTTGCCCTGAAGATTATCGCGACAGTATCGGCAGAGCGGGGCAGGCGGCAAGGGGATCGAACCTGTCAATTTTGCTTCAAATGCGCGCATTAGGAATTTCTCAACATCTGCGGCCGCAAGATGGCAACCGGGTGAGAAAATGGGGGGCTTGATATGAGCTTTCATCAATCTGGCGGTGGTGGAGACGCCGCCTGTCAATACATGGGGTCCAAACTGTGGTTTCGAGGCCCGCCGGGCGATCTGAGCAAGCCCTATGTGGCCTGTCTGGGCGGAGAGGAAACCTTTGGCCGGTTTGTTGAGAATCCGTTTCCTGTCGAGCTTGGCAAGCGGTTAAAGCTGCCCTGCATCAATTTCGGCAGCCTGTTTTGTGGTGTTGAGGCCATGCTGGGTGACCCGGCGCTTTTGGATCTGGTGAATGCGTCTGAAGTTTGTGTATTGCAGGTCCCCGATCTGCCGTACCAGTCGAACCGATTCTACCGGGTGCATCCGCGCCGCAATGATCGTTTCGTGGAACCTACGCTCGATCTGGTACAGTTATATCCAGAGGTCGATTTCACGGAAATCCACTTCGTGCGGCATCTGTTGGATCGGCTGCGCGCCGAACAAGACGCTCGTTTCGAAATTGTCGCGCAAGAGCTGCAAGAAGCTTGGTTGCGCGCTTGTTCAAAGCTGGTTCGCCGCATAGAGCCGCCGGTCATACTGCTTTGGCTTCATGTGCAAAGGCAGGCCGGTATGCATAGTGATCTTGTCTTGCCGGATGCTGCAATGATCGAACGGCTTCGCCCCCTCTGTAATAGGGTAGTTGAGTGTTCGGTTTGCGTGACGGCGGTGTCAGACACGTTAGAAGATGTGTTGTTTGGGACGTTACAGCAGCCAATTGCTGAGCATGTCATTGGCCCGTCCGCGCACAGAGAGATTGCCGCGAAACTATTGCCTGTTTTGCGGGACTTGAACTGAAAAAGGCCCGCCTATTGGCGGGCCTTCTAAGATGTGTCGACGAAAAACTTTGACTTTAGCCAAGTTTCTCAGTCAGTTCCGGCACTGCCTGGAACAGGTCGGCAACCAGCCCGAAGTCAGCGACCTGGAAGATCGGGGCTTCTTCGTCCTTGTTGATCGCAACGATGACTTTCGAGTCCTTCATACCCGCCAGGTGCTGGATCGCGCCCGAGATGCCGACAGCGACATACAGATCGGGGGCAACAACCTTACCGGTCTGACCCACCTGCCAGTCGTTCGGGGCATAGCCCGAGTCCACAGCCGCGCGCGAGGCGCCAACTGCCGCGCCCAGCTTGTCGGCCAGGGTTTCGATCAGTTTGAAGTCCTCTTCCGAGCCGACGCCACGGCCGCCCGAGACAACAACACCTGCCGAGGTCAATTCAGGACGATCGCTCTCGGCAACCTTGTCCTCGACCCACGACGACAGACCTTCGGAGGCCGGGACCGAGATGGTTTCGACCGGGGCCGAGCCGCCTTCGCCTGCGGCGTCAAAGCTGGCGGTCCGCAGGGTGACAACCTTCTTGGCGTCATTCGATTTCACGGTCTGGATCGCGTTGCCCGCATAGATCGGACGCTCGAAGGTCGAGCCGTCAACCACGCCGGACGCATCCGAGATCACCATCACGTCCAGCAGCGCAGCAACGCGCGGCATCACGTTCTTGGCGTCGGTGGTCGCAGGGGCAACGATGTGCTCGTAGCCATCAGCCAGCGACACGATCAGCGCCGCAGTCGATTCCGCCAGGCGGTGACCCAGCGAGGCATCTTCGGCGACCAGAACCTTCGACACACCGTCGATCTTGGCGGCGGCCTCACCGGCAGCGGCAGCGGAACCACCTGCGGCCAGAACGGTCACATCGCCCAGAGCTTTCGCAGCGTTGACGGCCTTGGCGGTGGCGTCCATCGACAGCTCACCATTGTTGACTTCAGCCAGCAGAAGTACAGCCATTACACAGCCCCCGCTTCTTTGAGTTTCTCGACCAGCTCGTCGACCGAGCCCACGACGATACCAGCGGCACGTGCCGGCGGCTCGTCAGTTTTGACAATCTCCAGACGCGGGGTGACGTCGACGCCGTAATCGGCGGCGGTTTTTTCATCCAGCGGCTTTTTCTTCGCCTTCATGATGTTCGGCAGCGACGCATAGCGCGGCTCGTTCAGGCGCAGGTCAACGGTTACGATGGTTGGCATCTTGACGCTGATGGTCTGCAGACCGCCGTCCACTTCACGGGTGATCTTGGCGCTGTCGCCTTCAATATCCAGTTCAGACGCGAAGGTACCTTGCGACCAGCCCAGCAGAGCCGACAGCATCTGACCGGTGGCGTTCATGTCGTTGTCGATCGCCTGCTTGCCCGCCAGAACGATGCCCGGCTGCTCTTCTTCGACCACTTTGGCCAGGATTTTGGCAACAGCCAGAGGTTCGATGTCGGTGTGCACGTCATCAGCGGCCACAACCAGGATCGCGCGGTCTGCGCCCATCGCCAGCGCGGTGCGCAGCGTTTCCTGTGCTTGCTTGACGCCGATCGAAACGGCAACAACTTCGTCGGCTTTGCCCGCTTCTTTCAGACGAATTGCTTCTTCGACAGCAATCTCGTCGAACGGGTTCATCGACATTTTCACATTGGCGAGATCAACACCGCTCCCATCCGCTTTCACGCGGACCTTAACGTTGTAGTCAATCACGCGCTTGACAGGCACCAGTACCTTCATTTTTGCGTATGCTCCTCAAAAAAACGGCAAGCCGCTGTGGCGACTCCACCAATGCTCTCGACGGACTAGATAGCGCCTGCGGCAGTGGCACAACAGAGCAAAATCGTCACGTCATGGCGTCGGGACGTCGCGTTTTGCGGTTTTTTTCGCAGAGGGGCGGGCGCTGCCGCCTGAATCCTCTGCAATTCGGGATCAGCGGTTCGCGCCAGGAACCCACAAAACGTCATCTTTGCCGTTGTTATTTGCGCAACGTGCGGCGACAAAGAACCAGTCGCTCAGGCGGTTGAGGTATTTGACCGCAACGTCGTTGACCGGCTCCATATTCGTCAATTCAACTGCCAGCCGTTCTGCGCGGCGCGACACGGTACGGCACACGTGCAAATGTGCAGCCAGACGCGATCCGCCCGGCAGGATGAAACTGCGCAGCGGTTCGAGATGTTCGTTCATTACATCGATTTCGGCTTCGAGCCGATCGATCTGAGATGGCACTATGCGCAGGGGCGGGTAGTCGGCCTCGGCGTCCTTATCCATGTCCGGGCGGCAGAAATCTGCACCCAGGTCGAACAGGTCATTCTGAATGCGCGATAGTGCCGCGTCCGTTTCGCCCTCAGCCTCGCTTCTGGCTACACCGACAAAGGCGTTCAATTCGTCTACTGTGCCATATGCGGCAACGCGGCCTGCATATTTGGCCACACGTTCGCCATTGCCCAGAGCCGTTTTGCCGTCGTCGCCCGTGCGTGTGTAAATCTTGTTGAGAACGACCATTTATTGCACCCCTTGTCCGCGCAGATAGACGAATAGAACGATCAGCACCACGGCAATGAACTGAAAGAGGATACGCAGCCGCATCATCTTGTTGCTTTTCTTTGCGGCTTCCATGCCGCTTTTGCCGAAATTCGCAATGCCCAAGGTCAGCACAACGACAACCGCCGCCATAACCAAAAGCAGTACGACCATCAAAAGGTCCATTTTAAGTCACCGTCCGGTTTTTTCGATTATGACCCATCTAGCGTTGAGAGGTCAAAAAGCGAACGGGAAATTTCACCTCAGATATCTGAGAGGATCCGGTCAGTGGCTTTTGTGGGCAAAATCCGCCGCAGAACCCCGGCCACATATGTGGGCGTCGTCACGTAATAACGCGGTTTGGGGCGTCGCGCTTCGACCGCGTGGGCCAGTTTGTTTGTCACTGCAGAGGCCGGTAGCTCGAACTTGTCGGGCCCGCTGCTTTCATAAAGACGTTTCAGCAAAGAGGCTTCGTACTTTGACCGCAGAGCCGAGTTTTCCCAGTCGATGTACTTTTCGAACATCGGAATCGCCTTTTCCCGCAGCTTCGACGTAATGGGTCCAGGCTCGATCAGAACCACATGGATGTCGGTGTCGCGCAATTCCAGCCGCATCGTATCGGTCAGACCCTCGATGGCATATTTAGTTGCGACATAAGCGCCTCTCCAGGGAAAGGCGACAAGGCCCAAAACCGAAGAGCATTGAACAAGTCGGCCGTGACCTTGTTCCCGCATAACGGGAATTATTTGGCGCGTCAGCTCATGCCATCCGAAGACATTGGTTTCGAAGATATGGCGCAATCCGTCGGTCGGCACGTCTTCGACCGCCCCGGGCAGGCCGTGGGCGCCGTTGTTGAACAAAGCATCCAGAGTGCCGCCTGTCGCCTCAAGTATGGATGACACACCTGAATTTATGCTCTGGTGGTCGGTATAATCGATTCTCGGGCTTTCAAAGCCTTGTGCGCGCAAACGATCACAATCGCGCTGCTGGCGGCAAGATGCGAAGACGCGCCATCCGCGTGCACGCATTCCGTGTGCCGCATCCAGGCCGATGCCCGAAGAGCATCCCGTAATTAGAATCGATTTCTGCATAAGCCTTCCGCACATTTACACCGCCAATAGCTATGGCGGGGTTTGCGGCAGGGCAATGACACTCTGGCGTCAGTTTGTTGTTTTCCGGACCAGTGATGCGGAAATCCACCCAACCTGTTGCCCCGGCAACACGCGCAGGCGCAGCCAGCCGGTGCCCGATTCGCTCAATACCTCGACTTGCTGGCCAAGACCGGCTTTGCCAATGATCGGATAGATGGTTCCGGGGCCGTCCCGCAGGTTGACGCGGGTGCCCGAAATCTCGCGAATGTCCTTGGGTGTTTCAACTGTTGAGGACAGGTCCACTGCTGGCAGTTCGGCATCTGTGGTGACCTGTTCAAGCGAGGCGACGCCTTGTTCCAGCGACGCCAAGGTAAGTGTAACATTCTCGTCGCTAAACAACGATGGGTTTGCCTTTAGACCCGCAGCCACCTGCGATAGCAGCGCTTTGGTTTCTTCTTCGCCCAGCTCGGCGACAGGTTCGGCTGTCACTTGCGCCACTTCGGCAGTCACCGGCACCACAGACTCAGATTTGATGGCCGCTTGTGTGACAAGGTTTTCAACAGGCGCAGGTTCGACCGCCGGCACAGCCGGTTTTGGTGCAACGGCAACGCGTTCAGGTTTAGCTTCGCGCACACCGCGCGGTTCAAAGTCGGGACCTCCGCTCATCACGTAAAAGGTCCAGCCGAGAGCGGCAAAAGTAACAAGTATCAGGCGCATAGTGGCCGTCCCCCAAGGTAATCGTAACAACAATATTAGGCAGCAATCATTCAATTGTTGGAATGGTAGCATAATTGTGAGGCCGAGTCGAAAATTCGGGGAAAACACACACTTGCCTCCCCCTGTTGCAAAAAGCGCGACTTGTCCCCAGCAAAATACTTGCTGCTTGCTTTACCAAGGCGCGCTTGCGTCGTATCACATCATATATGAACGATACCATCGACGACCCCAACATGGAGGCCCCCGAAGGTGGGGGCGAGGTAGCCGAACCGCTGCGCCGCGCGATAGGTGAGCGCTATCTGACCTATGCGCTCTCTACCATCATGCATCGCGCCCTGCCTGACGCGCGCGACGGGCTGAAGCCGGTGCACCGGCGAATCCTCTATGCGATGAGGGAATTGCGACTCAGTGCAACCGGAGGTTTTCGGAAGTCCGCCAAGATTTCGGGCGATGTGATGGGTAACTATCACCCGCACGGCGATGCCGCGATCTATGACGCGATGGCGCGATTGGCGCAGGACTTCAACGTCCGTTACCCGTTGGTCGACGGGCAAGGGAACTTTGGCAATATCGACGGGGATAACCCGGCTGCTTCGCGATACACCGAGGCGCGGATGACCATCGTCGCCGAAGCGCTGCTTGAAGGGTTGAACGAAGACGCCGTTGATTTCCGCGACAACTATGACGGCACCCTGACCGAGCCGGTGGTGTTGCCTGCGCAATTCCCCAACCTTTTGGCCAATGGTGCCAGCGGTATCGCTGTGGGTATGGCGACGAACATTCCGCCGCACAACATTGCGGAGCTGTGCGATGCCTGCCTGCATCTGATCAAGACGCCGGATGCCCGCGACGATACGTTGCTGAATTACGTGCCTGGACCGGACTTTCCGACCGGTGGCGTCATTGTTGAGCCGCCCGAGAACATCGCGCAGGCCTATCGCACCGGGCGCGGCTCATTCCGGCTGCGTTGCAAATACGAGGTTGAAGATCTGGGGCGCGGCCAGTGGCAGATCATCGTCACTGAGATTCCGTATCAGGTTCAGAAATCCAAGCTGATCGAAAAGATCGCAGAGCTGATCCAGACCAAGAAAATCCCGATTCTCGCCGATGTGCGCGACGAATCTGCAGATGACATCCGGTTGATCCTTGAGCCTCGATCTAAAAACGTGGACCCCGAGGTGCTGATGGGCATGCTCTATCGCAACTCGGACCTTGAAGTGCGGTTCAGCCTGAACATGAACGTGCTGATCGACGGGGTAACGCCTAAGGTTTGCTCGATGAAGGAAGTGCTGCGCGCCTTCCTCGATCACAGACAAGAGGTGCTAATCCGACGCTCGCGTCACCGCATGGCCAAGATCGACCATCGGTTGGAGGTCTTGGAAGGCTTTATCGTCGCCTTCCTGAACCTTGATCGTGTGATCGACATCATCCGCTATGACGACGACCCCAAAGCCGCGCTGATGCGCGAGGATTGGGGCATCGACCACGTCCGCGCCACCGATGAGTCTGACTACGTCACGCCCAAGCTGGGTGAGGGCGAACTGTCCGAGGTTCAGGTCGACGCCATCCTGAACATGCGCTTGCGCAGCTTGCGCCGTCTGGAAGAGATGGAATTGGTCCGCGAACGCGACGAGCTGATGCTGGAACGCGCCAATCTTGAAGACCTGCTGGCCGATCCCGCCCTGCAATGGGCCAAGATTGCCGAGCAGTTGAAAGAGACCAAGAAAACTTTCGGCAAAGACTACGAAGGT
Organism: Ruegeria sp. HKCCA5929; assembly: GCF_013034525.1. Classification (NCBI taxonomy): domain Bacteria; kingdom Pseudomonadati; phylum Pseudomonadota; class Alphaproteobacteria; order Rhodobacterales; family Roseobacteraceae; genus Ruegeria; species Ruegeria sp. HKCCA5929. The sequence goes on from NZ_WQGE01000010.1 coordinate 131,586, forward strand.
GGCGCGCGTCGCACGATGTTCGCCGAGGCCGGACAAGTCGAGGAAGTTCCGCTTGAGGCAATGATCGATAAGGAGCCGATCACGGTCGTCTGCTCTCAGATGGGCTGGATTCGCGCCATGACAGGCCATATCGACCTGAAGCGCGAATTGAAGTTCAAAGATGGTGATGGCCCGCGTTTCATTTTCCACGCGGAAACCACAGATCGCCTGCTGGTGTTTGCCTCGAATGGGCGCTTCTACACTGTCAGTGCGACCAATCTGCCCGGTGGACGGGGCATGGGCGAACCGCTGCGCCTGATGGTTGATCTGCCGAACGAGGCGCAGATCATCGATATCCTGATCCATAAGCCGGGGCGCAAGCTGCTGGTGGCCTCGGATGCGGGCAACGGATTCATGGTGCCCGAAGATGACGTGCTGGCACAGACCCGTAACGGCAAGCAGGTGCTGAACGTCAAAGGCGACGAGACGGCGATGATCTGTAAACCGGTTGATGGGGATCACGTGGCGGTCGTCTCGCAGAACGGCAAGTTCCTTGTGTTCCCAACAGAAGAACTGCCCGAGATGACCCGTGGCAAGGGCGTGCGCCTGCAGAAATACAACATGGCGCGCGGGCGGCAGGGTACGCTGGAGCTGGATGGAGGGTTGTCCGACATAACCACCTTCAACTGGGAAGAGGGACTGAAATGGTCCATGGGTGGCGACAAAACCCGGCGCGAGGCCGACATGTCCCAATGGCTGTCGAAACGTGCCAGCGTTGGTAAAAAACCGCCCTATGGCTTCCCGCGGGATTACAAGTTCTCGTGATCGCAAAAGTGGAAATCTGCCGATACGGGTTGGCACAAGCCGCATCGGTGCGCTAGATCAAAGAAAAACAGGCCTATCGAGACGAGACCATGTTGCGCATTCTGACCTTGATCACCGGATTGGCCCTAATGGGCGCTTGCACGCAGACGCAGTTATACGAAGAGCCCGAGTCGTTGGGCGAATTCAAGCTGCGCGTCAACTACGCGTTCGCTGATAAGGCCGTTCAGGGACCGGTCAGCCGGGACGCCACCCCGGACGAATGGACCGCGGCGATTCAGAATGCGGTCGATATTCGCTTGGGACGTTATGAAGGGGCTCAGGAATACGACATCGGCATCAGTCTGGAAGGCTATATGCTGGCCCCGCCCGGCATACCCGTGATCTACAATCCCAAAAGCACGGCGATTGTGTTGGTCAATGTCTATGATGTTAAGAAAAAAGAGTTCCTGGCCAAAGGAAAGCAATTTCAGGTGTTGGAAGACACGACAGGTGGAAGTGCGCTGAAAGGGTCGGGGCATGAGCGCACCAAGGAAGAACAAATGAGCGGTCTGGCGCTCAAAGTTGCTGATCGCGTCGAGGAATGGCTGGCCGAAGAACACCTTGAGCAAGGGTGGTTCGACAAGCGCCCCAACCTGATCCAACCGCTGGAATCTGTCGAGGTCACGCAAAATCCGGCGTGATCGGCGTATTTCCCTCAGGATGTGCTTGATTTTCCCCCCTGAACCAAATATCTCGCGCGCGCAGATGTAACCACGGGACCAAGGGTCCCCCAAATCGCAAAAGGGCGCCTGAGGAATGGCAAAGGAAAAGTTTGAGCGTACAAAACCGCACGTCAACATCGGCACGATTG
>NZ_WQGE01000011.1:0-86363 GCF_013034525.1 Ruegeria sp. HKCCA5929
GCGCAGAGCCTGTCGCGTGCTGGGACAACATCGTTCCACACAGAGGCACATCCCGTAGCAAAGATCGGGAGGTTTAAATTTATACTTGAACAGTTTTTGAGGACCAAGATTGCTATGTCGCGTGTTCCCCTCAAGATCCACGGCTTGACTACTCAGGGCGTCGCGGTCTCGTTGCAGGGGAACACTACGGCTTTCCGTCGGTTAACAGCAGTTTCTTAAGCAAAATTTCAGACTAAAAACCCATGCCACCGAAGTGAGCAGGAATTTGAACCAACGCGCTCATGCGTTCCTTCTCTTTTGTTGAAAGATCCCGTGCTACGTGAGGAAATACAGTCAAAAGCAATTGCTTTAGCGATTCAAACGCCTCGTCAGAGTAGGCCACATCGGTTCGTTGATCATTAAGTACGGAAATTACCCACTTTAGAAACACCGTTGGAATCTTGATGTCAGAAATATCTTCCCAACTATCGATTAAGTCTTCCTTGTGCTTTTGCTTCCTCAGCACTTGGTCGCAATGTCCGCGGCATGTCCAACAAACGCTCTCAAAGAAATCTGGTTTTGAATAATCTCCATTTTTCATGGTTTGCCAAAGCGTAACAATTCCATCACTACCGTGATCCAAAAGATCTTTATTGCACACGTGGCAGTTTAAGCTGGCTTGGTCAGCGAACAATTGCGCTGGCTGTGGGTTGTTAGTCTTCCAAGACTCCAAAGACCTCGGGAAATATCGCTCAGCGATTTGCAGCCCTTTGCTTGAATGTAACAACTGAGACTCAATCCGCTCTCGGTCATACACCGTTTGCTCAAAATTCATCCCTTCTAAGACAGTGTTTAGACCTGTACTCGGCAACGTCGAGTAAAAACCAAGAAAAGCATCGCATTTTTTTGAAATCACCCGATCCATGATGTTGGTCTCATCGGTTGGGCTCACAGATTTCCCAGTTGATGCCTTATGCTTACAGCTGACTAGCCACTTAATAGTTGTTTCACCGCCGACACCAACTCGGGTTTCTTCGGCGATTATGTCCTTTCCTCCATCTGCCCCTCGATCCGGCGCAGAAATGATCCGAAATCCCATGAAAACAAGGAAATCACGTGCGAACAATTCGAATGTATCTTGCAATCCGCTGGCGATGTGGGCTTCGGGGATTTCTTTAAAGTCTAGGACTGGCATCGGTTCTTTCAGCTTTGTTGTTGTATGTTGGGGCCGCAAATTCGGCATGGTGCAGAATTCGCATTCAGCACAACTTAGACAGACCGTCCAGAAAAAAAATCTTCTTAAGATTGATACGCCAGCAACAGCTTATGCTAGAGCCTCGGCGTTGTATTCCCCGAAAAACACTGCCCACTAGCTTAGCAAACAATCATTTTCCAGTAGTCGCCCGACGGAGTCCGTTAACGTGCAATGCTGGCGTTCACAACCAGTATCGTAGATGCCAAGATGCTCGATCTTAGCGTCATATCCGCGTAGGTCTTTTCCTCTCTCTAACACAACCATAGGATTTGTATGCGTCAGCCTAATCAGAGTGTTCCGAAACATCATTAGGTGAATGTCTTTGCCATATCCGTCTACCGATGGATGCAAATCAGAAATCCGGCTACCGGTCATCTCGTATGCAGCTTTGGCTATCGTGGAAACTTTCGAAGCTCTACTCTGATTTAACAATGCAGCCAACGCAGATGGTTCGTAAGGATCTTTTCCATCGTGCATGCTTGAATAGTCAATCTTGATAAGCCTGTCGGGCATTTCCGGCTTCCACAGGTGGGCGCTAAACTTGGGTTTCTGCCCTCTCCCATCCATCACGTATACGAACGCATGTCCTATCTGAATGTTGGGATCGGCTGCACTCCATTTAAGGCAATTGTCTTGCATATCCGCCAACGCAACTTTGAAGTCATCAAATGAATAGTACTTGCGGCCATAGAGAGGTTTGGACAGAGGTGCCCCTACTTCATCCGAAGTGCCGTATAAGCGAAAAGCGCCGAAAATTCTGTTGAAGTCTAGTGCGTGGTTCAGGTCAAAACGCATCTGTTTTTCGTCAAAATTCAGCCCTTCCGGCACGGCGTTTTGCATGATCATTTCCTTTGCTTTTCTTGCGAACTTTGTAGCAAAAAATGACACTCAAGCCCATGAAAAATAAGATTGTTTTCGACAGCCATTAAGTGGGATGGCTGACTTTTGCGCAGTGCGATCAATGTGAAGCTGTCCTACAATGTCTTTAGGGAAAAGGAGGCTCTCGCAATGACGCCTGAACAAGAAGCCAGTGTTAACAACGCGCTCCTGCTTAGGGCGCAGGGCGGAGATGCCGATGCGGCGCGTATTCTGTTCAACGAAAAGTCCAAACGTATCCGTCCTGTTCGGTTCAGTGACTGCGATACACTGGAGCATCTGAAATCGGCGTTCGAAGAATACATGGCTCAAGCTGACATTACGAAAGCGGAGTCTGAGCACGCAACGAAGGCATTCGACCGACTTTTTAAGCTTATGGTTACTCGGGAAGAGGTGAAATTCGCACACGACAAGCAACGAGCTCAAGTTTCGGGTTTGATGCTTGTACCCGTAGTGTCGATAACGGATTGGGAAACAGAAGCCAGTCTCTCTCAAGCTGCACTCAAGCAACACGCCCGGCAGTGAAGTACCAAGAATTCTCGACCGAATAATGTAAGCAATCACTTCAATCAAAGTGGCTTACAATCGTATTTGATCAGAAAATGCTGCGGTGCACTTCCTTAGGTCGTTGAAACCAGATATCTCATTGATAGTTTGAGAAAAGGGTTTCAATGGCGTCTCACAAGACTGAAGTTGTCGAGCACTTGTTCCAAAAGTATTGGGACGAAGATAGTGGCAGGTTAACAAAATCGCTTATGAGTCTCGAAGATGTGGCTCAAGCAATTCGTGAGTGCAATAAATTGCTAGGGCGCAAATTGAGCGACCGAAATCCTGCGAACTTCATGAAAGATCTTATGCGGGGCGCAAATGCCTCGAAAAACTGGCCAGCGTCAGTCGCTGCACGGCGCTATACTGCAGTACAGCGTACCGGGTCTGGCGATGTGTTCGAGTTCATCCCCTACAGAGTTGGGCAGACCGAACCTTTCCCTGACGCATTTAAAGTTAGAGAAGATGCCGAGCGATACTTCATACAATCCATCAGCCTACCTTTGGTTACGAAATCACTCGGTCGAGCAGACGAAACTTGGCTCGTTCAAACCGCCATTAACTTACGAGTTGTAGAAACTCATTTTTCAGTGGCAGCGGCTTTCCCACTGCTCGAATTAGCGCATCTACAAATGGGGATCAAACTTCGCCAAACTGAAATCGACGCGCTCTTCCTTGGGAAGGCAGGCTCTTTCAAGGATAATTATCCCGTTTTGGTCACATGCGAGGCCAAGCACTACAATGACCCCATAATTCCGCAACAAATAATCAACCAGGTTCAAGCGGCATTTGGCGAAACCGACGTAGACACCGTCGTTCCAATAGGGTTGCGAGCAATAAAGGAAGTTGGTTTTTATCTAACTGAGTTTGCTGCGGTAAAGCGGGAAGATGCCGACGAACTCGACGAGCTTACGTTAGCGAGCGACGCAATCTACCAGCTCAAACCAGCCGTGCGAGGAATTTAGACTGTCGCTTCGATTTCTGATTGCTTCCGCTTTTTAGCGCCGCTTTTGCGGTCACGTTTGCTCTGCGGCTTGTCCACTCCCCAGTATGCCGCAGCCGAAGACAAAGTCATTGTCAGCAGTGCTTCGTCGCCAAGGTCCAATGCTTTAGATGGGCGTGATCGCCTGACGCCGAGGGCTTTGATCACTTGGTCAGCAACCGCATATGCAAGCGGCGGGGGAACAGCATTTCCAATCTGACGTGCTCCGTGCCATTTGGTGGCGTGGAAGCGAAACCAATCTGGAAAACCATGTAGTCGCGCCATTTCGCGCACCGTTATACAACGATTGAATTCGTAGTGGATTGGACGAGGACTGGTAAACGCACCGCGCGCGCCGTCAGTGCCCGCCCTGAGGGTGTTGCTCACACCATCGGACGGCAACTTAAAAAATCGGGAGATAGGCTCAACTGCACCTTCCGCCGTTTCCGAGAATCTGCGCCGAGATATTTCTGTGTGCTCGGTCCTGGCACTCGATGTAAGAGTGTCCGGATCCCAATTTCGAGGGCGCCCATACATCCAAGCGTCATTGCCTTTTCCCCTCAATCGTTCAGCATATTTACTTGGCTCGCCCCACTCCTTGAAAGGAACAGTGTCCGAGTTTCGCAACTCATTGAAGTCTTCCGCATTCGGAATATCACCAAGTGCATCCGCGCATGTAGGGCGTTTCGGAATAGTCTTTGGGTACAACGGCAAGTTGTTGCCCTGCTTGGCTCCCATCAAGATCAATCGCTGTCGATCTTGAGGTACTGCAAAGTCAGCTGCGTTCAATACGCGCCAATCCTTTTGAACTTCGTAGCCGAGCGCTTCAAATTCCTCGATTAGTTCAAACAAAAACTTGCGGTGCTTTCCGACCGTTAAGCCTTTCACGTTTTCGAAAACGAAATAGGTTGCGTCCAGTTCCTTAACGATGCGGACAAAGTCTTTCACAAGTGAGTTTCTTGGATCATCGAGAGCGCGTTGGCCGATCAACGAAAACCCTTGGCAAGGTGCTCCGCCAAAAACAACGTCTACCTTAGCATCGCCGATCTTTGCGGCTTTACGGATGTCCGCACCGTCAACTCCTGTGACAGACCTAGGGATAACTGCGCACTCAGGAAAATTGAACTTGTGAGTAGCTGCATGGATTGGGTCGACCTCGACTGCTGCTACGATATCGAACCCGGCTTGTTCGAAGCCGAGGCTCATTCCACCTGCACCTGAAAAGAGATCGACACCAATGGGTCGCGCCATGCCCTGCCTCCCGACGTTTTGGATCAACATATCGGTCCAGCCTTCGAAAGACCAGCGAAACCTAGCGCTTCAGGAAGCTCTCAACGCGGCAAATGGCGGCGTCAAAATCACGAAGTTCACATTGCCAGACAACTAAAGAATCCCAACCATTTTCACTCAGATCGGTTAACACCCTGTTATCACGTTCTTTGTTTGTTTCGATTTTGGGGCCCCAATACTCTGGTCTAGATTTGGGTAGTTTACCCCAGCGGCAGCCATGCCCGTGCCAAAAACAGCCATGTACAAAAATGACCTTTCTTCTGGATGGGAAGACAATGTCGGGTCGGCCGGGAAGATCGCGCCGGTGAAGTGAGTAACGATACCCTAGGCGATGCAGAGCTCGCCGAAGTATCAGCTCTGGCTTAGTATCAGTCTGGCCAACCTGTGACATTATGTAGGAGCGACGTTCGGGAGTGACGTGGTCAGGCATAGTGCATAACGGTAGCCGATAGTTGAAAGAGGTTCGAGTGCGATGATAACTTGCTGAGCTTACACGGATTATCTACCGTGCGATCATGACTAAAAGTGAAAGAAATCCCTCTTGGACTCGAGACGAACTACTTGTTGCGCTCGACTATTATCTAGACAATTCAGACGACTACTTCTCTCCTGCGAGCCAGGGAGTTATCGAGTTAACAGCAAAGATAGGCCAGGTTGCGAAGGCGTTGGGTTTGGCTGGTTCCGAAACGCTCCGAAATGCCAACGGTGTTTCTATGAAGTTAATGAACTTTAGGTCTCATGACCCGCATCATTCTACAAAAGGCCTAAGTCGAGGTAACAAGTTGAAAGAGGTTATTTGGGCCGAGTTTGCGAACCACCCAGATACGCTGAAGAGAGCAGTTTCTGGTATTCTAGAAATAACACAAGCTTCCACAGGTGCTGATGCTCCATTTTTTTGGACAGACGACATAGACGAAGCGAAAGAAGGTCGATTGCTCACACGAATGCACCGCGTCCGAGAACGAAATTCGACTTTAGTAAGAAAGAAGAAAGCATCTTTTTTTGAGCAAAACGGTCATCTTCGTTGCGAAGCCTGTAGTTTTGACTTTGAAAATACCTACGGTAAGCGCGGAGAAGGTTTCATCGAATGCCATCATACCAAGCCAGTTTCGGAGTTGTCTTCGGGCGAAACAACAAAACTAACTGACCTGGTGCTTCTCTGTTCAAATTGTCACCGAATGGTGCATGCTGCACGACCATGGTGGACGCTTGAACAACTAAAGCTTGCCCTCTCTAGTTGAACTGACCTGCAAGCCCTCGCCCATCAACACCAATCCCCATTGAGACCGGAGAAAATTCTTGCAACTAATTGATGAAGTCGAGATTTCGTATTTTAGAAGTTTCTACAAATTTAAGTTCCGTCACCTGAAAGATCTAAACGTCATTTTTGGAAAGAACGATTCCGGAAAATCTAACGTAGTGCGTGCACTAAACTTGTTCTTTTCCGGATCTCCGGAAAGAGCGCAACCTTTTGATTTTCAGATTGATTTTAATGATCGACGCTTCACCGAAGCCGGTGAGTCTGACGATGTGCGGAAGTTTCTATATGTAAAAATTACGTTTAACACACCAAGATCTTACCAACCGTCATTGGGTAAAAAGTTCTATGTAAAACGACAGTGGACTGTTTCTAGGGGGCAAGACTATCACGAGGAAATGTCAAGCAGCATTCCAGGCAACAGAAAGCACATTGCAACTCGCTTGATCAACAAAATCGCCTTTATCTACATTCCGGCGATCAAAGACTATAGTATCTTTGAAATGTTGCTGTCTGGAATACATGAGACAGTAGCCCAAGCGCCTGCTTTTGAAACTGCGGTTGGTGCCTTTACCACTGAAATACAGTCGCTTACAAACGCGATGTTTAACACTCTACCCGAAGAGGTTTCTGCCGGCACTAAGATCGGCGCGCCCACTCGTCTTGGGCAACTTTTCCAATCACTTGATTTCGAAACGAAAGTTTCTGGAGCCGCAAAACCTAAATCTCTGACACGCCAACGTGGGGATGGTATTAAAGCCCGCCATATTCCTGAGCTTCTGAACTTCATCTCCGAAAAAGACAAATACGATTTCCATATTTGGGGCTTCGAGGAACCGGAGAACTCGCTCGACTTTGTCGCGGCGCAATCAGAGGCACTTCGTTTGCTAGCTTTGGCGAAAAGCGAACGAGTGCAAGTCTTTACCACTACCCACAGTCCCTCCTTTTACCTTCTGGAGGATGACTCAGTATCAAAGTGCTATGTGAAGAAAGATCATGATGGTCTTTCGACGCCAATCCAGGGCAGAGAACTCGAAAACTTTGACGTGCAACAAGCTATCGGCGAAGGTTTTTACCTACCTGCGGTTGCCAAAGCTCTAGAAGAAGTCGCGTTAGTCCAAGCTAAAGCTTCTGAAGCGGAGAGCGAGGTTGAAGCGTTGAAGGCAGAGCTCGCTGATACTGCACGACCGGTCGTCCTCACGGAAGGTAGAACCGATGCCTCTATCTTGAACGTTGCGTGGGAAAAGCGGAGGGGCGGAGAACCTCCTTTTCACATAAGATCTTGCGAGACAGGTGGAGAAAACGCTGGGTCCGGAGATGGAGGTGCTGGAAAATTGGCAATACGGTTGAAAGGTGTTGCCGCTGATCACCCTCATGCAGTGATCGGGCTTTTTGACTACGATACAGAAGGCGATAGTGCTTATAAGCTGGACAGAAACTTCGTAGAATTTGAAGTGGGGGGACATACGGTAAAGCGAGGCATGCACGGTAAATCCTACGCAGCGCGTTTGCCAGCTCCTGATTTCCGCCAAGACTGCAAAGAACACTGCAACTTACCTATAGAATTTCTATTTCGAGACGAGGATTTGTCCAAGGAGATCGGGGGGCAGAAGCTGACGTTGAAGCGAAAAAAAGCTTCTACGATGGTGGGTAAAAAGAAATTCGAAGTAGAACTCGATGATTTGACGCACCTTAAAGACGTTGGGGCGGGCAAGACAGAATTCGCTGAGAACATTGTCCCCACATTTGAAGCCGACGCATTCGATGCTTTTGACGCAGTTTTTGAGATGATAGAGGCCATAGTCGAACACAATCAGGAAGCCGAATGATTGTAGTGCGCTTTCTGTAAATTTGAACATGCCTGTCTATGGTCGTGGTAGTGCTCGATAGACAGCATGAAATTGGGTTAGGCTTCGACGGACTTGAATTAGACAAGGCTTCCAAATGCCGTGACTGGCAACTAGTGCAGTAGATAGGAGAGAGCCTGCTTGGGCTCTCTCTTTTTCATGCAAAAGCAATGCATTGATATCATATTACAAAAATGTCGAGCTTTTTTCAGGCTATCGTTAATCGAAGGCCTCTCTACAATCGGGGTTGCGATTGTGCCTTTGATTTTCAACATATTTCCTTATCGAAACATATCAACACATTGAAAAAAATAGGAAAACACCATTACGAGCAATATGATCTCGCTAGCAGCAGTCGTACTGACCGTAACGCTTTGTCAAGGTGCATGGATGCGCTGGCCGTGAATCGAACAATGTCTGCTATATGTCTGCTTTAGCATGCGCCCAACGGATGGGTCGCTCAATCCCATTGTAAAGCATTGATTTTTAATGAAGAAGTGGTGCCCCCACACGGACTCGAACCGCGGACCTACTGATTACAAATCAGTTGCTCTACCAGCTGAGCTATAGGGGCACTGGCAGTCGATTACTTCCTCTGGCCGGGGACTGCAAGCCTCATTTTCAGCTTGAACTAAGGTATTGTCGGTTTTCCTGAGAAAGTGCAAAAACCACTCAGGCAGAAACCCCACATATGTCTGGTACAGCGAAGGACATGTGCGAGGTTGGGTATTGTATGTGAGGGTACGGAAGACGACATGCAGGTAATCATTCATGCCGGTGCAGCCTTTGCCGATGAAGGCCACATTTTGTCGTCGCTTGTTGCAAACAGACAGATGTTGGCAGAGATGAAGACTGCTCCGATGGGCCCGCGCATGTCCCGTCAATTCGTCAAGATCATGTCGGATGCACTGATCCATGGGACATCGATCGAAGAAACGCGGGACAGTCTGGCCCCTCTTTTTCCACAAGACGTCAACCTGGAGCGTGTAATTTTGTCGAGCGACAAGTTCTTTGGGCCCCGACGGACTGCGCTGCAACATGGTCAGATTTATCCTTTTGCGGGACGGCGGACAGCCTTTACCGAAACCCTCTTGGAAGGCGCGCAGCTTGAGCTGTTTATCGGCCTGGTGAACCCCGGACTTTTCATTCCCAAAACGCTGATGTCCATTCACGAAGACCACCGGCGAGATATTCTGGCCAGCACCGACCTCAGCTGCCTCAGTTGGCTCAGCATGATCGAAGACCTGCGCGAACTTGCGCCTCAGTTTAAACTGACCGTATGGGAAAACGAAAATCTACCTCTGATCTGGGGAGATATTATCCGGGCTATGACAGGGTTGCCGATTGAGACCCTCCTTCCCGATGAGTATTCCTTTTTGTCGTCGCTTTTGACCGATGCAGGGCAACGACAAGTGCAGGAGATCCTTGGGCGGCGCACACCCTTGGACTTGCAAGGCCAACGCGAAGAATTGGCGCAAGTCCTCGAGGATCAAGCGCGCCCCGAGCAGGTTGAGGAAGAGTTGGATTTGCCTGGGTGGAACACGGATATATTTGACGCGTTTACAGAGCTTTATGCGCAGGACATGGCAGCCATCCGCACCATGTCAGATATTCGCGTGTTGTAACCTTCGATCACCGTTTCAGGTAGCACCTCAGATGTCTGTCTCTGATCCGTCATAATTCCGATTTATCCGTCATAACGTCAAAATACCTGTACGTTTCGTCACATTTCACCCTGCCACCCGAACAGCCTGCGAACCATCGTTAAGTGAGGCATAAATTGGGAGGCAAAGACAGTAATGTCCTGGAATGTGTGTATCGTAGGCGCAGGCAAAATCGGGCAGATGATCGCGACTCTGCTGAAAGCTTCGCCAAATTACACCGTGTCTGTTGCGGATCACGACCTGAAATCACTGGCCGAAGTTGCAAAGCTTGGTGTTCCCACAAAGCAGGTCGACGCCAGCGACCCGCATAGTTTGGCCGCAGGTCTGAACGGTTTTGATGCCGTCATTTCGGCAGCACCCTTCTTTTTGACACCAAAGATTGCCGAGGCGGCTCAAAAGGCAGGCGCGCATTACTTTGATCTGACCGAGGACGTGGCCGCCACGAGCGCTGTGCGCGCCTTGGCCGAGGGCAGCCAGACCGCGTTCATGCCGCAATGCGGGCTGGCGCCGGGCTTTGTTGGAATCGCGGGGGCATCTCTGGCCGCTGAGTTTGATGAAATCGACAGCCTGCACATGCGCGTGGGCGCACTGCCGCTCTATCCGACCAACGCGTTGAAATACAACCTGACCTGGTCAACCGACGGGCTGATCAACGAGTATTGCAACCCCTGCGATGCCATCGTGAACGGCCAACGGGTCAAGACCGCGCCGCTGGAAGACTACGAGGTTCTGGGACATGACGGCGTGGAATACGAATGTTTCAATACTTCGGGCGGGCTGGGCACATTGCCCGAAACGCTGGAAGGTAAGGCGCGGTCGGTCTCGTATCGGTCGATCCGTTATCCCGGTCACTGCGATATTCTGAAACTGCTGTTGCATGACCTAGGACTGGAACGTCGCCGCGATCTGCTGAAAGAGATTTTCGAGTCCGCCCTGCCCCGCACCGATCAGGACGTTGTTCTGGTCTACTGCACCGCCAAGGGCATGATCGACGGCGCGCTGCGTGAGAAATCATTGATAAACAAAAGCTTTGCCCGTGACATCAGCGGCCAGACCTGGAGCGCCATTCAGGTCACGACAGCCGCAGGCGTTCTGGGTGTTGTCGACCTGATGCGCACGGGTGCGCTGCCTTCGAAAGGCTTTGTCCGGCAAGAGCAGGTGAAGCTGCCCGACTTCCTGAACACTGAATTTGGCGCGCTCTATCGCGCTGGTGATGCAACCCCTCAAAACAAAGCGGCTTGAGACATGAAAGACGTTGTAATGACAGCAGAAACCACACTTTCGAAACTGGACCTGACTGTGGCTGAATTGACCGGCGGCACCTTGCAGGTGACGTCTCCGATCGATGGTCGTGTATTGGCCGACGTACATGAGGCGCCCGCCGCTGAGATGAACTCGATCATCGCCCGGTCGCAGGCTGCGTTCAAAGCCTGGCGCGTGGTGCCCGCACCGCAGCGGGGCGAGTTGATCCGGCTGCTAGGTGAAGAACTGCGCGCAGCCAAAGACGATCTTGGAGCACTTGTGAGCTGGGAGGCCGGCAAGATCACGTCCGAAGGTCTGGGCGAAGTGCAAGAGATGATCGATATTTGCGACTTTGCCGTTGGTTTGTCGCGGCAGCTTTACGGTCTGACCATCGCGTCCGAGCGTCCGGGCCACCGGATGATGGAAACCTGGCACCCTGCCGGGCCGGTCGGTGTCATCTCGGCCTTCAACTTCCCGGTCGCAGTCTGGTCGTGGAACGCCGCGCTGGCGATTGTCTGTGGCGATCCGGTGATCTGGAAACCGTCCGAGAAGACACCGCTGACTGCAATGGCATGCCAGAAGATCTTTGAACGCGCTCTGGCTCGTTTTGGCGACGCCCCTGACGGTCTGTTGCAGACCGTGATCGGCGGCGCGGCTTTGGGCGAGGCTATGGTTTCAAGCGAAGATGTACCCGTGATCTCGGCAACCGGCTCGACTCGCATGGGTCGTGCGGTGGCGCCCATCGTGGCGGCGCGCTTTGGCAAGTGCATTCTGGAACTGGGTGGTAACAACGCGATGATCGTTGGCCCCTCGGCAGATCTGGAAATGGCCGTGCGCGCCATTGTGTTCTCGGCCGTTGGCACCGCAGGTCAGCGCTGCACAACCTTGCGCCGCCTGATCGTTCACAACTCGATCAAGGACGAATTGGTGGCCCGCCTCAAGAAAGCTTATTCTGGTTTGCCCATCGGCGACCCAATGGCTGAAGGCACTCTGGTCGGGCCTTTGGTGGATGAAGCCTCGGGCGCAGCCATGACAGCTGCGCTGAAGGCGGCAGAGGGTGAAGGTGGTAAGGTGTTCGGCGGCAACCGCGTGACCGAAGGTGTCCCCGGCGGCGTCTATATGGAACCCGCGATCGTCGAGATGCCCGGACAGTCCGATACTGTGAAGACCGAAACATTTGCGCCTATCCTTTATGTCTTGGGCTATGAGGATTTCAACGAGGCCATCGAGCTGCAAAACGATGTGCCACAGGGGCTGTCTTCTTGCGTGTTCACCCTGAACATGCGCGAGGCCGAGCAGTTCCTGACCGCAGCCGGATCCGATTGTGGCATCGCCAACGTCAATATCGGGCCATCAGGGGCCGAGATCGGCGGCGCGTTCGGCGGTGAAAAGGAAACGGGCGGCGGACGTGAAAGCGGCTCGGACGCGTGGAGAGCCTATATGCGTCGGCAAACAAACACAGTGAACTACTCTGCTGAATTGCCTCTGGCACAGGGTGTGAAGTTCGACATCTAAGACCTGTGCAACTCACAAAACAGCAGCCTTAGAAATCAACACAAGGTGGCCGCATCAGGAGGGCAAACCCGGTGCGGCCTTTTTTGATCCTCATAGCTACCCGGCTGATCGCCGTTGCTTCGACTGTTTGATCAACCAGTTCGAAAAGAGCTGAACCGCTTCATTTTTCTGCCCTGTTGGAAAAGCGACGTAATACGCGCTGCCCGACATGTTCGCGATCTGACCAATCTCGACAAGCGTTCCCGAGGCCAACTCGGCCTCGATCAGATAAGACGGCAGGATCGCAGCCCCCAACCCGGCCACGGCCCCCTCGATCAGCATCGAAAACTGATCAAAACGCATACCCGGGAACACAGCACGCGCATCCAACCCCAGACTGGCGTGGTAGTCTGACCACTGCTGGGACCGAGACGTGAGATGCAACAGCGGAAGATCGAACACATCTTGTTTTTCCTCCAGCCCAGCGCTGCCCACCAGTGCAGGCGCAGCCGTGACCACCAGATGTTCCGGGAACAGCTTGCGTAGCGTGGCACCCGGCCAGTCTTCGTGACCAAAGTGAATGGCAACGTCCACGCGTCTTTCTTCCAAGCTAAATGGCGTCGTATAGGAATGAAGGTCCAGTACTATCTCGGGATGTGACGCTTTGAAATCGGCCAGGCGCGGCACCAGCCATCGCGACGCAAAGGTAGGCAGTACAGCCATGGTCAACAGCGTTGCACCATCCCCAGCAGCAATGGCGCGGTTGATCGTGCCGCTAAGGCGTTCAAGATCACCTGCCAGTTCCTCGCGCAACGCGCGTCCTGCCTTGGAAAGGCGCACCGCGCGCCCGACACGTCGAAACAACGTGACACCAATCGCCGCCTCCAACTCGCGCACCTGACGACTGACCGCGCCCTGCGTAACGCCCAGTTCCTCTGCCGCCATGGTATAGCTTTCATGGCGCGCGGCGGCTTCAAAACTGCGCATCAGGGCAAGAGACGGAAGAGCGTTAATCCTGGGCATGACATCCATGAGCGTTAGTCACAGAAAAGATACCTATTGAGGTGTTTTTCTCAAGTAATTTAGGCATTAGTTTCATGCTGAATTTCAAAGGAAATGCCATGTTGTTCCAACGTGCAGAGCGGCTAAACGGGATCGAGGTTTCCGAGATCGTACAGATTTCAGAGGCCGCTGCCCGTCTACGTGCAGAAGGTCGTGATATCGTTGCCCTGTCAACGGGCGAGCCGGATTTGCCCACGCCGCCCCATGTGGTCGAGGCGGCCCACGCCGCCGCGCAAGACGGTAAGACTAAATACCCACCAACAGCCGGCATCCCCGATCTGCGCAGCGAGATCGCCCGGCAGGCAAGGGTCGAGATGGCACAGGTCATCGTGTCAACAGGTGCAAAACAGGTGATTGCTAACGCCATGCTGGCCAGCCTCAACCCCGGCGACGAGGTGATCATGCCCGCGCCCTATTGGACCAGCTATTCCGATATTGTTCGCATGGCGGGCGGAACGCCGATTGTCCTGCCCTGCCCGATGCAACAGGGTTTCAAGCTGCTGCCCGAACAGCTTGAGGCCGCTATCACACCGCGTACCCGCTGGCTGATGCTCAACACACCGTCGAACCCGTCCGGGGCCATCTATTCGCAAGATGAAATCGCCGCGCTGTCCGCCGTTTTGGCACGGCACCCGCAGATTTGGGTTCTGGCGGATGAAATCTATCAGCACCTCAGCTTTGTTCCGTTCACCTCGGTAGCCGAAGCCGCACCAGAACTTGCCGAACGTATGTTGGTCGTCAATGGCGTGGCCAAGGCTTGGTCCATGACCGGTTGGCGCATCGGCTGGGGGATTGGCCCCGCCGATCTGATCAAGGCGATGGTGGCGGTGCAAGGTCAGGTGACCTCGGGCGCGTGTTCGATTTCGCAATGGGCCTCTTTGGCGGCCATCACCTGTGACCCAAGCTTACTGGAAGAACGCCGTGACCTGTTCGCCCAACGCCGCGATCTTGTGGTTGCCGGGCTGAACGCGGTTCCTGGATTGCGTTGTGACGCGCCTGATGGGGCCTTTTATGCCTTCCCCTCATGCGCGGAATTGTTTGCAGATAACGGCGGTCCCTTCAAAAATGATGCGGACTTTTGCGCCTGGGTCCTGGAAGATGCCGGTGTCGCCCTTGTCCCCGGTCGTGCTTTTGGCTTGCCCGGACACTTCCGCCTAAGCTTCGCTTACGCCCAAAATACAATTGTAGCTGGTCTTGAACGTCTTAAATCAGCTGTAGAAAGGAAACTCTCATGAAACCACAATCCCGCCCGCAGCTTGGCCCCTTCACCTGGGAAGACCCCTTCTTGCTGGAAGATCAATTGGCCGAAGACGAGCGCATGGTGCGCGACGCCGCGCGTGCTTATGCGCAGGATAAACTGTTGCCGCGCGTCACCGATGCCTTTGCCAACGAAGAAACCGACCCCGGTATATTCCGCGAAATGGGTGAGATGGGGCTGCTGGGCACCACCATCCCCGAAGAATTCGGCGGCATCGGGTCCAGCTACGTGACCTATGGCCTTGTGGCGCGTGAAGTTGAGCGTGTCGACAGCGGATATCGCTCGATGATGTCTGTGCAGTCCAGCCTTGTGATGTACCCGATCTATGCCTACGGCACCGACGAACAACGCCAGAAATACCTGCCGAAACTGGCCAGCGGCGAGTTCATTGGGTGTTTTGGCCTGACCGAACCCGACGCAGGTTCGGACCCTGGCGGGATGAAGACCGTCGCGAAAAAGACCGAAGGCGGGTATGTGCTGAATGGCTCGAAAATGTGGATCTCGAACGCGCCAATCGCGGATGTGTTTGTAGTCTGGGCCAAGTCCGAGGCACATGATGGCAAGATCAAAGGCTTTGTTCTGGACAAGGGCATGGCGGGACTGTCTGCGCCCAAGATCGAAGGCAAACTGTCACTGCGCGCCTCGATCACCGGTGAGATCGTGATGAACAATGTCGAAGTCTCAGAAGATGCGTTGTTGCCTGATGTCGAGGGGCTCAAAGGGCCGTTCGGTTGTTTGAACCGCGCGCGGTATGGCATTGCCTGGGGCACCATGGGCGCAGCCGAAGCTTGCTGGTACGCCGCACATCAATACGGGATGGATCGCAAGCAATTCGGGCGGCCTTTGGCGCAGACCCAGCTGTTCCAGTTGAAACTTGCCAACATGCAAACCGAAATTGCGCTTGGCCTGCAGGCCGCTCTTCGCGTGGGTCGCCTGATGGACGAAGCCCGCGCCGCGCCTGAGATGATCAGCCTGATCAAGCGCAACAATTGCGGCAAGGCGCTCGAGATCGCGCGCCACGCCCGTGACATGCATGGCGGCAACGGTATCAGTCAGGATTTTCACGTCATCCGGCACATGGTCAATCTGGAAACGGTGAACACCTATGAAGGCACCCACGACGTACACGCGTTGATTTTAGGGCGCGCGCAAACGGGCTTGCAAGCCTTCGCCTAAGGACAGTCAACATGGATCGCGCAGCCATTGTGCACGAAAACTTCCTGCGTCGCGTGGCGGCGCGGGATTTCCCCACAGGTGACGCCCCTGCTGGCCCTTTGACCCAGACCGAGGCCGTTGGGCTGTATCGCGCACAATGCCTCAGCCGAGCGCTGGATCGGCAAAGCCGCGCGATGCAGAAAGCCGGTCAGGGGTTTTACACGATCGGCTCTTCCGGGCACGAAGGCATGGCAGCTGTTGCTGCTGCGCTGCGCCCGACCGATCCAGCCT
This sequence comes from Ruegeria sp. HKCCA5929, assembly GCF_013034525.1. Classification (NCBI taxonomy): domain Bacteria; kingdom Pseudomonadati; phylum Pseudomonadota; class Alphaproteobacteria; order Rhodobacterales; family Roseobacteraceae; genus Ruegeria; species Ruegeria sp. HKCCA5929. The sequence continues at coordinate 16,200 of NZ_WQGE01000011.1, forward strand.
TTCTGCATTATCGCGATGCTGCCTTTCAAATCGCCCGCTCTGATCAGATTCCAGGGCAAAGCCCAACCTGGGATATTCTGCTGTCCTTCGCCTCATCCTCTGAAGATCCGATCAGCGGCGGGCGGCACAAGGTATTGGGGTCCAAAGCGCTGAGTATCCCTCCGCAGACCTCAACCATTGCCAGCCATTTACCCAAGGCCGTTGGCGCGGCTTATGCCATTGGCGCGGCCCGCCGCCATCGCCCCGAACATGCTGACATGCCGGATGATGCGATTGTCTATTGTTCCTTTGGCGATGCTTCGGCCAACCATTCAACCGCGCAAGGGGCGTTCAACACTTCACAATGGACGTCGTTCCAGTCGGTGCCGCTGCCATTGCTGTTTTGCTGTGAAGACAACGGCATTGGCATTTCGACCAAGACACCTCAGGGCTGGATCGCAGCCACCTTCCGGAACCGGCCGGGCCTGAAATACTTCAGTTGCAACGGGCTTGATCTGTTCGACACATTCCGCGTCGCGCAAGAGGCGGCCGACTACGTGCGCCGCCGTCGCAAACCCGCCTTCCTTCATGTGCGCACTGTCCGTCTTTACGGTCATGCCGGGGCAGATATGCCGACCACCTATCTGCTGAAGTCGGAAGTTGAGGCAGAGGAGGCCAACGATCCCCTGCTGCATTCTGCCCGCCTGCTGGAACAATCCGGGGCGATGCAGCCCGAGGACGCCTTGGGCGTCTATATCGACACCTGCGCACGAGTCGCTCGTGTCGCAGACAAAGCCGTCACTCGCCCGCGACTGAAAACAGCAAGTGACGTGATGGCCAGTTTGATCCCGCCCACGCGTCCCTGCGCGCAGACCAATGGCCCAAGCCCAGAGCAAAGAGCCGAAGTTTTCGGCAGCGATCTAAAGGCGCAATCCGAGCCTCAGATCATGTCACGCCTGATCAATTGGACACTGACCGATCTGATGCTGGAGTACGGCGAGATCGTGATGATGGGCGAAGATGTCGGACGCAAGGGCGGCGTATATGGTGTGACGCAAAAATTGCAGGCCCGCTTCGGCCCCGACCGGATGATCGACACTTTGCTGGACGAACAATCGATCCTAGGTCTTGCCATCGGTATGGCGCAAAACGGATTTGTTCCGATGCCGGAAATCCAGTTCCTGGCCTATCTGCACAATGCCGAAGACCAGCTGCGTGGCGAGGCGGCCACCCTGCCCTTCTTCTCGAACGGGCAATACACCAACCCGATGGTCGTGCGTATTGCCGGGCTGGGATACCAGAAAGGCTTTGGCGGGCATTTCCATAACGATAACTCGGTCGCAGTACTGCGCGACATTCCGGGCCTGATTCTGGCCTGCCCATCGAACGGCGCGGATGCCGCGCGGATGCTGCGCGAATGTGTCCGGCTCGCCCGTGAAGAACAGCGGCTTGTCGTGTTCCTGGAGCCCATCGCGCTCTATCCGATGCGCGATCTGCATGAAGCGGGCGATGGTGGGTGGATGCAAACCTATCCCGACCCGTCCGAAAGCATCGAGTTAGGGGAGGTCGGCGTAGAAGGTGGCGGAGACGATCTTGCCATAGTGACTTTTGGCAATGGCGTCTATCTCAGCCACCAAGCGCAAAAGGCGTTGCAGGCGGATGGCATCAAAACCCGGATCGTTGACTTGCGTTGGCTGTCACCCTTGCCAAAGGATGCGCTAACCCAAGCAGTTGCCGGAGCCAAACGTATCTTGATCGTTGACGAAACCCGCCATCATGGCGGTGTGGCCGAGGCCCTGATGGCGCACTTTCATGAAACCGCAAATGTACCACTGGCCCGCATCACGGCCGAAGACAGCTTCATCGCAACTGGCCCGGCCTATGCCGCCACAATGCCGTCCAAAGACAGCATCGAGGCCGCGGCGCGGCGCCTGATGGAGACTGAGGTATGAGCAAAGGGAAACAGACCGCCGTTGTCGTCTGCCCCGGTCGGGGTACGTATAACAAACCCGAACTGGGTGTGCTGGGGCGGCAATTTTCGGACAAGGCACTGTTGGCGCGGTTCGACCAGATGCGTAGCGCGCAGGGACAGGAATCTCTTACTGCGTTGGACGGTGCGGAACGGTATTTGGTTGCTAAACACACACGCGGCGACAATGCATCAGCCTTGATCTATGCCGCTACACTGGGCGATTTCCGCACCATCAACCCTGAAAAGATCGACGTGGTGGCGGTGACAGGAAACTCGATGGGTTGGTATTCGGCCCTGGCCTGCGCGGGTGCGCTGAGCGCCGAAGGTGGGTTCGAGGTCGTCAACACCATGGGCACGCTGATGCAGGACAACATGATCGGCGGGCAACTGGTTTATCCATTCCTGAACGCGGATTGGCACCCGGATCCAGCCCGCAAGGCCAAGCTTTTGGCTCTGGTCGATCAAATCAACGGAACGGGCGCGACGCTGACTCTGTCAATTGACCTGGGTGGAATGCTTGTGCTGGCCGGGGATGAGGCCGGGCTGGCCGCGTTCGAAAAAGCCGTACCCGTGGTACAGGACCGCTTCCCCCTGCGCCTTGCCAATCACGCGGGCTTTCATTCACACCTTCAAGCCCCCGTGGCCGCACAGGGTCGCGCGCAGTTGGGCGCAGACCTTTTCCAACAGCCCAGTCTGCCAATGATCGACGGTCGAGGCCAGATTTGGTGGCCTGGGGCTTGCGACACAAACGCTTTGTGGGAGTATACGCTGGGTCATCAGATCACGGAGACCTACAACTTCACCCACGCAATAGCGCAGGCCGCACGTGAGTTCGCGCCTGACCTGTTTATTGTCACTGGTCCGGGCACCACGCTGGGCGGTGCCGTGGCACAATCCCTGATCCTCAGCAACTGGGACGGGCTGAGCGCTAAGGCATCTTTCCAGAACAGGCAGCGCGAAGAACCACTGCTGGTTTCAATGGGTATGGATGATCAAAGGGCGCTGGTCACTTAACCTGACGCCCGATCTCAAACGGGGCCAATAGCCCAGAGATATCGCTGGCTAGAGGTTGACAAGTTTGTGCTGTCCGTCAGCGCCCAGAAAACTTGTTTGACCGGACCCGAAAGCCGCTTGAAAAGCCTTGTCCGTCTTGGCCCATTCCAAAAGTGCTTTGGCTTCTTTCAACGCATCCGGCCCGGTTGGAGCAGCGGCAATCGCCGCAAGGATTTGCCGAAGTTTCGAGTTCTTGTCTGCGACGCTTGAACCAACCTCAAGTACAAGGCCAACGACCGGTGGCGGGGTATACACATAGTCCGCATCGGATTGCGCCGCGATACGGGCCTGCAGGGCCGGAACGATGTCGACTGTGTCATGGACATAGGTCCAACTGGTAGACAGCCCCTCGATCATGGGGTTGTCGGTCCCGGCCAGCATTGTGATCGGTGTGGTTTTGTAAATTACGATTGGTTTTCCAGCCGCATAGGCAATGGAAGATTCAACAAGACTGCCACCGTCAGGCACACGCCCATCCATGTTGAAGACCAGACATGTGCACCGACCGATTAACTGATAAATATCCAGCGAATAAGTGACTTTGCGCACGATCGAGAGCGCAATTTGCCCTTCCTGCGAAGAAATCTGGGGATCAAGAAGCAGCGCCATTAACTTGCCCACTTCAAGCCCGTCACGCTGCGGCAAATAGGTTGTGAACCCCCCGGCCTCTAGCACGGCGGCAATGTTCTGCTGCTCCCAAAGATCCCCGACGCTGAACATCGGCCCCGAGCAATACACGATCTGTTCTGACATTTGAAAAAGCTCCACAAATTGACTTCAGGAATTCACAGAAGCGAGGACACGGGATGCCTTTTGCGCATCCACAGTGTCAGTCCCAGGCTCAAGTGCTTTTAGGACAATCGCCAACTGATTTCGGGTGGTCCGATCCTCGGACCCAAGCACATCGTCCAATGTCAACAACGCGCGCAATTCCAACGAGCGGGCGTGGTTACCGCGTGCCAAGTCCACGGCTTCGGACACGCTTTCAACCGCCGCTGTGCGGTCGCCCATTGTTGCCTGAACCACTCCCAACAATCGTTTTAGTTCAGCGTCCCAGAAATGCTGACCCAACATCGCCGACATCTGGCTGCCCGTTTGCAACACGCCCAACGCGATCTCGGGGTTGCCTTGATCTGCCTGCGCGCTGGCCATAATGGAAAAACCCAAGCCCACAGCAGATTGGCTGCCGCTGCCGGATAGAATACCAAGCCCCGCTTCTATGTCTTGCAGACGTTTTGCAGGCTGATCGACTTTTTGACCCGCGCGCAGCAGTAGGCACAACCCTTGCCAAAACGGTATCCCAAGGTTGGCGCAAAACATCACTGTTTCGTCAGCAACCTCGTATGCGAGTTCTTCATCCCCGCGGTAGTGGTGAATAAGTGCCAGATAAGACCGAGCTGCAGCAAGGCTCAGGGCGGATTCAAGCCCCTCGGCAAGAGCGACACCCTGGCGGGCCCGTCTCAGTCCGGTTTGCGCGTCCCCTAACCACCAATGCGACGCCGCTGCAGCCCCATAGGCCACAACGCCCTGATCGGTTCCGACGCCATAAGTTACGTTTGCAAAGTCATCAGGCTGATACAGTGAAACCGCTGTTTCGGCATGATCTAGCGCATCTTGCACATCGCCAATTTGAAACCTTGCATTCGCAAGCGATGAATGCGCCCGAAGCATACCAATGCGATGGTTGGCAGGTTCTGACCACGACAATATCTGAAGTGCAAAGTCGCAGGCCTTTGCGCAATCGCCTTTGCCAATCCAATATGCGGCCAGACCATTGAGCGCCGATGACCGTTCATCGTAATCCTTCAGCGTTTCCGCAATGCTCAGGGCGCGTTCCCAAACCGGTACAATTTCATCAGATCCAAATCCGCGCACACCCATCAATGCGTTGCCCAACAGTATCTGCAACGACAGTTCTGAATTGTGGCGTTCGGGCGTTTCCGAAGCACCCTCCAACGCTTCAAGCGCACGTCTGTACAGTGTCGCGGCATCCTCTACCGCAGCCTGCTTTGCAGCACTCCGCCCTGCTTTTTTGAACCATTCAGCGGCTGGCGTGAATTGTTCGGACGCCAGAAGGTGATAGGCGACGACAGACGGGTTCATGTCACCCTGTCCGCTGAATTGCGTCATCAACTGATCCGCCGTCGCAGCGTGAAGGGTTTTGCGTCTTTGCCGCAACAACGTGCCATAAGCCCCGTCGCGTGTCAGAGCATGGCGGAAGAAATAGCTGCCCGGTTGACCCGCATGACGCCGGATCAGATCAGCATCCAGCAAAACATCAATTGATGCATCCAAACCTTCCGCATCAAGTTCAGACACCGCCGCAAGCAGCGTCTGATCAAAAGCCTGCCCCAAAACCGCAGCGACCTGAGCAGTGCCTTTGGCGCTCTTGGGCAAGCGATCAAGCTGTTGCATGACAAGGCCGTCGAGCGACGTAGGAATGAGAGATTGGTGCCCGACCTCGTCACGCAGCGCTTGCCGCGTCAGTTCTTCCAAAAACAGCGGCACACCCTGCGCCCGCTCAATCAATTGCTGAACGTCTTCGGTGTTCAGACGCTGCGCGGTGTCAATCGCGCGAATAAGCTGGTGCGCCTCTGAATTTGCAAGTGTCGACAGCTCAATCACACGACCAATCAACTTTTTGTCGATACCGTGTTTGGCGTTCCGCGACGTGACAAGGCACAACAGCTTTGCCGGCGTTTCCCTCTGCAACATCAGATTTAGCAAGTCGATCGTTGTTGCATCGCTCCAATGCAGATCCTCGCATACCAAAACAACAGGGCGTTGATTGGACAGAAATTCGATCCAGAGAACCAATGTTTCCAGCGTCAGTTTGCGCAGGCTTTCAGGGCTTTCACTGGCCAAAACCGATAACTCTGGCACCCGGAGTCCCAAAAAATTGGCGATGACGGGAAACGCATTTTCCGGCCTTTCATCCCAAGCTGCCAACCCCTCGTTCAACCGAAACGCAGCGTCTTCGGTATTCTGTGGGTCGGCTATTCCAAGGCTTTTCAACCCCAACTCGATGAACGGATGCAAAGCCGCGCCGGTTTGCAAAACATCACATCTCGCCTCTAGCCAGGTATGCGGCGTTTCGGACAGACCAGCCTGAAACCTGTCGATCAACGTGCTCTTGCCCACGCCGGGGTCAGCCACAAGGCTTACACTGGACCGCCTGCCGCTAAGCACAGCCTCGAATTCTGAGGTTAGCGCGGATAGCTCTTCCTCTCGTCCCACCAGCGTGCTGAGGGGCCGCGCCACTGATCGCTTCGCTGGCGTGGATTGGCGCAATTGATGAAGAACAACTTCATTCACAAGCCCCTTTAACCGGGCCGGGGGTTGCGGTCGGGACGCGAATTTTCCTTTCAGAAGATGCAGTGCAGATTCGCTTGTAAAGATCGTTCCGGGCGATGCGGCTGATTGGATGCGGGCAGCAACATTCACCGTTTCGCCCAATAGGATATCGCCCAAACCATCGCTGCTTTGCCCCACGATCACTGGCCCGGCGTGGATACCCACGCGCGCTTGTAGTGGCGATTTAAGCCGGGGCTGTCCAACTTGACCCAATCCTTGCAGCATCTCAAAAGCCGCGCGCACGGCCCGTTCGGCATCGTTTTCCTGCGCCTGTGGATATCCAAAATAGACAAGAAGACCATCGCCCAGATAATGGGCAATTTTTCCACCAAATTTCTCGAATGTCCGGCTTCCGAACTTTTGAAACGCCAGCATCAAGTCAGCGAAATCTTCGGAATCCATCCTGGTGCTTAACTCGGTTGAGCCCACAACATCGACAAACGCAAGAACAAGCCGCCGACGCTCACCGCTAAGCCCAGAGTCGTTTTGAGTGCCAGCGGAGGTCTTCGCCATAAAGTCACCTGCGCGCAAAAATGAAAAAACATTCTGGTCAAAATCCAGCTATTGTTCAAACAAACACGCAAAGGTGTCGCGAGGTCAAGTTTTGTGATAAGTCAACGGAATAGTCAGACCTCGTGTCAAAACATCGATGCGACGTAATAAATCGTAGTTTAAACATGTTTTGGGTGGATTATGGGCGACATCAGATATGTCTGTCTTTCAGATATGCATTTTGGGGCGGATAACAGCATTTTGACGCGCCTGAACGCGACGGACGGCAGTGTTGATCCGATGCACCCCAGCGATGTTCTGATCCACTTGGCGAATTGCCTGAGGCACCTCATCAACGACAATTCAGGTGATCGCCTGCCGACACTCATTTTGAACGGGGATATTCTCGATCTGGCCTTCAGTATGGAAAACGTGGCTGCGATGGCCTTTCGCCACTTTCTTGAGTTGACCATGCCGGATGATCCCGCCGCCCGGCTTTTCGATTCCGAGATTGTGTTCATCCCCGGCAATCATGACCATCATCTTTGGGAAACCTGCCGAGAGCGACAATATGCGGATTGTCTGAGCTCAGCCGATTGGAGCACCCCCCTGCCCCGCCCACCGCACATCACTCCGATGCGCGAACCCGACGGTGTTCCCAGCTATTTTGTCAATGCAATCGCACACAGTCTTCCCTGGCTTGCAGACGTCAAGATCAAAACCGTTTATCCCAATTACGCCATCACATCCGGCGACAAGCTTATTGTGGTCAGCCACGGGCACTTTATCGAAGAGGCATATCTGATGGTCAGCGAGTTTGCGGACCTCCTCTACCCGAAAACAACACCGCCTGAGACAATGGAAGCCTGGGAAGCTCAGAACTTTGCCTGGATTGACTTTGTCTGGTCCGTTCTTGGCCGTTCCGGCCACATCGGTGTCGATGAGGAAAACGTTTACAACACTGAAAACAGCCCAAAGGCGATTGGATCACTGCTGGGCAGTGCGGCCCGAAATCTGGTTCTGAAAAAGGGCGGAGCGACCGGGAAAACACTTGCCAAAAGCGTCGGCGAAATGGTTGGCGCGTTGGTCACTGACTATTTCGAACGCGGGCAGACCGACACGTTGCTCAGCGACGATGGCGCAGGCGTCAAGCGGTTCATGCAGGTTCCGGTTCAAGAGCAAATCAGATCGGAATTTGGCGAGACAGTTCCGTCAAATGTAGCACTTGTTTTTGGGCACACTCACAAGCCTTTTGAAGCAATCATGCCGTTGGAGCATTTCTTTGCCCCAAGTTTCGCCGCCTACAACAGCGGTGGATGGGTCGTGGACAGCCCTGAGGTCAAACCGCTCATCGGAGGCGCGATTGTGTTGATCGACGACGACGCCAACCTTGCCTCGCTGCGTATGTATAACGAGGGTGACGACACCTCGGATTATCACATTTCGGTCCAAATCGCCGAGACGACGGACGACGCAGACAATCCGCTGTTTTCACAACTGTCCAAATCCATTGACCCCCAGAACTGGCCTTGGTCAGACTTTTCCAAAGCCGCCGCCGTCGCCGTCAAACAGCACAACACACGACTGGCCAGTTTTCTGAAAAACGCAGGTGATACCAGTTAGCGTCGGCGTGCAGTTGATTGTCGGAACGTCATGAGACTGCTCAGTCTGCGGAAAAGCACCTGCCGACAAGTTTTGCATAGCTGATTGCAAAATGGTGCCCGGGGGCGGAATCGAACCACCGACACGAGGATTTTCAATCCACTGCTCTACCCCTGAGCTACCCGGGCACGGGAACAACATTCGTCGTTGGGTGGAGGCGTTCTATGACTTGCCACCGGCAGTGTCCAGAGGCTTTTTTACATTTTTTCAGTGCGGTCGTTTCGGCATAAGGTCTTGGGCTTCAGCGTCTGCTTCAAGGTCGTCTTCGCGCTGCGAAGGGACTGCGTAAGAACCGTTCAGCCACTTGGCCAAATCAATGTCTGCGCAGCGTTTTGAGCAGAACGGGCGGAACTTCTGCACCGTGTCTTCTCCGCAGATCGGGCAGCTCATTTCAGGATCTCCGCCAGCGGCAAACGGCTGCGTTTGCGTTGCAGTTCGAAATGTCCCAGCGGGGTCCAGCCTGCCAGAATCGTCTCGTCCGGATCCGACTTGAAAGCAGCGCGCAGAGCGGATTCGAAACCACGCCGGTCCTTTTTGGGCATCGGTGCCAAATCCAGGGTGATCTGCCCTGCCAATCCACGCACGCGCAGGGCGCGGGGTAACAGCTTGGCACAGGCAAAGTTGGCTTTGGTACCAGCCGCCAAGGATGTGTCCGCGCCGGTATTCACATCCACTGCAACCAATGCGCGCGTAGGTTCGATATAAAGATATCCGCCACCCGGCAAAGGTTCGGAAACACCATGCGCAACATCCAACGCATCCAGCACACCATGAGTTTCGAAGCCTCCGGCCCGCGTGACAACCTCGGCCGGGTCTGTCCAGTCCCGCCAGGCCAGTATGTGAGGGCTGTCGCCTTCACTCAGAATCTCTGGTTCGGTGCCATCGTCATTCATCACCTGATCCGCTTGCGCCAACATGGCCAAGATGTCTTCGGCAATGTCATTCGCATCCGCACCCACGCAGCAGGAGCGAAGGATCAGGCCATAACGGCTGTCACCCATCTGTTCGTGTGCAATTTCCAGCAACTGGTCACGGACTTCTTCATCTCTGATGCTGCGCGAAATGTTCAGGCCCGGCGCTTCGGGCGTGACAATGGCATAGCGGCTTTTAAACAGGATCCGGTTGCTCACCGGAATGGCTTTGCCTGGTTCGGCATAACCACTCACCTGCACCAGAAGCATGGTGCCGGGGGCCAACCCTTTGACTTGTCGCAAGAAGGCAGGCCCATCCGGGGTTGTCAGAAACATGCCCCCCTGCCCTTTGACCGGGCGGTCGGCACGGGCGCGATAGATCGTACCGGGCGTAGGCGCGTCCGCTGCAATCAGGAAGTCATCAAGCTTGCCGTCAACCATAAGGGCCGCGGCTTCGCGGTCCTCGATATGGTCCAGAACGATAGTGCGGCCCTTCATGATGCCTCGCGATATAATGGATAGCCGATACCCTGCAGCAGAGCGGCGGTTTCGGACAGGGGCAGACCGACAATGCCGGTGAACGAGCCCGAAATCCAGGGAATGAACGCGCCTGCGGGGCCTTGAATGGCATAGGCACCCGCTTTGCCCTGCCAGTCCCCTGTCGCCAGATATGCGTTGATTTCGACATCCGACAGGCGCTTGACCTTCACCTGCGAGACGACGTCACGCTGCAATATTCGCTCCCCACGCCGTATCGCGACCGAGGTTATGACCCGGTGACGGCGACCGGACAACGCGTGCAGAAATTCGGCGGCTTGGCCTGCATCTTCGGGTTTACCCAGAATGCGACGCCCCAAAGCGACGGTGGTGTCTGCGCACAACGTGATGTCATCTCTATCCGCTTGTACCGACTGCACTTTTTCGCGTGTGATACGGCTGCAATAGGGAACCGGAAGCTCGCCTTTCAGCGGTGTTTCGTCGATGTTAGGGGGGCGGATGGCATCGGGCTGCACACCAAGCTGGGCCAGCAGGTCCAGCCGTCTCGGGCTGCCCGATCCTAAAATAAACGCCATTGCGGCAGGCGTTACTTGAAGCGGTAGTTGATCCGACCTTTGGTCAGATCGTACGGGGTCATTTCGACCTGGACTTTGTCGCCGGCCAGAACACGGATGCGGTTCTTGCGCATCTTGCCTGCCGTATGTGCGATGATCTCATGGCCGTTTTCCAGCTCGACCCGAAACGTCGCATTAGGCAGGAGTTCCTTCACGACACCGGGAAATTCGAGCGTATCTTCCTTGGCCATGTTGTCTCCATCATTACGTTGCACCCGCAGAATCTGCGGGGATGTGCGCTTAAATGAGCCTATTTCGCCCTTATTTCAAGGGCGGAATCACCTAAAGGCTGGATATTGTGACCGATTCGACTCGGGGGGCTTGTTCCTGCCAATGAGTGCGGTTCAGCACATGGCCGTCCGCACGGACATGTGCAATTGCTTCCAAATCGACCTCGGCATAGGTCCAGCCGGGTTGGTTCAGTACGCCTTCGGCCAACACTCCTGTGGCTGGAAAGCCCTTGTCCGGCGGGCCGAATATGCCACCCGTACCAGTGTTTTTGTCCACGGCCTCGGACCATTCGTTATTTCCGACCAGCGAAGCCATCACTGTAACACATTGATTTTCCAATGCTCTTGACATCGCTCCGATGCGGACACGCCAATAACCGGAAAGGGCTTCGGTGCAGGACGGAACAAGAATCAGATCCGCCTCGCTGAGGGCGCGGCCCAACAAAGGGAACTCGCTGTCATAGCAGATGAGCACCCCGACCTTGCCCAGCGCGGTGTTGAACAGCTTCAGCGGACCACCGGGGACAATGTCCCAATCTTCACGCTCGAACCGGGTCATGATCTGCTTGTCCTGATGTTCGCAAGCGCCGTCCGGCGCATAGAACGCGGCGCGGTTCACTGGACGACCGTGGCCATCCATAACCGGGGCGGAAGCGCCCAGAATGTATGTGTTGTATGTCTTCGCAAGGCGGCTGTGCAGGGTTTGCACATCCCCCATTCGGTCAGACACTGAATGGATCGAGCGTTCCAGATCGCCTGCCACCTCGACCCCATCGAGGGTCGAAAGCTCCATGGCTCCGTATTCAGGGAAAACCAGAAGTTCGGCCCCCTGCCCTGCGGCTTCGGCGACCCAGCGGTCCAATTTGTCTTCATACTGTGCCCAACTGTCGAGCCAGCTGAGGTCGTAAGCGGCAGTGGCGATTTTCATGATTTGGCATCTACTAAGACTCAGTTGCCGCGACACTAGAAGAGGACGGCGCGGCATGTACAGGGCATTTGTTTCCGCACCGTCCTTCTGGCCCGCACCTAAGCGCTGTGGAGGTTTTGCGAGACGCTGGTTCAGCAATCAAACGATAACCCGTCAAAAACCGGCTTGTCATTAATAATGTAATAACATTACATAATCGGCAATTTATAGCGGGCGAAGGCAAACACCCGCCTGCATCCCGAATCGGGCTTAAAACACAGGAGCGCACCCCATGACTGAAACCCGACTTCCGGTCACTGTTCTGTCCGGCTTTCTGGGCGCGGGCAAAACAACCCTCTTGAACCGCGTACTGAACAATCGCGATGGCCGACGGGTGGCCGTGATTGTCAACGACATGTCCGAAGTGAATATCGACGCCGATCTTATACGCGCCGATACCGAGCTTTCCCGCACAGACGAGACGTTGGTCGAAATGTCGAACGGCTGCATCTGCTGCACGCTTCGGGACGACTTGCTGGACGAGGTGCGGAGACTGGCAGCAGAAGGGCGGTTTGATTACCTGTTGATCGAATCCACCGGTATCTCCGAGCCTCTGCCCGTAGCGGCAACTTTCGATTTCCGCGATGAGCTTGGCGAAAGCCTGTCGGATGTTTCACGCCTGGACACGATGGTGACGGTTGTAGACGCGGTCAATCTGCTCAATGACTTCTCAAGCCATGATTTCCTGCGTGACCGGGGCGAGACCATGGGCGAAGAAGATGAACGCACGTTGGTACATTTGCTGACCGATCAGATCGAATTTGCCGATGTGGTCATTTTGAACAAGGTTGCCGACGCCGAGCCGGACCGCGTGGATGCTGCGCGCAAGATCATCCGCAGTTTGAACGCGGATGCTAAGATTATTGAAACCAACCACTCAGATGTTGCAGCAGACGAAATTCTGGATACCGGGCTGTTCGACTTCGAAAAGGCGCATGAGCACCCGATGTGGGCTAAAGAGCTGTATGGATTTGCCGATCACGTACCGGAAACCGAGGAATATGGCGTTACCAGCTATGTCTACCGGGCGCGGCAGCCCTTCATCCCCGAAAAGATCCTTGAAATCTTGAACGGAGATCTGCCTGGTGTGATCCGGGCCAAGGGTCATTTCTGGATCGCCACGCGCCCGGACTGGGTGGCCGAGTTTTCACTGGCAGGCGCGTTGTCGTCCGTGCAGCCTCTGGGCACTTGGTGGGCAACAGTGCCCGAAGACCGCCGCCCTGATCATGAAAGCGCACGCGCGTACATGCAGGCCCATTGGCAAGAACCCTGGGGCGATCGTCGGCAAGAGATCGTATTCATCGGCAGCGGTATCGACTGGCCTAAACTGAAAGCCCGATTGGATACAGCACTGCTGCCCGCTGTCGCTGCAAGCCGTCTTGAAGACCTGCCAAAGCTGCCAGACCCCTTCCCGATCTGGCGCCGTGCCGAGGCTGCGGCATGAGCATTGTTCAGAACATCGCCCAAGACGCGGCTATGGGGATCGAGATTTGCACCACGCCGGACAGTCTTTCAGCGATTCATCAGCCCGGCTGCGCAGCGGCCGTATGGAATAGACAACCTTTGCAGGGTTTTCAATCGTGGCTAAATGGGCTCGAACCCGAACAACTGCCCAAAACCCGCGTAATCCTACGCCCCAAGTTGGTGCGCGAGGCTGTTTCTGAGGTATGCGACGCGCGCGGCACCCCACCGGGTGCAGAGCGCGACCGGCTGGTGGATGACGTTGCAGCTCTGTCCGATATCTTTGCCGGTCTGATGAACGCGAAATGGCTGCGGCTGCGGTTGGACGTGATAACGACCAATGCATGCCGCAGGTTCCACATCGATGCCGTGACCGCGCGCCTCGTCTGCACCTATAAGGGAACGGGAACGCAATATGGGGTCTCGACAGGTGGCGCAGACCCATCGCGCGTTTTCACGACCCCAACCGGCGCACCAATTCTGTTACGCGGCACGCTCTGGCCCGCACAACCAGACCCCGGTTTTCTGCACCGCTCGCCTCCGATTGAAGGCACGGGCGAGACGCGGTTGGTGCTTGTTCTGGATCCGGTCCTTGACCCTGAAAGTGAGTTTGACCCGATCTTAGGGCACTGAAAACAAATGCCCGGGCATGCTCTGCCCAGGACCTGCTCTAAGTTCTGCACAGACGGGAACGTGAATTGGCATCTGCGGTCTGACGTGCTTGAATGTACGAAGGAGGCTGGTGATGCAAAAACAGGAAGAATTCGAGAAGTTCTATTTCGCCAAGGTTGGGATGGGCGAAGCCTGCGGATGTGCCGAGCGTGTCATTGACGTCTATGAGTTCAACCGTAAAGGCGGTCAGCAATCCAAGAAAGCCGTGAAACAAGACAAGCGTAAACGCCTGTCGCTTCGGGCTTGGGCCGTGAAATATGGTTTCTTAAGCCGCAGGCGCGCACCGTAGATGGTGTCTACAGATCCCTGATCCAGAACTGTAGCGGTTTGAGCGTCTCGCCGTCTTCTCCGATGTCTTTCCAGGAAAACTGTGCAATGACGCCGGGTATAAGCGTGTAACCGCGCGCGCGCCAGAAGGTGTCGAGCGGGCGGTATTGTGCAGGTCTCATCGGGTGGTCGTCCGGGCGTTGCACTCCGCAGAATGCAGCTTTGGAGAACCCAAGACGGCGAGCATGGGCTTCACGTTCGTCAAAGAATTTGTGGCCGACACCTTGCCCACGATACTCCGATAACAGCACCGACTCTGCGCAATAGAAGATGTCGCCCAACTCAAGGCCTGTGCCTTCAAACGCTGCGGCGAAATCTTCGGCGTGATCCGTCAGGGGGGCGCCAGTTGACGCGCCGATCAGGCGGTCGCCGTCGAAAGCACCCACCACGATGGCCTGATCGCTGTCCCGGTAGGACTGAAGGTATTTCCGCTCGTAATCGAGATCGCCATCATACAAGTAAGGCCAGTCGTGAAAGACCTTGATCCGCAGACCGGCGACATCGTCCAAAGCGGCTTCAAGCGCCGCTCCGGTCAGGGGGCAGACAGCGCTGACCTCAGCCATTCGAGACCTGTTTGGTCCAGTCCGCAAGGTTATAAAAAGTGGTGACGCGGGTGATTTTGCCGTCTTTCAGATCAAAGAATGATCCGGCAGGCAGGCGATAGGTCTGGCCGTGCGCTTCGGGCAGGCCCTCGTCGGTTTCCAGATAGGTGCCGTTCACGGTGAACTCGGCCGCAGCGCGGGTGCCACCCTGGGCATCGAACACGACGATATCTGTCAGGTTCTCTTTGTAGCAGCGATTCATATGGGCGCAGAAGGCCGCGAACTTTTCCTTGCCCACACGGATTTGGCCCTCGTTCACGTGATGGGCCACGTCGTCGGACAAACAGGCCAACATGCCATCGACATCACCGGCGTTGAATGCCTCGAAATAGGTTTGAACGGTCTGGTTCATGGGTCACTCCGTTGGTTCGCCCCAGCGGTCTTTCAGATGCTTGATGATCTGATCGCGGGTCTGTCGGTAGTGGTGTAGCTTGGTTTCTCGCGTCTCACCCATCCCGGTAGGGTCCATTATTGGCCAATAATCGACATCCAGATGAAAAATCCGGGTCAGTTCCAGCGCTTTGCGCTGACTGGCAGGTGACAAGGCGACAATCAGATCGAACGAACTGAGGTCGTCGCCCCACTCTTCCATTTCGTCGAAGGATCGGGTGCGGTGTCGGGACAACTCGACCCCGATTTCATGGCATACAGAAATACAGAAGCCGTCAATATCAAGATCGTTATGAACTCCGGCAGACTGCACATAAGTGCCGGTGCCGTAGAATTTCTTCATGATGCCTTCGGCCATCGGGGACCGAACCGAGTTGTGGTCGCAACAGAACAGGATCGACTGCGGCAGAGGCGTCACCCGTTAGCCTCCGAAATGCAGCACGCAAATCAGCGTGAAGAGGCGGCGGGCGGTGTCGGTGTCTACGTCGGCTTTGCCCTCTAACCTTTCCTGCAAGACGCGGCTGCCTTCGTTGTGGATACCGCGCCGGGCCATATCGATGGTTTCGATCTGGCTGGGGGGCAGCGATTTCACCGCGTCGAAATAGCTTTCGCAGATCTGGAAATAGTCTTTGACCACTTGCCGAAAGGGGCCGAGCGACAGATGAAATTCCGCCGCTTTCTGCTCTTCCTCTGTTGCAACGTCAAAGACCAGTCGCTTGTCGCGGATCGACAACTGCAGGTGATAGGGCCCATCGGGCACAACGCGGTCATCGCGTTTGGGTAGAGAGAAACTGTTCTCTTCCAGCAAATCATAGATGGCAACCTTGCGCTCCTGCTCGATCTCCGGCGTCGGCGGCGGCAGGTTTCGGTCATCCAGTTCGATATGCGAGATGCGGGTCATCTTTACAGCTACAATCCTTGTGTCAGCACAGACCTATAACAACGAAATTCGCGTAGCAACGCACAGAAACGCCATATGGGCCCGGTCTTTGCGTCAATTCAACCATTCAGGCGGTTCAGACGGGCCGTAACCGACAAGCCATGCGCCTCAAGGCTTTCCGATTGGGCCAGTTGTTCGGCGGCCGGTCCGATGGCGCGCAGCGCTTCGGGGGTCATCTGGCTAAGCGTCGTGCGTTTGAGGAAGTCCATCACGCTGAGACCCGATGAGAACCGAGCAGACCGGGCAGTCGGCAGCACGTGATTTGGGCCGCCGACATAGTCGCCGATGGCTTCGGGCGTGTATTGACCCAGAAAGATCGCCCCGGCGTGGATGGTTTTTTCGCTCAACGCCACCGGATCTGCGACGCACAGTTCCAGATGTTCAGGCGCAATACGGTTCGAAAGGGTCGCCGCTTCGTCCAGATCGCGCACGGTGATGATTGCGCCAAAGTCATGCCAACTTGCCCCAGCGATGGCGCGACGTTGCAGAGTTTCAAGGCGTTTTTCGACTGCTTCGGCTACGCGTTGACCAAACGTAGCATCATCGGTGATCAGAATGGATTGCGCGCTTTCGTCATGTTCGGCCTGGCTGAGCAAATCCAGCGCGATCCAGTCGGGGTCGTTATCCTTGTCGGCAATCACCAAAATCTCCGACGGGCCCGCGATCATATCGATGCCGACCTTTCCAAAGACACGGCGTTTGGCAGCTGCAACAAAGGCATTGCCCGGGCCGGTGATCTTGTCGACCGGCGCGATAGTGTCGGTGCCATAGGCCAGTGCGGCCACAGCCTGCGCTCCGCCGATGCGATAGATCTCGTCCACGCCCGCCAATTGCGCGGCCAGCAGCACCAGCGGGTTCACTTGTCCATCCGGCGTAGGCACCACAATGGCCAGCCGCTCCACGCCCGCCACTTTAGCCGGAATGGCGTTCATCAACACCGACGACGGATAGGAGGCCAATCCACCCGGCACATAAAGTCCTGCGGCAGAAACCGCGGACCAGCGCCAGCCCAACGTCGCCCCGGCTTCATCCGTCCAGCTGTGATCGGTGGGCATCTGTTTTTCGTGATAAGATCGGATGCGGGATGCGGCAAGTTCCAGCGCCGTACGATCTTCCGCCCCGACCTCAGCCACCGCGTCTGAGATTTCTTTCGCGCTGAATGCTAGTGTTTCAGGTGTCAGCTCTAGCCGGTCAAATTTAGCAGTCAACTCGATGACCGCCGCGTCACCACGGCTGCGAACATCATCGATGATCTGAGCCACGACTGCGTCCACATCAGGGCTGTCTTCGCGCTTTGCTGACAGCAGCGTTTGGAAGGCACCCTCAAAATCGGGCGATGTGGTGTCGAGGAAAACGGGCATGATCAGGCACTCCGGGCGTTGCGCCATGGGACATATCGCCCGCTGGGCGCAGCCTCAACCCTCAGTCGCCGGGGTGCAGCGATTTGCGCATCGCCAAGCAGGACAAATCCTGGCGGTCACTGCACCGCCCGGTATCTTCCCACCCATGGCGTAGATAAAACTCCCGTGCCGTCCGGGTCGCATCAAGATGCGCTTCGGTGCAACCGCACGCAGCCAGTTGATGTTCCAACCGATTGAGCAGAGCGGCCCCAACCCCGCTACCCACATGACCCGGATCAACGTAGAGCAAGGTGATCTTCCCGGTCTCGAACAAACCACCGACGGCAACCACCTGCCCTTCATGCTCGGCCACCCAGATCTGCGACCCTGATTGGAACCAACCCCGGATGGTTTCCGGATCCTTGTTTGCTGTCCATTTTTTCAGATGGTCTGGATCGTTATTGTGGTCGGCCACACAAAGCTGCGTGATCGACCGGATCAGCACCTGGCTGATGTCGAACACGTCGAACACGGTGGCCGGACGCAGCGCGACGCCTCCTGACGGTTTGGAAAACGCCTGAGAGATACCGCGCTTGTTCTGCATCTATTCGGGGTGATGCGGGGCCTGACCCGACGGAGCCTGATACGGGCGGGTTACATCCTTGAGGGTCACGTCGACGGCTTCGACCTTAAGACGGATCACACCGTCGCCCGCCAATGTCAGCAAGATTTGACCAGCGCCATCCTCACCCGCTTCGAAATCGACCGAGAGAAGGGACATAATCATATCTGTGTCACTTCGATCAACGCCCTGGCTGGCCACGGAAAGGACCGAATCAAAGACCAGCACGGATTGCACCCGCTCGAACGGGCGATCACGGCGTGTGGCCGCATCTTTGTCTTCCCAGCGAAAGCGGTTCAACAACAGGCCAAAACGGCGCTGCGACGGCTGCCATTTCATCTCGGTCACCGGAAAAACCGCATCCTGCGCCAGGGTTGAGATGACCTGAAGGTCGTCGCCGTCCTCGGCACCAAGATTTAATGGGGCCTCGCGCCCGTCTTCAAAACTTGCGTCTGTCATTGGCCCTTGATCCGTTCGATTTTTGCACCCACGCCTTCCAGCTTGCGCACCACATGCTCATATCCGCGGTCCAGATGATAGACCCGGCTGACCGTTGTTTCACCTTCCGCCGCCAGCCCCGCCAGAATCAGCGAGACCGAGGCGCGCAGGTCCGTTGCCATCACAGGCGCACCCTTCAGGCTTTCAACACCCGTGACAGTGGCCGTACCGCCATGCACCTCGATATTCGCGCCCATGCGCACCAGTTCGGGTGCGTGCATGAATCGGTTTTCGAAAATGCGTTCTTCCAGCACCGAGGTTCCTTCGGCAGTGCACATCAGCGCCATCATCTGCGCCTGAAGGTCCGTCGGGAAGCCCGGAAACGGCTCTGTCACCACATCCACGGCCTGAACGCGACCATTCTTGCGCGCCACTTTCAGTCCCTTTTCGGTTTCCGCGACGCTGACTCCTGCTGCGTCCAGCTTCTCGGCAAAGGATTCGACCAGAGACATACGCCCGCCCAGCAACTCAACCTCACCGCCGCAAATCGCCGGCGCCAGCATATAGGTACCCAGTTCGATCCGGTCCGTAACGACCTGATGCGTGGCACCATGCAACCGGTCGACACCCTGGATTTCAATGGTCGAGGTCCCCTCGCCTGAAATCTGGGCCCCCATCTTGCGCAGACATTCGACCAGATCGACGATCTCAGGCTCGCGCGCGGCATTCTTCAGAACAGTGGTTCCCTTGGCCAGCGTCGCAGCCATGACAATGTTTTCAGTTGCCCCAACCGAGGCAAAGCGCATCTCATGCACCGCGCCTTTCAACCCGCCCGGTGCCTTGGCGTGCAGATACCCGTCTTTCAGTTCGATCTCTGCACCCAACGCCTCAAGCCCTTCGACATGCAGGTCCATAGGACGCGCCCCAATCGCGCACCCACCGGGCAGCGAGACAACCGCCTGACCAAAGCGCGCCAACAAAGGGCCAAGCACCAGGTTCGACGCGCGCATCTTGCGCACGATGTCATAGTCAGCTGTCTGACTGGTCAGGCTGTGGCTCGACATTGCGATCACCTGCCCGTCCTGCAGCGACGACACCTCGGCCCCCAGCGATTGCAGCAAGGCGGTCATGGTTTTAATGTCGCTCAGTCGCGGCGCATTGGTCAGCGTCAGCGGTTCTTCGCTCAGCAAAGTTGCGGGCATCAGCGTCAGGCACGCGTTCTTGGCCCCCGCGATCGGAATTTGCCCGTTCAGCGGGCCGTTGCCCGTTACAAGAATCGAATCCATCTGCTCTTATCCCTCGTCCTTATCGGCTTTGTCCCCCGAGGCCGCCCGCGCCTTGGCCTGCGCCTTGCGCCGCGCCATATTCGCCTTCAGCGCCGCCTTCAAACGCTCTTCCCGCGGTTCCCTGGATTTGCCTTGTTTTTTGGGTGAATTTTTATCTGTCATGATCTTTCTCTACAGGAGGCGAAAAAAACCGTCCAGACACCCTTGCGCCGCGTTTCGTTTGAGTCTAATCACCCGCCCACAGCGCTGCTGTAGCTCAGAGGTAGAGCACTCCCTTGGTAAGGGAGAGGTCGAGAGTTCAATTCTCTCCAGCAGCACCATTCCCTAAAAAAGCAAAAAATTTGACGGTGCTGAGCGCGGTGAAACCTGTGTTTTCCTGCAGGCTCACGACCTCTCATGAGAGATCCGAAGATCGAAATTAAGGCAAAGATTAAGGAATGTGGGCACAAGAAACTCATCGATGACAAGTTCTGGTAATAGTTATGCCAATATCGCTATCTATTACTGCATCATCCTGCCGATCTGTTGACTAGTCCGGTTTTAATGAGGGGGTATCTCGGCAGGGTTAGGGGGATGCCCGCTCTGGTCCGTTTTGGACCGGGTAAGTGCGGCATCCCCTGCCGTATCGGACAGCAGAATTCTTACGTAAACGGTACTCAGTCGATCTTGTTGCGCTGCGCGTGCGGTGTGACGCCAAAGCTGGACCGGTACACACGCGAAAAATGGCCGGGGTTTTCGAACCCGCAGGCAATTGCGATCTCAGTGACCGAGGCCTCGGTTTGCAGCAGCAGCTTCTGAGCCCGCTCCAACCGCATCTCCATAAAATACTTCTTGGGTGACGTATTCAGATACTTCCCGAACAACCTTTCAAGCTGCCGAGTGGAAATTCCAAGCTCTTCGGCAATGAAAGACGGTGAGACGGGGGTTTCTATACTGTCCTGCATGATGTTGATCGCCTTGGCGAGATGCGCGTTACGCATGCCATTGCGTGATTGCAGCGATACCCGCTGTTTCGCCGTTGCATTGCGCACCGCATTGTAAACCATCTGATCGGCCACATCGATTGCCAGCTCTTCGCCATGGTCACGCTCGATCAGGTGAAGCATCAAGTCTGCCGTTGCAGTACCGCCGGACGCGGTAATGTGCTTTTCGTCAGCCACAAACACGCTGCGGACCAGATTAACTTCGGGAAACGCTTCCATGAAAGCGTCATGGTATTCCCAGTGGATCGCGGCCTGCATACCGTCCAGAAAACCGGCCTCGGCCAATACCCAGGCACCCGAGCAAAGGGCCCCGATCGGTGTGCCGCGGGCGCGTTCGCGTCGCAGGGTAGCCAGCAAAGGTCGCGTGACATGCTTGCGCATATGGATACCCGACAGAACAAAAAGCTGATCACATTTGGTCAGTTTTTCCAGTCCGGAATGCACCAATGTGACTGACCCGTTGGAACACACCGCTTGTTCGCCCTGCTCGGACACGAAGTTCCAGCTATAAAGGTCTTCCCCGCTTACAAGGTTTGCAATGCGCAGCGGTTCGACCGCGCATGAGAATGCGAGGTGCGAGAACTCTTCAACCAAGACAAATGTGATGTGCCGCGTTTTTGGCATGAGTTGTACCGTTTTGAAATTGGGGCAGCGCCCAAATGTGAGTCTATTTTGCAGGCGCCCATGCTGCACGAAAATTTTTTGTATACAAGTTGTATTTTGTTAGAATACATAACAGCCACCGCGCACGATTCGAGCGCAGCGCAAAAAGAACGGATTCAGGGAATGAAAGACGAAGCCAAATCGCGTAAAGCCGCGTTACAAGAGCATCTGAAAACATCCATCCTGACGCTGCGCCTGCAGCCAGGCACAGATCTGGACGAAGCGCATTTGTCCGACGAATTTGGTCTGTCACGCACACCGCTGCGCGAGGTCTTCAGGCAATTGGCCGGAGAAGGCTATCTTGACCTGCGAACAAACCGCAGCGCACGGGTATCCGAGATGTCGTATACCACGCTGCGTGATTTCTTCCTCGCTGCCCCAATGGTGTACGGCGCAATCCTGCGTCTGGCGGCGATGAACGCTCGCCCTGCGCAAATCGAAGCCCTTAAAGACGCACAGCAAGCGTTCAAAACGGCGCTGCGCAAGGGCTCTGGCGAAGACCGAGCACTGGCCAACAACCGTTTTCACGATGTGACCGGCGAAATGTCCGGAAATGTCTACCTTCTGCCGTCGTTCAACCGACTGCTGATCGATCACGCAAGGATCGGCATGACGTTTTACCGCCCGCAAAGCGGTGAAATGTCGGAAAACCTGTCTCTTGCCAGCCAACAGCACGACGCGATCATCGCAGCCATCGAAGCGCGGGATGAAGTCGCTGCTGCGAAGCTAGCCGAAGATCACTGGAACCTGTCACGCGATCAAATTGAAATGTTCGTGATGCCTGACGCGCTGGATGTCCCAATGGGCGTCCCGCCCCTTTCGAAACCTGCATGAGGACGGAATGAACCCGATTTTCAAGTTTGAGGGTATCTATACCCCTGTGGTCACGCCCTATCACGACAATAGCAGCGTAAACTGGGACGCCCTGTCCGACGTGATCGAATACCTGATCGAGAACGGCGTGCATGGTCTGATCTCCGGCGGATCGACCGGTGAAAACTATGCCCAGACCGTGGAAGAACGGCTGGAGCTGGCCAAATTCACTCATGAGAAGCTGAACGGCAGACTGCCGTTGGTGGTTGGCACAGGCGCGATGCTAACGTCGGACTCGATTGCTTTGGCATCGGGCGCACGTGAGATTGGCGCAGATGCGATCCTGCTGGCCAGCCCGCCCTACTCGGTGCCGACCGACCGGGAAAATGCGCTGAACGCGTTAGCCATCGACAAGGCCGCCGATCTGCCCGTGATGCTGTACAACTATCCCCACCGCACCGGCACGATGATGGGAGAGGAGTTCCTTGACCGTGTAGGCCGCAGCCGAAACTTCTGCGGCATCAAGGAAAGCTCGGGCGATATTAACAGGGTGCACCTGTTGGCGCGGGACTATCCTCACATCCAGCTGGGCTGCGGTATGGACGACCAGGCGCTAGAGTTCTTCGCCTGGGGCGCACCGTTCTGGGTCTGTGGCGGGTCGAACTTCCTGCCTGCCGAGCATGTGGCGCTTTACAATGCCTGCGTGATTGAGGGGAATTTCTCCAAAGGTCGGCGGATCATGTCGGCCATGATGCCGCTGATGCGGGTGTTGGAACAGGGAGGAAAGTTCATCCAGACCATCAAGCATGGCGTGACTATGAACGGGATCGATGCGGGCGCCATGCGGCCTCCGCTGAAGGGTCTGAACAAAGACGACAAACGCGCGTTGGAACAGGTGACGCGTGTGCTCAAGAAGACAATCGCTGACATTGTGGCTGAGGGGTAAGAGACATGGATCTGCTGACACAGGACGAATACAAATCCATCGCCGCAGGCTTGACGCTGCCCACAGGCGCTTTCATCGACGGTGCATTCCGTCCTGCGATTTCGGGTGAGACCTTTGAGACAGTGAACCCAGCCACTGGTGGCAAACTGGCGGATATCGCGTCTTGCGGCGCGGCGGATGTGGACTTTGCTGTCGAAAAGGCGCGCGAGGCGTTTGACGATGGCCGTTGGTCCAAGCTTCATCCGAGCGAACGCAAAGATGTGCTGATCCGGTTGTGCAAACTGATGACCCGCAATGCGCGCGAACTGGCGGTGATGGAAAGCACCGACAGCGGTAAGACCATCTTTGATTGTGAAAACGTGGATGTGCCCGAGACGATCCACTGCCTGAAATGGCACGCCGAGGCGATTGACAAGATTTACGATCAAGTCTCGCCCGCCAGCGACGACCACATCGCGATGGTAGTGCGCGAACCGATTGGCGTCGTCGGCCTTGTGCTGCCCTGGAACTTCCCGCTACTGATGCTGGCGTGGAAAATCGGGCCTGCTCTAGCGGCAGGTTGCTCGGTCGTAGTGAAACCAGCGGCTGAGACCACGCTGACCGCCCTGCGTATGGCCGAGCTGGCGATGGAGGCTGGCCTGCCGCGCGGCGTTCTGAACATCGTTCCGGGCGGCGGCGCAGAGGTCGGTGAACCCATCGGGCGGCATATGGACATCGACATGGTCTCCTTCACAGGCTCGACCGTGACCGGCAAACGGTTCCTGACCTATTCCGCCGAAAGTAACGCCAAAGAGGTGGTGCTGGAGATGGGCGGTAAAAACCCGGCCATCGTCATGGATGACGCTGAAAACCTCGACCGAGTGGCCGCGCATGTCGTCAACGGCGCGTTCTGGAACATGGGCGAGAACTGCTCGGCCTCTTCCCGACTGATCGTGCACAAGGATGTGAAGGCCGAGTTGCTGGAGCGTATCGCGCATCATGCCAAACAGTGGAATATCGGCGACCCGCTGGACCCGGAAACCCGCATGGGCGCGCTGGTAAGCGAAGGGCATTACAACAAGGTCTGCGGTTATCTGGATCAGGCCGAGAGCGTAGTGATCGGCGGTAAAGCCGACAAAGGCTTTGTCGAGGCTACGGTGGTCGAAGTACCCGGCAATGACGCCACGCTGGCGCGAGAGGAGATCTTTGGCCCGGTCTTGTCAGTGATCGAAGTATCGGGCTTTGACGAAGCCATCAAGATCGCCAATGACACGGACTATGGCCTGTGTGCCTCGATCTTCACGGCCAACGCCAAGCGTGCCATACGCGGTGCGCGGGCCATTCGGGCTGGCACTGTGACGGTCAACAGCTTTGGCGAAGGCGACATCACCACGCCATTTGGCGGCTACAAGCAGTCTGGCTTTGGCGGTCGCGACAATTCGGTCCACGCCCATGATCAGTACACCCAGTTGAAAACCATCTGGATCGATCTGGCCGATGACGCAGACGAGGCCGTGGATTGACGCGGTTCGAGGCTAAAAGACTACCCCGGCAGACGGGTCCGGCGGGATGGAATGCCATCCTGCCGCCTCAGACACCTTTGCCGGAGCTGGACAAGGACCTGACCGCCGACATCACCATTGTCGGCGGTGGGTTTGCCGGGCTCAGCACCGCGCGGCGTCTGCATCAACTGGATCCGTCACTCAAGATCGTTCTGCTGGAAGCGGGCCGATTTGCGGATGGCTCTGCGGGGCGGAACTCGGGCTTCATGATCGACCTGCCCCATGATCTGGCCTCGGACAACTATGCGGGCGATGCGTTAGAGGCAGATCGTGCTGCCATTGCGTTGAACCGCAAGGCCATAGCTTTTGCGACCGACGTAGCCTCGGAACGTGCTCTGCCGCAAGAGATGTTCGACCCTTGCGGTAAGTACAATGCCGCTGCCACCAGGACGGGCGACGCGCATAACCGCGAATTCGCTCAGCACCTGACGAAACTGGGCGAGCCGCATACGCTCTATGACCAGCAGCAGATGCAAGAGATCACGGGCAGCCCACACTACACCTCGGGGCTTTACGCGCCGGGTACAGTGATGATCCAACCTGCGGCCTATGTGCGAGCGCTTTCGACCCAATTGGCTGAACGTATTGACGTGTTCGAGAACTCGCCCGTCACCAGTTTCGAAAAGCAGGGTGCGGGCTGGGTGGTCAACACCGCCAAAGCCAGGGTCAGCACCGGGAGTATCATTCTGGCCAATAACGGCCATCTTGAAAGCTTTGGTTTCTACCAACGACGATTGATGCATATCTGCCTTTACGCCTCGATCTCGACCCCGTTGACTGAGGCGCAGATCAAGACGCTAGGCGGTCAATCGCGCTGGTCGGTAACACCGGCCGATCCGATGGGCACATCGGTACGGCGCATTTCCGGCAGCTACGGCGATCGCATCCTGATCCGCACCGGTTCCAGCTTTCATCCAACGATCGAAACCAGCGCGACGCGGATGCGCAGTGCTGGCCGGGTACATGACCGCAAGTTCAAGGAACGTTTCCCGCACCTGCCAGGCGTCAAAATGGAGCACCGCTGGGCCGGAATGCTCTGCCTTAGCCGAAATGGGTCAGCAGCGTTTGGGGAGCTTGAAAACGGCGTATTTTCGGCCTGCTGTCAGAATGGTCTTGGCATAGCCCGAGGGACCCTGCAGGGCATGGGTATCGCGGAACTGGTGATGCAGGGCGGGTCAGAAATCGCGGATCACTTTCTGGCGCAGCCGGACCTTCCCAGATTACCGCCCGAGCCATTCGCCTCGCTTGGGGCGAACAGCTACCTGTTCTGGAAAGAATGGCGATCCGGCAAGGAATGATGTGTCGGCGTCAGGGCAAGCTGAGCTTGGCCATACGCCCGCCATCCACCGTGTAAACCTGCCCGGTGATAAAACCCGCATCTGCTGACGCCAGAAAGGCGACGAGCGCTGCAACCTCTTCGGGTTGCCCGGTCCGGGCCACAGGGTGGATTTTGGCAACGTCACGACGAAATGCAGCGGGATCGGGCATGGATTCAATGAAATCCTCGTTCAGATCGGTATCGATCCATCCGGGTGCCACGGCATTGCAGCGGATACCTTCAGCCCCGTGATCCACGGCAACGGCGCGGGTCAGACCATGCAGACCCGCTTTGGACGCGCAATAAGCCGCGTGACCGGGATTGCTGCCCAAACCTTCGACAGACCCGGTGTTGACGATGCTGCCACGGGTTTGACGCAGATGTGGCAGCGCGGCTTTGATCATCAGGAACGGAGCGGTCAGGTTGACCGTCAGATTGCGGTGCCAATCCTCAAGGCTCATGTCTTCGACCAAGGCTTCCTGCATCATACCCGCGTTGTTGACCAGCACATCCAGGCGTCCAGCATCAAAGACCACTTCACTGACTACCTGTGCAGGGCTGTTGGGGTCGGTGAAATCCGCTGCAATGCCTTGAAACTCGCCGTCTTCTCCTCGTTGCGCGGTAAAGACCTGTGCGCCCTCATCCCGCAACCGACGGGCAATGGCCTGACCGATGCCACTGCGCCCGCCTGTAACCAGCGCCACTTTTCCCTCGAACCGCTTCATGAAACGGGCTTTCCTCCGTTGACCTCAACCAGCGTACCGCAAACATAACGCGACGCGTCCGAGACGAGGAACATGATGACGTCTGCAATATCCTCGGGCTCGGCGATGCGGCCCAGCGGCACGGTTTGGCCCAGCTCGGCCACGGCTGTATCGGGATCAAAACCGCGCCTTTCAAAACCCGAGCGCAGCATAGGCGTATTCACCTCATTCGGGCATACAGCGTTGACGCGGATACCCTGATGGGCATGGTCCATACCCATACATTGGGTCAGGGACGCAATGGCCGCTTTGGTCATGCAATAAACGGCGTGATTGGGACCGGGGCGCAGCCCCCAACAAGACGCGGTGTTAACGATAGCGCCCCCTCCTGTTTCAGCCATGATCGGGATCGCCGCGCGACAGATACGAAACGGGGCTTCGACATTGACGCCCAGTGACAACGACCAATCCGCATCCGACGTGTCAGTGACAGACCCGCGCGTGATGACACCTGCGTTGTTGATCACGATATCGAGCCCGCCCAGCGCAGACGCCGCGGCCGTGGGCAATTGGTCTGCATAGTCTGGATCAAGCAGATCGCCGGGCATATACGCCTCGGCCTCAATGCCATCGATCGACCGGTCCGCAACCGCGACCCGCGCCCCGACTTCGCGCAAACGGTGAACGATTGACGCCCCGATGCCGCCAGCCGCACCAGTGACCAAAGCCGATTTTCCATTCAGGTTCATGAGATCATCCACAGTTAGAACGACGCAACAGGGGTGCCGAATTGACCTTCATCAGGCACCACACCCAGCCCCGGCCCGTTTGGTAACGCAATATGTCCGCCTTTGATCTGGATGCCATTTTCAGGATCATAGTTGCCTTCGATATAAGGCGCGGCAAGCCAGACGCCTTCCAGCAGATCGGGCCGAACCGTTGCACCGACATGAGTGCAGGCCGCGGCGATGATATCCCCACCCCAGCTGTCATCGCAGGTGTGCGGAAGGTTTCGGGCTTCGCAAATGTCGCGAAAAGCGCGCATGGGGTTCAACCCGCCGATCCGAGTGACTTTCATCCCGAACCCATCGACCAGACCGGTCCCTGCTGCTGAGATCACGGTGTTCAGACTGGTGCTGTTTTCGTCCATGTAAATGCCGTGCGTGACCTGAGGCCGGATCTTCTGCAAATCCTCCATGGTGTTGCAGGGCTGTTCCATGATGAACGGAATTTCAGGGCATTCGCGGCTGACGCGCAAAGCGTCGCGCGTGGTCCAGCCCCGATTGCCGTCTACCGCCAGACGCGTACCCGACCCTTTGACAACGTCCCAGACCTTGCGGATGGCTTCGATGTCGATCTCGACCGGGCGGCCCCCGACCTTGATCTGCAATCGCGGGTAGCCTTCGGCCATTTTCTCTGCCGCCAGTCGGGCGATATCATCTGGCGCGCCAACGCCAGTGGCATAATAGGACGGCACAGTGTCTGTGGTTGCTCCACCCAGCAGATCGCAGACAGGAACGCCCAGATGTTTGCCCAACACATCATGAACTGCGATATCGATAGCTGCTTTGGCATAAGCGTGCCCGTTTAGCAGCCCATCCATCTGGCGATGCAAGGTCAGCGGTAGTGCTTCGGAGCCGATCAGGCCCGGGGCCATCTCGAGCAAAGCCGCACGGGCCCCTTTTGCGTGCGCCTCAGCATATGTCGGGCCAACCGGGCAGGTCTCGCCCCACCCCACCAGACCGTTATCCGCAACAACTTTTACCAGTGTGGTATCCAGCGACCAAACCTGTGCGTTGGCCATAGTGTAGGGTCCGTTTTTAACCGGCAGGTCGTGGCTGTAGATATGGAGTTCGGCGATCTTCATGTTTCTCTGCTTGTCCTGAACGAAAAAAGGGCCCACCCGGATTGCGGGCGGGCCAGTACGGGGAGATTGCATCAGTAGGTCTGGTTCAACTCATCCGCTGCAGGGATTTCCCTTTCGCGGCGCGCGATATAGTCGAGAAGCGCCTCGTTTTTGGCTTCGTCCAGTTTTGGCTCTTGGTACTCGGCCAGCAGTTTTCGTGCGTGCTTCAAGGCGCGTTCTGTGATTTCCACTTCGCCCTCAGCCACCCATTGTTCGATCGAGTTGTTGTCAAAGAGTTCAGGCATAAAGAACGCCGTCTGGAAATTGTCCTGCGTGTGCGGATGGCCAAGGTAGTGACCACCAGGGCCTACATCCGGAACCGCCGCAAGCGCCTGATCGAAATCGTGCCATTTCGGACCTTCCGCCATGCGGTAAGCCATTGCGCATTGTTCCGCATCCACCACGAACTTGGCGACTGAACAGTGCATGCCCGCCTCATTCCAGCCTGCCGAATGCCAGATATAGTTGGCTCCGGCGTGGATAACAGCGCTGAGCGTTGTGGCGGATTCGTATCCCGCTTGCGCGTCAAACGTCTTAGCCCCGCCCAGCGTGTTCGAAGTGCGCCACGGCACGTCGTAATACCGCGCCATCTGACCGATCATGAAGTTCATCAGGCTGATTTCAGGTGTGCCCGCCATGGGCGCACCGGATTTCATCGACACGGTCGACAAGTAGTGCCCCCAGATCGCGGGTGCACCCTTGCGGATCACCTGTGTGTAGGCCAGCGCCGACAACGCCTCGGCTGTCAGCTGCGCTACGGTCGCGGGCACCGACGCGGGTGTGTTCGCACCACCCAAAACGAAGGGCGAGCACAAAACCGGCTGGTTGCGTCGGCTAAAGGCACGCATCGCGCCCAGCATGGTTTCATCCCACACCAGAGGGCTGTTGCCGTTGCAGTTGCCGGTGGTGACAGGATGGTCGTCGATAAAGCCTTCACCAAACAGGATATCGCACATATCCATCACATCCTCGGCATTCTTGGGCGAGGTGGTCATGCCCATGAATGTCTTGTCCGAATATTTCATCGACGAATAGGTGATGCGCAGGTGCCGCTGGCTGATCGGGTGATCATAAGGCTCGACAATATGGTGAGCCGAGCTGTGCAGCGCAGGCATCATGTGCGAAAGCTTATGGAACATCGCCAGATCATCCAGCGTCGGGTTCCGCCGCACGTCATCCAGATCGCGCAGGAAAGGCGCGCCGGTCATCGGAACAAAGATCGAATGCTTGCCACCCAGCGCAAGGTTCTTTTGCGGGTCGCGCGCATGATAGGTGAACTGCGCCGGGATCGTCGAGATCAGCTCGCGCACCATGTTGCGGTCCAGATAGACCAACTCTCCGACAACCTTGGCACCGGCTTTCTTCCAATCTTCCAGAGCGATAGGGTCGCGGAACTGAACGCCGACGTTTTCCAGAATGTCCATTGCGGCGTTGTCGATGCGTTCGACCTGACTTCCGTCCATGACTTCGCAAACGGGAATGCCTCGGGTCAGGCCCGGCAGCATGGCAAAGTTCGGAGCGGTACGTTGGGCGCGGCGGGCAGAGCGTCCACCGGACCGTGCAGCTGTGCGAGTAGTCAAAGGGCAATCCTCCAATTTTCACACAAACTGGCGGATTCGCAGAGCCGTCACCTCTCTGATTGCGATATGTGCTTGCAGGAAGCGACACCTGCCACATCCCGGGATTATCGTGCGCACGCAGCGCAAGTGAACCTTTGGTTACCTTTCGTTAAGTAACCTGCTTCACTGTCAAACAGGTGCATACATCTGCAACACGTACCCGTATGGTTGTTTCAGGAGGGGCGCAGAAATGCACCACATGACGGAAATGCTGATCATCGGCGCCGGATTTTCAGGGCTGACCATGGCGCTTGAGGCCCGCAAACGTGGCCTCTCCGATATTGCGATTCTGGAAAAGGCCGATGATATCGGTGGCACGTGGCGCGAAAATACCTATCCCGGCGTGGCCTGTGATGTGCCCTCGCACCTTTATTCCATGGCCACCCATCCGAACCCGCACTGGAGCCGTGCTTATGCCGGGGGTTCCGAAATTCAGGCCTACCTGAAAGACGTCGCGCGACAAGAGGGGCTTTATGATCTGTGCCATTTCGGGCGTGAACTGAAGTCGGCCAGATGGGATGGCGGCCGCTGGCACGTTGAAACCGCCGATGGGGATCTATGGTCGGCCCGGTTTCTGGTCTCTGCAATTGGGGCCTTGCATCATCCGAGTATTCCGAATCTTCCGGGCGCAGAAAGTTTTCCCGGCTCCAGTTTTCACTCGGCCCAATGGGACCACCAAGTGGATCTGACAGACAAAGAGATTGCAGTTGTCGGCACCGGGGCGTCGGCTGTGCAATTCGTGCCTGAGATCGCCAAACTCGCACGCCATGTCACCATCTTTCAGCGCAGTGCGCCGTACGTGATGCCGCGTCCGGATGGCCCGATCGCGCCGTGGGTACGCAAGCTATACGCCCGCATTCCATTGTTACCACGTATCAGACGCAAGCTGATTTTCATGTTTTTTGAGTTCCGTCACCGCGTGTTCCGGGGCGAAGAGCGGGCGATAAATTTTGCTCTGAAGATGTGGCGAAAATCGCTGGAAACCGCGATCACCGACCCAGAGGAACGGCGCGTTCTGACACCCGACTACCAGATCGGCTGCAAACGCATTCTCAGCTCGAATGACTGGTACCCGACGCTCGCCCGCGACAATGTCAGCGTTGTCCCGCAGGGCGTAGCCCGTATCGACGGGGATAAAATCATTGCAGTGAACGGTACTGAGGTCCGGGCTGATGTGCTGATCTGGGGCACCGGCTTTCACGTGACCAATGTGGTTGAGCGGCTGGACATCACGGGCTCTGACGGACTGACACTGCGCAAGGCATGGGCAAACGGCATGAACGCTCATCTGGGCACATCGGTCGCAGGATTTCCCAATTTCTTTGTTTTGCTGGGTCCGCATACAGGTTTGGGCCACAACTCGGTCGTGCTGATGATCGAGGCGCAGGTCCAGCACATCGGCCGGCTCCTAAGCGAGATGAAGCGCAAAGGGTTTTCCGCAATCACACCTGACGAAACGAAACAGGCGGGCTTTACGCAGGAAATGGTTGATCGTCACACCGACAGCGTCTGGCAGTCCGGGGGGTGCACCTCGTGGTACATTGATGCTGACGGTAAAAACACAACTCTTTGGCCGGGCACCGTTGGCGAATATCAAAAACGCATGGCACAGTCGGGGTTGGAGCAATACAATCCCGTCGGGACCGGAGACAGCTAAATGACAATTGTTTTAAGCCTGATCGCAGCCTTTCTCGCCTTTCTTCTGGCTATGGCTTTGTGGACCCGACGGATAATGCGTCAGGGTCTGAAAACCGTGCCACAGCTGGGTCAGATTGTGCCCGTTCAGGGCGGCAGCATTCACTTTGTGGAAAAAGGCGATCCCAACGCACAAACCATTGTCATGATTCATGGCCTCGCCGGGCAGTTACAGCACTTCACGTATGCGCTGGTGGATCAACTGTCAGAGGAATATCACGTCATAGCGCTGGATCGGCCTGGATGCGGGTATTCGACACGAGACAAGGCAGAACTGGCACATTTACCGCAACAAGCCGCAATGATTGCCGAATTTCTGGAGACCAAAGGCGTGGATCAAGCCGTACTGGTGGGACACTCGCTGGGAGGCGCGGTGTCACTGGCACTGGCTTTGGATCATCCCCAGCGGGTGTCCGGCCTGGCTTTGTTGGCCCCGCTGACGCACAGGCTGCCCGAAACGCCGGTGATCTTCAAACCGCTCGAGATCCGGACAGAATGGCTGCGCAGCCTGATTGCCAACACGATCGCGGTGCCCATGGCCTCAAAAACAGCACCGCACAGTCTGGGCGTGGCCTTTGGGCCGGAAACCCCACCGGATGACTTTCTGGACCGTGCAGGTGGCGCGCTTGGGCTGCGCCCTTCGGCATTTGTCACCGCCTCGCAGGATGTCATAGGGTTGGATGCCAGCTGCGATGCACAAGTGGCCAGATATCCCGAGCTGTCTGTGCCGGGGGGTATCCTCTATGGCCGTCAGGACGCGCTCCTGTCTCCGGCGTTTCACGGCCCTCCGATGACCAAATATGGCCTGAGTTACGAAGAACTGGACGGGCTGGGTCATATGATTCTGATTACAGAACCGGAAACATGCGCTGCGTTTATCCGCAGGATTGTAGAAACAACGACAGTCCCTCGTACGTCCATGCAGAATGCGGTGCCCGAAGCCTTGAAAGAAATCCCCGGTTAGGGTGATTTCCCTCTTGACCCTCCCCGGCCCCTCGCTTACATCGCCTCTCACTCAAGGCGGAGTAGCTCAGTTGGTTAGAGCAGCGGAATCATAATCCGCGTGTCGGGGGTTCAAGTCCCTCCTCCGCTACCAAAATCCCACATGAAACGCCTAAAAACGAAGGGCCTTTCAAAGGTGACCGGGCCTGAGCCCCATATAGACCCCCACATATTCCGCGTATGAATGGTATTCAAGGTTCGCCATTACCGCTGATAGTGACCTGACTGTCGTCCGAATTTGTTATCTCGTTGAGGAAGCCAGAGTTACGGTGCAAATTGGACTAAGCACATCCAAATTAGAATAACGAGAAATGAAACTTAAGTGGAATGACCCAAGGTGTATCGCCTGCCTAGGCTCAGAAGAACTGAGCCTTGAGCATGTGATACCAGACAGCCTCGGCGGCATTCTCACCTCCCGCTTCCTTTGCCGTGAGTGCAACAGTCAATTTGGCTCTACATTCGAAGCTACGGCTCGCCTCGCGCCAGAACTTCGTAAAGCTGCATCAGAGTTAGGGCCAGGCCTCACCCAGTTGAAGGAACAACTCGAGCGGGGCACCGAGTACCAAAGTCAATTTGACGATCAATCCTCAAAGTCGAAAGTCCGAAAAGATGGCAAAGCAGGTGTGTTTGGCTTGGAGGACGGCTCTATCGTGGTTCCGGAAGAAGACACGCCGACTCAGATCAGGTCACGCATACAGAAAAGAGGTGGCACGCCATCGGAAGTTGAAGAGGCGATATTGCGCTGGAGAAATGCCCCTGCTGGGCAGAGTGTAGAATTGGTCGAAGGCTTGCATGTAAAGAAATGGGAAGATCATCCCTCGAGCCCAACATATTCCGAGCCCCCACTAAGCCCGCTCGTTCCTTTGAAGACTGCCTATGAATTTGCGGCACTTCTTATAGGCGGCAAGATTTATGACCAAGCCTTCTGTCCACTTCGTACGGTCCTACTGGATCAGGATGAGGAATTGGCGGAAGAGATGGTGGAATACCTTTGGGCCGACAAACCAGACGCTTTTCATGGGATTGCCTTTGAGGGGAATTACGGAGGCGCACGGTTTCAAGTTCGCCTGTTTGGCCTCTTGGCCTACCGCGTCAGCTTCCTTAGCATTGGCCTTAAACTACCGCCTGCGGTTTACACTCATCGTCTGGATAGCGGAGAAGAAGGGTTCCGCTTTCAGGACGAAAGAAACTAAACTGGGTACCGAGACAATTCCTAGTGTGGAAACACAGATAAGGGTAAAAGGTGCATTTCGGATTTCTAATCAAACCGGGCAAGGCGCAACCCGCAGCGATCTTCTTGGAGGATTTCGTCAACGATGTGCGCGGCAACCTTGGCAAAGCGCTCGACTGGCAGAGGGGCGCCGAAGTCGGCAAGCACGTGCTTTACGTGGACGTCGAGGCAGGTGCGCTCACAGGGCGGCATGAAGACACCGATGTGGTGACTGTAACCCATGACTGCATACTGGCCACCGGTGAGGTGCTGGAGCCCTATGGTGGCGGCTTTGTGCGTGTGGCCTTTGATGATGGAAATGACGACTTGATCCCTGCTGTAACGATCTTGGGGGTTGTACATGAGGGGATGCCCACGGATCACGAGAAGGCGCTGGCCGAGGTGAAGAACGAGCCTGACTGGATCATCGTTGATCACTGTCTCTGCTGGAGGCCATCACAAACTAGTCTTCGTAGTCACTCACAAGGGCTGAATACGAACTAGTGTCAGAAACTCGCAATTCAGGCTCAATTAACTTGTTGTCGAATATGCAATAGGTGGATGACGAATTGTTTCACTTTGGCTTCCTAAAGGTCTCAAGAAGTCATGCACCAATGGTTCACCCGATATGATTGGTCCACAAGGCCAACAATTGAGATAGCTGACAGCACTTATTCGGAAAATGAGTGTTACGCATGTCGATCTACATAGTGTTGACCAAACTTCAGTTACTCCGAGGTGTCTTTTTACGAGAAGACTTCTTCAAAGCGATGTCATACCCAGCGGCGAGAAACTCAGCGTTGTCTCCGAATTCAAGAAAAAACCATTTCTTCTCCGAATCCGGTTTTCGCAACTTTCCAGATTTGTGGTTAAAGAGGCGACGTTGCATCACGAACTTGAGCATCCCCTCAGTGTTGCGAAGTCCTACTGCGCCTTTTCCAACACTATCGCTTCCAAACAACTCTCGCTCATAAGAAATTATCCGTTGCAACAGATAGCAAAGGCAAGTTAGCCGGTCACCTCTTAGGTGTTGTCTCTCGTGCGCCCAAAACAATCCAGAAGGAAGGTCGACAGATGTTTCGAACGTAGACAATTCATCTTCGCCCTGCTCATCGTTATCCTCTATTTCGGAGATTTCTTCCGGTTCAGCATCTTGCGGAAGCTCGTCTTCTGCCACCGGTAACTCGGCTTCTTGCCTTTCCTCTAGCTGACCACCGCTTAGAGAGTATCGTGAGGAAAACCTGAAAAACCGATCCTTCGTACCATCTTCATTTTTTGGCCACTCTTCCGGATGAGAAAACGTGTCTCTGTACGCATGGCTAATTTCGTCGGCTATCCGCGCGATAGCTCCCCCAATTTCATATGCATCCGAAAACTCGACCCAATTCATTAGGCGTAACGAATTTGTCTCTGTGTCTCTTAAAACCATTCTTGATTCAACGACATTGAATTGCTCGTTGTTAATTAGACTTAGCCCCGGCATTTCTTTCCATTTCACCATCCGCGAAATTTGCCCACTAACTTTTCTGATAAAAACAGAATGATCCTCTCCAATTGACCGCTCCCATCGTGACTTTGAGACTAAAGAGGTCGCTGCGATTACCTGCATCAAATAAAAGGCGTACAAGATCGACATGTTGGAGCGCGGCGCATCTCGCAAAACCGGTCCAGCTAGCAACTTTTGTGCATTCATGTAATCTCGGTTTTCCTTGACAAGCGTTCCTTGTCTTATGAAGGGAGCTTTTCGATCAATTGAAGCGAATACGGAGAACTCGACCAGAAATTGCTCCAATACATCTAGCAAAAACTCTCTGTCAGCTCGGTCCTTCTCAGATCGCAAACGGCTTTCTTCTTTAAGCTTGTATTCTAGTTCGGCCTCCAAGCGATCAATGTTTGTTTGATACCCACGCTTGATTTCTTCTGCAGCATCATGGAGCATGTTTTCCCTAGATTTCTCGAAAATTTCCTTCTGCAAGTGGAGGTTTTTGTCCGCTCTAGCATCTGCAAGTTTCGCTAAATTGCTTGAGTGTTTGCGGTTAAGCGCATTGCTTGCGAACAACAAAAGGGCGGCAGCAGACGCACTGATGAATGACCAAATTGGTGCACTACCATACTTGTTAGTGAGTGATTGAATTGAACCATCAAAAAATGAAAATACTGCGCTAAACCCCTCGTTGATCTCGTCAACCAAATTATCCCCTAGCATCTCCCGTGACTGAGCTTCAAACGCAATAAATACGCAATAAGTCAAAAGAACTATTATTGTAGCGAATAACGTAAACTCAAAAATTTTAGCTAAAACCAACCAAAAGAAACGCATGTTCA
Source organism: Ruegeria sp. HKCCA5929 (assembly GCF_013034525.1). Lineage (NCBI taxonomy): Bacteria > Pseudomonadati > Pseudomonadota > Alphaproteobacteria > Rhodobacterales > Roseobacteraceae > Ruegeria > Ruegeria sp. HKCCA5929. The sequence goes on from NZ_WQGE01000011.1 coordinate 52,735, forward strand.
AACCTTGTAAGATGACTTGAAGAAAGTTCTTGATACCTCAATTCCGAAACAGTTCTCCGAAGTAACAGCTTCCACTTTCGTGATAACAATATGAGCGCAGTATTTTTAGATTTCCTTTCAAAGTCAAGACTTTGGATGCGCAGATCAAAAGTGATGACTCAGGGCTTCGTTGCTGCGCGCACTCTCTTTAGGGGTGTGAAGTTTCGCCAAAAGGGAGCTGAACTACTGGCTGGATTTAGCCCTGCAAAATGCGGCATACATCGAGTACTTGCTACTGTTCAAAGTACACTATGTGCGTCAGTTTTCCTTTCGAGGTAAACCCAAGAGATAAGCCACGCCGACTAGTTTGCGGCTGCTTTGTCAGCAAATTTTTGGCTGGCCGATCTTGAAGGCGAATGAGTAATGAAATCGCCGAGGCGTAGTTGAAGACAATAGCCGCGAGAGCGAACCAACACGAGTTTGGGGCAAAATATCTCGGTTTGGCAGATACACAGAATTGAGCGCTAAAAATTTTCTCTATCATTTAAATTGGAATGTCATAGTCCGACAAATCACATGCGCCGTCTTGGCGCCGTCACCGTGCTCCACTCGACTTCTTCTTCAGTTGCTCGGCTGGCACGTATTGGGCGCTCGCCGAAACTCGTGCCAGTACTTCCTTTACCGATGGCCGTCTAAAAGCCCTAGGAGCTTCGCCAAGCTCTACAAAGAATCCGTTGTTTATTAAGTCAGCACCCATTCGCCCATACAGTGTTTCCAACCCTTTCGAGGCAATAAAGCTCTGTCTCCCAAATACAGTGTGATATTGGCTGTTGTTGAACAGTGTTTGCCAATCCACCGGATAACAGGCCTGTAACTGTTGCGGGTCTTGCCAGAAAGTCCAGCAACGCACACCGTAGCTGCGTAAGAGGGTGACAGATGTTATCAAGAATTCCATTTGCCCCAGTTGAGCGGCTTCGTCGATCAGAAAAAGAGTTTGCCGTTCTGGATCAGGATCCTTGCGAATGCGTCTTGCAATCAGTGTTTCCATCCATACCCGAATAAGGCCTGAGTGGGTTCTCAAGTAGGCCGGGGGCAAAACTAGGTAGATGGTAGTCGGAGTCTCGCTTTCTAGTATTTCAATTGGAAAACTAGTTTTGCTAGTGACTCCCCTAATCACGTCACTTCGGTAGATTTCGGTAAACCGACGCGCAGTGGCCAGAATGCACGCTACCGTGCGGTCAGCCTCAACTGGCAGCGAATACGCGGCACTTGAAACCGTTCCTGCTTTTGATCGCGCCATGTCTCTAAGCGTAAGGTGCATGTCTTTTAGGCTCTGGTTCAATAGGTAGCTTAGCTCATGCAAATCGCGAAGCGCTTTAGGGGAGTCATGAGCAATAAATAGCAGCAACTGCGAAACCAAATTCCGTGCGCTTACGTCCCAAAAAGGGTCCATGCCGCTTGTCTCATTGACTATCGACGCTGCTAGGCACTGCGCGTTCTCTAACGTAGGTTCAGCGTCCAGCATCAAGTGGATTGGGTTTAGGCTGGCGCTTACGAACCCTGTAATCTCGAACGGGTCCAGTATTATGACTTCCTGTCCCATAGCCTGCCTAGTTCCCGCAGTCGCAAGGGCCAGCTCGCCCTTTGGGTCGAACGCCACAACTGAGCCGGTGTAGTCCATCAAGGTGGGTATCGCCAAAGTCCAAGTCTTGCCTGAACCTGTAGGCGCAAATGTCATCAGATGCCCTTCTGAACCGGTTCTAATCTCTCGCTCGAGTGTTTCTTCTATTCTGATCCTAAATCCGGTTTGAGTTGGCTCTTTTTGGTTTAGCCCTAGAAGAATGTTGCTCGCTTCCGCCTGATCGAAACGACTACCCATACAAGTCTCCTTTTTTCGGAGGCTTAGAAATGTAGTAATTCAAAGGGTTTCGCCATCAATCCAACAGCGCATATTTTTACATGCTAATCTCTTTTTGTCGCTTCAGAAATATGTACGCGAAGGGCAACAAGTGCGCGCTCTGCCTCCTCTATCTCTAAGCGAATTTTTATGGCCTCTTGATGGTCAACTGTGTGGTCTGCAAGTGCTTGATGCATGGCACGCATCACTTCCGAGGCTTCCAATACGATCCGATTGGTGGCGCGGTAAAGATGTTCTTCTTCAACATCGCCTTCCGTTGAAACGCGGTCTGCTGCTACAAAGCGAGTTTCTTCAAGAAGGTATGCTACAAGACGCACGTCCGGCATTACCCGGATTAGGTCTTGAATTTCATCGGCCGAAAACAACGTTCGATTGCGCAAGCGAGAGTAGAAAGCATCGTATTTCATGCCCATTTGGGCTGCAATATTCTTGGAGCTATACTTTGTGTCCGTTGTTAAGATCCGATGCACAAGAGATGCAAAATCTGCTCCCCTCATAAAAAACCCCTGTTCGCTTTAAAAACCCCTGTTCACATTGTGAGCGCATGGTGCCCTGCAGCTTTAAAAGTGTCTATGACTCCTGAAGCATAAATTTGTGCTTTCAATCGGGTGGATGGTGAGCGCTCCATTTCTGCTTCGTTCTTTTTGATCTTTGTGCAATTTTGGGGCATCGATATTGAAGGAGGCTTACGAGTTGTGAGCAAGTCTCAATGGCGCACGAGGACGCCCTCAACTACCTGCCGCGCGAACTGTTGACCGTCCTTTTCCATCCTGTGAACGAACCGGTCGCGATGGCCGTCGCTCCATTTGGTACGCTTGATGATGAAAGCCTTTGCAATGGTCTCGAATAGATCATTAGCCACCAACTGCTCACGTACCTTTTCGCGGGCCTCCTCGCGGACCGGGTCCTTGCCGTCTTGTAGGATACTTCTCTGCTCCAGAGCGCGTTCACGTGCGTCTTTCAAGGTTGTCGCAGGGTACGTGCCCAGCGTCATTTCCTTGGCCTTACCGTGTGCGCGATAGCGCAGAACCCACGTCTTGCTTCCTTTCGGATGGACGATCAGTGTCAGGCCGTTCCCATCAGCCATCTTGATCTTCTTCGCGCCCGGTTTGGCTGCTTTGACCTTCGGGTCTGTCAATTTACTCATGTGCATACTCCATCATCACCGGCCCCACGTTCACCCCCACAATTGGAGGTGATGTAGCACCCAAGTTTCCTTGGGGCTCCGGCAACCATGGATCAGAAAAACCCAGTAACAAAACGCTGTTACGTATGCTTCAGGTCCAACACACGAGAAATTGGATAGGCTCCTCCGCTACCAAAATTCCTCAAAACAATAAGCTGATTTTGAAAAAAAATCAGAGATGTATTTGAGATCTTCCTACCATCTTTCCAGCCGGTTTGCGTTTCAAGCGCCATTTTGGAGAAAATGTGGGGGCAATTTATTCCGATATCGCGTCATTTAGGGTATGCAACCTGACCACGAAACCGACTTACACATTGGCCTTATGCGCCCTCTAAGCGAGAGAGTCGCCAGAGAAATCGCACTACTTTCTCTGTGTGCGCGAAGTCCGAAACCCAATTCACCGCACATATCGATTTATTTTTATGTTTAGATGACGGAAAGATACTCAGAGTTCACCAACGATATTGGCCAAGAGGTACAACTCAATGGCATACCGCGTTCTTCGAGAACCATTTCTTCATTTCCTTCTGATGGGTGCGGGAATCTTCGTGCTGTTCGCACTGGTCGGAAGCAACGAACCTGACTCCGAAGCGATTGATATCACCCAAACCGATATCGAAGTTTTGGAACGGCAGTTTGAAGCCATTTGGAGGCGCAAGCCCGACGGCGAAGAGTTGGATGCGCTGATTACCAATCTGGTCCTTGAAGAAGTCCTGGTGCGCGAGGCGCGCGCCTTGCGTATGGACGAACAAGACCCGATCGTCCGCAATCGCCTGCGTCAGAAGATGGAGTTTATTGCAACTTCGGCCGCAGGTGCGGCATCGCCAACACAAGAGGATCTGCAGGAGGTATATCGCGCCCATTCGGAGGAGTTTCGCACTCCGTCTCAGATTGCGTTTGAACAGGTGGTTCTTGATCCCGCATTTGCTGCGCAGGCCGAAACCACTTTGATCGCGCTGAATGATGGACGCAAGCCTGAGGGGTTGAGGAATCTGACCCTCCTGCCCTCAGAAGTACCGCTCGCTCCGACTGTTCGTATAGACGGCGTGTTCGGAACTGGATTTGCGACAGCGCTGGAACCGCTTCCGGTTGGCCTTTGGGCAGGTCCGGTACAATCCGGCTATGGGCTGCACCTGGTGCGGGTGACTGACAGAACGCCAGTCGAACTTCCTGATCTGGCAGATGTTGAAGACAAAGTGCTGGCCAAGTGGCGGGAAATTAACCAGTCAGAGGTCAGAGACGCGTTCGTGCAGGGATTGCAGGACAAGTACCAGATCACTGTCAATAATGACCTGCGGGCGGTCAACTGATGCTGCGCCACATTGCGTTCATTCTGGGTCTTGGCGTGCTGACCATCTTTCAGGCGACAGCTGTACATGCCCACGCTCTTGAACCGGGCTATCTTGAGATCACCGAAACCGGCCCAGAAAGCTATCGCATATTCTGGCGAAAACCGGATGTGCAGGGGCAACCGATGGCGATTGGCGTCAGCTTGCCCGAGCAGTGCGAAGTTGCCCATCCCCTTGCCCCGTATTTCGATGGCGCGGCCTGGGTGTCGAGTTGGGAGACCACTTGCGGCGGCGGGATCGCTGGGGCGAACCTTGCAATTCCCGGCCTTGAACACACGCAAACGGATGTTTTGGTACGGGTGCACCTGTTGGAGTCGCTCGCGACCAGCGCACGCCTGACGCCGACAGAAACCACATTCCTCATCCCTGCCGAAACCACCCGCCTGTCGGTGCTGGTGACCTATGTGGAATTGGGGACAGAACATATCCTTGAAGGGTTCGATCACCTGTTATTCGTTTTCGCCCTGCTTTTTCTGATCCGGGACGTCTGGCGTCTGATCGGAGCAATCACCGCATTTACAGTTGCCCATAGCATCACACTGGCCTTGGCGTCGCTTGGGTTGCTTCACGTGCCTGCTCCGCCAGTTGAAGCCGTCATTGCATTGTCGATCGTGTTTCTGGCGGTCGAAATCGCCAAGCGAAACCACGACACACTGCGCCTGTCTGAACGATGGCCCTGGATCGTGTCATTCTCGTTCGGGCTGTTGCACGGTCTGGGCTTTGCAGGTGCTCTTAGCGAGATTGGTCTGCCTCAAGGCGATATTTTTGTGGCACTCCTTGGCTTCAATATCGGTGTCGAGATTGGCCAATTGCTGTTTGTTGGTGTTGTTTTGACGCTTGGCGTTGTGTTCATACGGCTTATTCCTGCGGCAGGCCGCATCCAAACCGAACAGAAGGGCTTGGCTGATACGATTGTCAGCTACGCGATTGGTGCAATCGCATCTTATTGGCTAGTGGAGCGTGTTGTAGGATTTTGGACTTAGACAATGGAACACAGCAGCCCGTCAATTTCGGGACCCAATTTTGCCTTGGGTTAATCTGTGGCTTTAGTGTTCAAGACAAATCTCAGCCGTCACCACGCAGAAGCCAACCACCGCCATAACAAGCACCAAGTGCTGCTATCATCCAATTTACGGCAAGGTTATGCTGCGGTTTACGCGGGTCGCTTGATGAGTTTGCGTAACCCTGCCCGCTTCGACACGGACTGACAGTTTTTCCGTCCCACTGAATTTTTCGAAATAGGCAAAATCAATTCTGTCCAGCAAGCTCATGTCCTGACATTGGACAGCATAGTCCGCCTGAAACTCCGCGTGACCCTCACTGGCGGATTTTCCAGAGGCCACATCGACCTGATCCGCAATGTCGTGTGTGAGGATGACATTGGCGGATGCGGTGAAACATCCTGCTTCTTCCGGGACAACAAACAGGTCCAAGGGCTCGGACAATTCAGAAATCGCGATAGCGACTTGCGTACGTTCGTCATCGTTAGAAACCGGAGCCTCAAATCCCACGACATCCACGCTGGGCACACTGAGTTTCAACGAAAACCCTGTCTCAGTCAGGACGACGTCCAACTGACCTGTGCCATGTTGATGCGGCGTTGTCACCTGCGTTGCTTGCGCTGCAAGAGCTGCAGGAAACAGGAACATGGCCAGGACTGCACACTTCATTAACCAAACCGCCACAAACAGAATCACAACGCTGATTCTAGCGCGAATCAACCGCGGTGCAATTGCAACGGCCTGTTCCGACCCCACCAGATATGGGGAGTTTAGCTGCGCTGCGCTTAGAATTTATTTCCGACAATAAAACTCAGGTTGACTTTACTGAGTAATTCACTCAGTTATTCAGGCGCAATGCCAGCGGGACATCCCGGCACAATCAGACAAGAAAGTACCAATTCCATGACCAAATTGTTTTTAGCCGCCAGCGCTCTGACACTTTGCGCAGCGACCGCCGCGTTCGCCGGTGACGCGCCCGCCAAGGCAGATGTACTGGAAAACTACGCCAATATTGCTGAAGCAAAATTTGATGACAGCCTGATCGCAGCCAAACGCCTCCAAACAGCCGTTGATGCGCTGATCGCAGATCCTTCGGAGGCCACATTGAACGCAGCCCGCGCCGCCTGGATCGCTGCACGCGTGCCCTATCAACAGACCGAGGTTTACCGCTTTGGCAACGCCATCGTTGATGAGTGGGAAGGTAAGGTGAATGCATGGCCGCTGGACGAAGGTCTGATCGATTATGTCGACGCAGCCTATGGCGGTGCCACTGACGAGAACGAATTTGCCGTATTGAACGTCATCGCCAACCCGAGTTTCGAGTTGTCAGGCGCGTCCATTGACGCCGGCGAAATCACCCCCGAACTGTTGAGCGAAACGCTGCACGAGGCAGATGGAATCGAAGCCAACGTGGCCACAGGCTATCACGCGATCGAGTTCCTGTTGTGGGGGCAGGACATGAACGGCCACGGCGCAGGTGCAGGCAACCGCCCGGCCACCGACTATGTGCAGGGCGATGACTGCACTGGCGGAAATTGTGACCGTCGCGCCCAATATCTGAGTGCTGCGACCAACCTGTTGGTCAGTGACCTGGCCTGGATGGCAGATCAGTGGAAGGAAGGCGGAGCAGCCCGTGCCGCCCTGATGGAGAACGAGGCCGCAGGCGTCAGTGCAATCCTGACCGGCATGGGGTCACTGTCTTATGGCGAGCAGGCCGGTGAACGGATGCGTCTGGGGCTTATGCTGAACGATCCCGAAGAAGAGCATGACTGCTTCTCGGACAATACACACAACAGCCATTACTATGACGGTCTGGGCATCCAGAACGTCTATCTGGGCAGTTATACCCGCATCGACGGCACCCCAGTTTCGGGCGCGTCCCTGTCGGATCTGGTTATCGCAACCGACCCGACGCTGGACACCGAGATGAAGGCGAAACTGGCCGCAACCATGCAAGCCTTGGGCAAGATCAAATCGACTGCGGAAGCAGGGTTTGCTTATGACCAGATGCTGGAGCGCGGCAATGAAGGTGGCGAAGCACTGATCATGGGTGGCGTCAACGGTCTGGTCGATCAAACCAAAACCATAGAACGCATCGTAACTGCACTTGAACTGGACGGGATCGCGTTTGAAGGGTCCGACAGCCTGGATAACCCCAACGCCGTTTTCCAATAACCCCCGAGCGGGCCGGGAAGATCATCCTCCTGGCCCGTATCCCGACCTGATCGCCTGAAAAAACCCGAGCCAACGACAATGATTGTCTGCCACTGCACCAACATCTCTGATCATGATATTCGTGCCGCCATTGACTGGATGCGCACGGCGGACCCACAGACCATTATTACCCCCGGCAAAATCTATCATGCCCTTGGAAAGTCGGCGGATTGTGGCGGGTGCATGCCTCTTTTCCTAGACACAATGCGGGCAAGCGATAATCTGGAAGTCCCAATGCAACTGCGTGCCTTACGCGCAGCAGTAACTCAGGAGAAAGCAGATGAAGGGCGATCCAAAAGTCATCGAATATCTCAACAAATCTCTGCGGCATGAGCTGACCGCAGTCAGTCAGTACTGGTTGCATTACCGGCTACAAGAGGATTGGGGCCTTGGCCATATGGCCAAGAAAAGCCGCGAGGAAAGCATCGAAGAAATGCAGCATGCGGACAAGCTGATCGAGCGGATCATCTTTTTGGAAGGCCACCCCAACCTGCAGAAACTGGACCCGCTGCGCATTGGGCAAACGCCCAAGGAAACACTGGAATGTGACCTTGCTGCCGAACTGGACGCGCGCGCGCTTTATGCCGAGGCGCGCGATCACTGCCGCGAAGTGGGCGACTATGTCTCAATGTCGCTGTTCGAAGGATTGATAGCGGATGAAGAAGGTCATATCGACTTCCTCGAAACGCAGCTCGACCTGTACGAAAGGATCGGCGAAGCAAATTATGCGCACCTCAACGCGTCAAAAATGGACGAAGGCGAGTAGCCTTTTTGCCTTGATGGTGGCCGCTTTTGCGGCCGCCCCTGCCCAGTCTGCGGATCTGAAGGATCTGCATCTGAACATCACCCCCCGAACCGCGGATGAACGCGACCGCATCGCCGTCGTCACGGCCTCACCGCAGGACTTCAGCGCGCCGCAGCCGTTTGAAGAGCTCGCTGCCGGAGCCGCGACTGTACGCGTGCGCAATAACGCAGATGCGTTTTCACAGCCCTCTGGCAATCTGAGCTTCGATCAAGAGCTGGACTTTAAAGTCGGCAATGGGTTGTTCAAAAAAATCTGGGTCTCGTCGCCTTCTTCCACGCTGGCCTCTGACGGGTTGGGGCCGCTGTTCAACGCACGATCCTGCCAACGCTGCCATATCAAGGATGGGCGCGGGCATACCCCGAACGGACCTGAAGACAAGGCGATTTCCATGTTCCTTCGGATCTCGATCCCCGGAGCGCCAGAAGATGGCTATGCCGAGATCGAAGACTACATCGCAACCCTGCCGGATCCCAACTATGGCGGACAGATGCAGGACTTTGCGTTGGCAGGGCATCCGGCAGAATACCGACTGGATATCGCGTACAAGGAAATCCCTGTAGAGTTGTCAGAGGGTGATACCGCATCACTGCGCCACCCGACCTATCAGGCTGCCGATCTGGGCTATGGGCCGCTGCACCCCAACGCGATGCTGAGCCCTCGGGTCGCACCTCAGATGATCGGGCTAGGTCTGTTAGAGGCGATCCCGGTTCAAGATCTGCTGGCCAAAGCTGATCCTGACGATATGGATGGCGATGGTGTCTCAGGACGCCCAAATATCGTCTGGTCCGTCGAATATGGGGCACCTATGATGGGGCGGTTCGGACACAAAGCCGGCATGCCCACTATAATGGAGCAATCGGCAGCGGCTTTCGCGGGGGATATCGGCATATCCAACCCGCTCTATCCCGCACCACAGGGCGATTGTACCGAATTGCAGGTGAACTGCGTTGAAGCTCCGCATGGCGACAGAGACGTGCGCGGGTTCGAGATTGATCAGCAAGGCATGGATCTGGTCGCTTTCTACAGCCGCAATCTGGGCGTGCCCGGTCGCCGGGATGTAGACAGCCCCGAAGTGCTGCGTGGCAAGGAAGTGTTCCACGCCACGGGCTGCGCGTCCTGCCATACGCCATCGCATGTCACCCATCGCATGGAAGACCGGCCCGAGCACAGTTTTCAGCTGATCTGGCCGTATACCGACCTGCTGCTGCATGACATGGGCGACGGTCTGGCAGACAACCGCCCCGAGGCCCGCGCAACGGGTCGCGAATGGCGCACGCCGCCTTTGTGGGGCATTGGTCTGACCCAGCGTGTATCGGGCCACACACAATTCCTGCATGACGGACGGGCGCGTAATCTGCTAGAGGCGATCTTGTGGCATGGCGGTGAGGCTCAGGCTGCGCGCGACACCGTTGTTTCGATGCCCAAGTCAGACCGCGATGCCTTGATCCGTTTTCTGGAAAGCCTTTGACCCATGCGTTATCTGCCCCTCATCGCTGCTTTGATCATACCCGTCGCTGCACAGGCGCAGGATCGCGCGCCAATCCTGATGGATGTGACCGAAACGCATATCCTGCCCCGCTTCGACAAGTTACCCGAGACAACCGGCGCACTCGTCAGTGCCGCCTTGGTAGATTGCACCCCGACCTCGCCCGCCTTGCGTGCCGCATATGATGACGCCTTTGACAGCTGGATTTCCGCCAGCCATCTGCGATTTGGCCCAACCGAGGTCGATGACCGCGCATTTGCGCTGGCTTTCTGGCCTGATACGAAAGGGTTCACCGCGAAGGCGTTGTCACAGCATATCGCGACCGAGGATGAAGCAGTGCAAAGCCCCGAAGCTTATTCCGAGACGTCCATCGCGGGGCGCGGCTTCTTTGCGTTGGAACGGATGTTGTACGATCCCACGTTTGCCGATCAGGGCAGTGCAGAATACCGCTGCGATCTTATTCAGGCGATCACGACGGACATAGACGCCAACGCCCAAGCCATAACAGAAGGCTGGCAAAGCTACGCGCCGAACCTGACCCAGCCCGGAGACAACAGCCCGTATCGGACACAGGACGAAGCCCTGCAGGAGCTGTTCAAAGCCCTGTCTGCAGGGCTTGAGTTTACTGCCGATACACGACTGGGCCGCCCCTTGGGCACATTCGACCGGCCGCGTCCCAACCGGGCCGAAGCCCGCCGATCCGAGCGCTCCTTGCGTCACGTGGAACTTTCGCTGAATGCCCTGCGCGACCTGGCGGCGCGTTTGTCCTTCGATTATCCCGAAATCGCAACCGATCTGGACGCCGCCTTTGCCCGCGCAATCGAGAACGCCCAATCCATTGACGATCCCGCGCTGGCCGGTGTCGCTGACCCGCAGGCCCGGTTTCGCATCGAGGCCCTGCAACAATCCATTCGGGACATTCGCGGTATTGCCTCCACCGAACTTGGCCCGACACTGGGGATCAGCGCAGGTTTCAACTCGCTGGACGGGGATTGATCTGTGCCCTCACGTCGCCATTTTCTGGCCGGCCTGGCCGCGACAACCCTGTCTCCGATCCAGGGATGGGCGAGCGTCGGTGCTCCTGACTTTCTGGCCGCAGGGCTTTTTCCCGATGGCTCGTACCGGTTGGCGGGTTTGGATGAACAAGGCGGAACCTTGTTTACTTTGCCCTTGCCCGCTCGCGGACACGCAGCCGCAGCGCACCCGTTCAAGGCGCAGGCTGTCGCCTTTGCCCGCCGCCCCGGAACATTTGCCATAGTCGTTGACTGCGCCACCGGCGCGCAGATGGTACAGCTTACCGCCCCAGAAGGTCGCCATTTCTATGGCCACGGCACATTCTCGGCGGACGGCACGGTTTTTTTCGCGACCGAGAACGACTATGAGGCCGGGGCAGGCCGCATCAGCATCTGGGATGCGGAAAGCTATGAACGTATAGGTGAATTCTCCTCAGGCGGCATCGGTCCGCACGACATACGCCTGATGCCCGATGGGCAAACTCTTGTGATCGCCAATGGTGGGATCGAAACACATCCCGAAACCGGGCGTACAAAGCTGAACCTGCCGGTAATGGCCCCTAACCTGACCTATCTGAGCCTGTCCGGCACTGTTCTGGATCAGGTTTCGTTGCCTCAAGATCTGCATAAGAACTCGATCCGTCATCTGGCTGTTCGGCAAGACGGGCTTGTAGGTTTTGCGATGCAGTGGCAAGGCAGCAGCGCCAAGCATCCGCCCCTGCTGGGCCTGCACCGTCGGGGTGAAAATCCTCGTCTGCTGACGGCCCCCGACAAGGATCAAAGCGCGCTGCAAGGCTATGCGGGCAGCATCGCCTTTGCGTCAGATGGTGCGACCATTGCCATCACTTGCCCGCGCGGCAACACATTGCATCAGTTCGACACAGCCAGAGGGGCCTTGACGAACGCCTTTGCGTTAGAGGATGTGTGCGGCTTGGGCGCAGGGACGGATGGGTTGGTCTTTACCACCGGAACCGGCCTGTTTGGCGTATTGAACGGTACTTCGCCTGCGATCCGCGTCTATAAGAAGTGCCAGTGGGACAATCATTTGATCCCGATCCGCCGCATCGCGTAAAACTCGGTTTTCACTGTCACATAGTTTACACTTGGAAGAATCAAACTGCTGCCGTATTGGCGGGCGCGAAACTGGCACCCCTACGTTAAGGACCGACTTGATTGAAACAGATGCCCGACGCACCGCATTCCATCTACGGGGTTGAGAAATGGGGCAAAGGCCTCATTGAGGTGACGAAGCAGGGCGAGATCGGTCTGCGCAATCCAATGGCGCCCGAGGCTGAAGCAATCAGCCTGCCGGGCATCCTGAGCGATCTGGATGACCGGGGCATCAAAGCGCCGATGGTTCTGCGGGTGACCTCTTATCTGGAATATGAAATCGCGCATCTGAACGAAAGTTTCCACGATGCCATCGCACGCGTGGGGTACAAGGGGTCCTATCGCGGTGTCTTCCCGATCAAGGTAAACCAGCAAGCGCAGGTGGTCGACCGGATCGTCGAGTTCGGTAAGAAATACAACTATGGCCTCGAGGCCGGATCCAAGCCTGAACTGGTGGTAGCCCTTGCTCATCGACTGGCGTCTGAGGCGCTGATAGTCTGCAACGGTGTCAAGGATACCGAGTTCATCCAGCTGGCGATCCTGTCTCGTAAGATTGGTTTCAACACAGTCATCGTTTTGGAAAGCCCGAAAGAGGCAGACACGGTGATCAAGGTCTACAACGAACTGGGCATCGAACCCCTGATCGGTGTCCGGGTCAAACTGACCAACCAGATCAGCGGCAAATGGGAAGAAAGCTCGGGTGACCGGTCTGCCTTTGGCATGAATACGGATCAACTGGTCGCTACGGTGGACAAGCTAAAAGAAGCCGGGTTGTTGCACTGTTTGAAGCTGCAACACTCGCATCTGGGCAGCCAGGTGCAGGACGTCAACGATGTCCGCCGTGCTGTGGGCGAAGCCTGCCGATACTACACCGAGTTGACCCGTGAGGGCGTGCCCCTGACCCATCTCGACCTGGGCGGAGGTATGGGCGTGGACTACACCGGTGAGAAAAAGGCCGCCGAAAACTCGATCAACTACACGGTCGAAGAATACTGCGCAAACGTCGTCGAAACCGTGGCCTACGCGATGGATGAGGCCGAGATTGCCCACCCCACGCTGGTCACCGAAAGCGGGCGTGCGGTTGTTGCGACGTCCTCGATGCTTGTGTTCAACGTGCTCGAAAGCACCCTCTACGACGCGCCCAACGGCCCCGAGGTCGAAGCGGACGATCACCATCTGGTCTCAGACCTCGCCGCCGTGCATGGCTATTTGTCCAGCGATCGCCTGCAGGAGTGTTGGAACGACGCCACCTTCTACCGCAACGAATTGCGCGCCCTGTTTCGCCGCGGCTATGTCGACCTGCGGCAGATGGCGCGTGCCGAACGTATCTACCTGTCGCTGATGGCCCGCCTCAAGGCGCTGGCCGCTTCTGACGAACTGGACACGGATGTGGACGAGCAGCTTGAGAAAGTCGCCGATATCTACCACTGCAACTTCTCGCTGTTCCAATCCCTTCCAGACGTCTGGGCCATCGACCAACTCCATCCCATCGTACCGCTTCAGGGCCTGAACCAGACACCCGACCGCCGCGCAGTCCTGTCCGACATTACTTGTGACAGCGACGGCAAGATCGACCGCTTCATCCTGGCCGACGGCGTCTCACCCAGCCTGCCGGTGCATTCGCTGCCTGAAGACGACGAATATTTCATGGGAGTTTTCTTCGTCGGCGCCTACCAGGAAACACTGGGCGATCTGCACAACTTGTTCGGCGACACCAACGTCGTCACCATCGACCTGCGCGCCGATGGCGGCTTTGACCTGCTGCACGAACAAGAGGGCGACACCATCAGCCAGGTCCTGTCTTATGTCGAATTCGACCCGACCGATTGCGTCGCCGCTTTCCGCAAAATGGTGGACGAGGCAATCTCGACCGGTACTCTGAAAGCCAAAGACCGCAAAACCCTGATGAGCGCCTATCGCGACTCGATCAACGGCTACACCTATTACGAATAACCCCCTATGAGAGGAGATCACCCCCATGGGTTCACTTAGTGGCAAAACACTGGTTGTTGGCGCAGGCGGCGTATCCCACGCAGCAGTGCACAAGATGGCGATGAATTCGGACATCTTTACCGAAATCACTTTGGCAAGCCGCACGAAATCGAAATGCGACGCCATCGCCAAAGCAGTGAAAGAGCGTGTGGGCGTTGATATCGCAACCGCTGAACTGGACGCCTATAAGGTTGAAGACACGGTCAAATTAATCAAGGACACCGGCGCGGAAATCCTCGTGAACCTCGCCCTGCCCTATCAGGATCTGGTGCTGATGGACGCGTGTCTTGAGGCAGGTATCCACTACCTCGACACCGCGAACTACGAGCCCGAGGATGAGGCCAAGTTCGAATACCACTGGCAATGGGCCTATCAGGAACGCTTCAAAGCGGCTGGCCTGACCGCCATCCTCGGTTCAGGCTTCGATCCGGGCGTGACCAGCGTGTTTGCCAAATGGCTCAAGAAACACAAACTGGACACAATCCGCCAGATCGACGTGCTGGATGCCAATGGCGGATCGAACGATCAGGAATTTGCCACCAACTTCAACCCCGAGATCAACCTGCGCGAAGTGCTGGCCGAAGTCCGCCACTGGGAAGGTGGCGAGTGGAAACACTCCCCCGCCATGACTCACAAGGTCGAGTTTGACTTCCCCGCCATCGGCCCCAAAAACATGTACCTGATGTATCACGAGGAACTGGAGTCGCTCAGCACCCACTTCCCCGAGATCGAGCGCGCCCGCTTCTGGATGACCTTTGGCGACGCCTACATTACCCACGCAAAAGTGCTGGAAAACGTCGGCATGACCCGCATCGACCCGGTGATGCATGACGGCAAGGAAATCATCCCGATCCAGTTCCTGAAAACCCTGCTGCCCGATCCCGGCGATCTGGGTGCCGAGACCAAAGGCAAAGCCTGCATTGGCGACATCGCCACGGGCCAAGCCAAGGATGGCTCGGGTGAAAAGACCTACTACATCTACAACATCTGCGACCACGAGGAATGCTATGCCGAAGTCGGCTCCCAAGCTGTCAGCTACACCACCGGTGTACCTGCGATGATCGGCGCAGCGCAGGTGCTGAAAGGCAACTGGACCGAGCCGGGTGTTTGGAACATGGAGCAGCTGGACCCGGATGATTTCATGGACATGCTGAACACCCACGGTCTGCCATGGCAGGTCCACGAACTCGACGGCCCGGTCGAGTTTTAACTTCATCTTTTCCTAAATACTCCGGGGGTCCGGGGGCAGCGCCCCCGGCCTCTCCATCACACGGAGACGCCGGTTATGTCCGACATGATGACCACACAAGCCGGAGACGCCGGCGCGTTCCGCAAATTCGACCTCACCCGCGTCCCCACGCCCTGCTTTGTGGTCGACGAAAAAGCCGTCGAGCGCAACCTGACCATCCTCTCCGACATTGGCAAGCAATCCGGCGCGCATGTCCTTAGCGCGCTCAAAGCGTTTTCGATGTTCTCGCTGGCCCCACTGGTGCGCCAGCACCTCGGCGGCACCTGCGCGTCCGGCATCTATGAGGCCCGTCTGGGCCGCGAAGAATACGGTGGCGAGGTCGCAACCTTCTGCGCCGGGTACAAGGACAGCGATATCGACGAAATCCTGTCACTGTCCGACCACATCATCTTCAACTCTCCGGCTCAGAAAGATCGGTTCCTCTCCAAGGCGCAGGCTGCGGGCGTTCAAGTCGGTCTGCGGATCAACCCGGAACACTCCGAAGGCGAGATTCCAAAATACGATCCCTGCGCCCCATGTTCACGTCTTGGCACACCGGTCAGCCAACTAACCGCCGAAACCATGACCGGTGTGGACGGGCTGCACATGCACACCCTCTGCGAACAGGGATTTGAGCCACTGCAACGCACGTGGGAGGCCGTTGAACCTAAACTCAAACCCTTTCTGGGTCAGCTCAAATGGCTCAACTTCGGTGGCGGTCATCACATCACGCGTGACGACTATGACCGCGTGGGTCTGGTGAAATTCATCAAGGACATTCGCAAGACCTACGATGTAGATGTCTATCTCGAACCCGGTGAAGCCGTCGCGCTGGATGCCGGTATTCTGGTCGGAGAAATCCTCGACCTTCCGACAAACGGCATGAACCTTGCGATCACCGATATCTCGGCCACCTGCCACATGCCCGATGTGATCGAAGCCCCTTATCGCCCCGCCTTGATGGACGAGGCCGAGGCAGGTCATACCTACCGGCTGGGTGGCCCGTCTTGTCTGGCCGGTGACGTGATCGGGGACTACACATGGGACAAACCGCTGGAAATCGGCCAGCGGTTCGCTTTTCTCGATCAGGCCCATTATTCCATGGTCAAGACCAATACTTTCAACGGTGTTCCCCTGCCCACCATCGCCCTTTGGAACAGCGAAACGGACGAACTGAAAATCATCAAGCAGTTCGGCTATGACGACTTTAAGGACCGCCTCTCATGAGAATTTTCCTCGATAGTGAACTGACCGAAGCCGAGCGCAACGAGGATGCCCGATTTCGCATAATTCCGGTGCCGCTGGAACGCACTGTGTCCTACGGCTCGGGTACTGCCAAAGGCCCCGAAGCGATCATCGAGGCCAGCAACGAGTTGGAACGTATCACTGGCCATGCCGAACCTTGTGTCGAGGGCATCTTCACCGAAGAACCACTGAACTGCGACGGCCCCCTGCCAGATGTCATGGAACGCCTCGCCCAGCGCACCGAAGCTGCTGTTCGTGCGGGCAAAGTGCCTGTGACCTTGGGCGGAGAGCATTCGCTCAGCTACGGCTCAGTCATGGGTGTAGCGCGCGCTTTGGGCCAGCCAATCGGAATCGTCCAGATCGACGCCCACGCCGACCTGCGCAACGCCTATCAGGGTGAAAGGCACTCCCACGCCTCGGTCATGCATATGCTGGCCGAAGAAGGCGTCCGGCTGGCTCAGTTCGGCGTCCGTGCCTTTTCCACCGAAGAGGCCAAGAGCCGTCTGAAGAACCACGTTTTCCACGTGGATGCCGAGGAACTGGTCACCGGAAACATCCACGCCGTCGACCTGCCCGAGGATTTCCCCGAACTGGTTTACGTCAGCTTTGACGTTGACGGCCTTGACCCGTCCCAGATGCCCGCAACAGGAACGCCCGTGCCGGGAGGTTTGGGGTATTATCAAGCCTTGCGCTTGGTCGAACACGCCTTGAAAGGCCGCACATGTGTGGGCTTCGACGTGGTCGAACTAGCCCCGGACGGCAATGCCGCCTGGGACTTTACCGCCGCGCAGATCGTCTATCGGCTGATGGCCGCCTGTTAAGCCTCAGAGGTTTCGTTCAACTCCATATGCCCTGCGCCTTTGTTCAGGACACGGCGCAGCATGGGCTCGAAAAACTCTAGCGGTTTGGTCGGATAACCCGAGTCGAACGCTTTCTGATCGTATTCGTGACAGAAATAGCGGCAGTCCTCCCAATAGGGGCTGTCGCGGTATTTATCGCGCGCGTTGCGATCTCCGCCGAGGTGATGGTTGTAGTAATATCCCTGAAACACGCAGTGATGTTTGAGAATCCAGTAGGTCCGCTCGCTGACATAGGGCTTCATCATCGCCGCTGACAGCTCACCATGGTTGTAGGGCGACAGAATATCGCCGGTGTCATGGATCAGGGCCGCGACCACCAATTCTTCATCTGCTCCGTCCTCATACGCCCGCGTCGCAGCCTGCAGGCTGTGTTGATAGCGGTTCACGGGATAGGGTGTCCATTCCTCATCCAACGACCGAATGGCGTCGAGGATACGGTCAGGCAAAGCGGCATTATAGGCCTCTTCATACTCCATAACGGCGTCCCAGTCGGCCTTGGTCGCTTCTTCAAAACTGGTCCAGGTGGGTTTGTGGCTTTTGTCCAGCATGGCTGATCCTCCGACGTGTTTCCTGACCTAACAAATACCGCAGCTTTGCTGTTCAAAAAAATGAATTGATTTTATCGATTTGATGAAAAAATACTTTCAACATGCAAACCAAAGCTCTTGAGACATTTCTCTGTGTTGCCGAAACCGGTGGTTTCCACGCGGCGGCCCGTAAGTTGAACGTCACTCAGACAGCTGTCAGCGCGCGCATTCGCCTGATCGAAGAAGAAACCGGCAGGCCGTTGTTCACACGCGGTGCCGGGGGTACGGCTCTGACTGAATTCGGCCGGCAATTCAAACCTTATGCGGAACAGATGCTATCATTATGGGCCTTTGCTTCGCACGATTTACCGATGCAGGCCCAGAGCCGCCCGGCGCTGCGCTTGGGGGGGCAACTCAGCATTTGGGACCCATTGCTGGTGGACCTCGCGGTGCGCTTTGAACAGCGTTTTGACAAACTGTTGTTGACGCTGAACTACGATCACGATCTCGACATGGTTGAAGCAGTTGCAACTCATGTGTTGGATGCAACCGTCACCCATGAAAAACCCACGGACCGGCGTGTCACTTGGTGCGAATTGGAGCCTGAGGTTTTGTCATTGGTACAAACGCCGAAGAAAGACGACGCCGAAGATGACCTGGTTTTCGTCAACCTTGAGCTGGGCGAGGTTTATCAGGATCACGTGAGATCCGCTGCACGACGAGCGTCCGGGCAAACGCTGTTTCTGGGCAATTGCATGATGGCGCTGCGATATGTCCTGAAGCGTGGGGGATGCGGTTATTTCCCTGACTATGTCATTTCGGACCACCTCATCTCAGGCGAACTGGAACTAGACAAAAAAAGCGTCGCCTTGCCATTACCGATGTATCTGGTTACGCGCAGTGACCAGCCCGAGTTTGACGAACTTCGCAGTTGTCTGGCGGATCTGCGTGCCTAAGCGGGTGTCGACATCGCTTTGTCTGAACGCGCTTTCTTGCGCAGGATAGGACGACCCGCAATCAGCAGGAAGACGCCCGAAATCAACGCCCCCATTATGGCAGGCAGATAGAGCAAAATCCAAAGCTTGGGATCATCTATGACGACCGGTGAAACAAAACCGCGAACACCTTCAAGCAGCACCAGAATGGTGAACGCACCTAGGATTTGTGGCCAAAGCCCAAACCGGGAAAAACTGCCCAGCATCAGTGTTGAATACCCAGCCAAGGCAACGGCGACACAGATAGCAATCCAGGAAAACCGCTGGTGCAGTTCTTCGACCAGCTTGCCTTCGCTATACCCTTCGGCGGCGGAAATCTCAGCACGATCTTGGATCAGTTCAAGCGTTGGAATGGCTTCGAGACTGCGTTGGGCCATCGGGCTGGAGTTGGTCAACTCCGATATGTCATAAGACGCATCCTGAAACAGGGTCGAAGACAACCGCCTCCCCTCTTTGGTCAGGCGCAGTGCTATACCGTCGACCATAACAAGGTGAATGCCCGTGTCATTGTTGACCAGATAAGCTGTGGCACTGGAATAGCTGACGGCGTTTTCCTGATCGCGCCGGTCCGAAACGAATACCTCATGCAGCGTTCCATCCAGATCAATACGCCCGATATACACCGTGACATCTTCAGCGGGGTGCAGAAACTCGCCTTCGTTCAACAGCTGGGCTGTCACATCCCCTGCGACTTCGGCTTGCCGGATTTCCAACTGCTCGACCGAGGCAGGACGCAGGAAAACACTGATGGCCGCCATCATCAGCCCGGTAATCGCACCAAATAGAATAACAGCACGCGCCAACCTGCGTGGGCTGGAGCCTGTGGCCAGCATCACCGTCAATTCACTTTCGCGGCTAAGTCGGTTGGTGGCGTAAACGGCAGCGGCGAACACTGCCATGGGCATGACCGTACGGATCAGAGTTGGCAACGTCAGTGCGGTAAATTCGAGAAAGACCATTGCCGATTGCCCCCCGCTGATGACGCGGTCGAACAGGCTGACAGAGCGGGTGATCCAGAACACACCCACCAGCACAAGGGTAAAAAAGCCGAACAATATCAGCAATTGCCGCAGGAAATATCCGTCAAAACGCGACATGGGCCCTCGTGCGTGTGTTTGTGTATTTGCAGCGGACACTAGGGCATTCCGTCGGCAGAGGAAACAGGGATTGGCCGCCTGCATCGCGGGATATGCGTGTTGCGATTTACTGTCAGCGACAACTGCCCTTCTTTTGGAAAGACAGGGAATTTTGAAAAAATGTCACTTCGTGGCACATTTCACAGATTACTTGGAATGGAGTTTGAAGCATGGCCCTGTTTTTTTCCCGCCGTACATACAATGCACAAAAGAAGAAATTCACCTTAAAGCCTGCCGCAAAGACCAGATACGTACACATCACCCAACAAAGTCCTGGGGGTAAAATTCGCAAAGGCAGCATCATCAAAAAAGCCAAATGGCTGGATCTGGTCCGCCAGGAAGGCGGAGACTCTGACGTCCTGATCTATGTCCACGGGTTCAATACAAGCCAGAAGAGTATGCTGGACCGGCTGGCGAAAATTGAAAGCAATCTCAGGTCCGACGGGTATCAGGGGGCGGTCGTCGCATTTGACTGGCCCAGCGACGGATCGGTTCACGCCTACGACTCGGACCGTAACGATGCCAAGGCTGTGGCCCCACATCTGGTCGGGGACGGGATTTTGCCGCTACTGGGAATGTCTCCTCGGCCTAAAGTACACATCATCGCGCATTCCATGGGGGCTTTGGTCGTCCTGCGCGCATTCTCGGACTTCGGGGATGCCGCCGGACCGGGAAACAAGATCTGGTCAGCAGATCAGGTCGTGTTCGCGTCTGGTGATGTCGATGCAAAGTGGTTGGAAAAAGGCGCCTGGGGTGATCTGGTTCTGAAGAAGCGCAGCAAGCGGTTCACCAACTATTACAGCGGCAAAGACCAGGTTCTGGCCCTGGCCGGGGGGATTGTTCATGGCGGGCGTCAGCGTGCGGGTCGCGTCGGGATGCCCAAGCTGACCTCGAAAGGTCATTGGGATGTTTTTTGCGACCATCAATATTTACGAGAGGTTCCCAAAGGTCAGCGCAAGTTGATGAAATCTCATCGCTGGTGGTTCGACAGCAACGGGTTTTATCAGGACCTCGCCCTGACGATCGACGGTCATCCGGCAAAAACGATGCCGACGCGACAGAAAACCAATATCGGAGATCAGGCGCTGGTGGTCTGATCACTCGGTTGCCCAACCTCTCTTTGGGGCTGAAGCGCTGTCGCAAAGTTAACTGGACATGAACACCGTTTTTGTTTGCGTTCACATGGCCGCTGCATAATGAACTACGCGGAGGTGGCCAATTCGCTTGCCATGTCCTTTTGCGAAACGGTTTTGACTGATTGCGGAGCATTGACGCCAATGCATAAACCTTCGACCCCAGAAGCTGCGGCACTACACGCTCACATACTGAAGAAGAGCGACGCGGAATACGATATCGCAATGTGGGCCGCGTGTGCGTTGGCGGAACTTCATATGAAAAGAACTGATTTGTTTCAGGATTATCGGCAAATTTGGGCTCAGAAACTGGGGGTCGTGTCTCAGCCCGAGAAATCGGATTGACTTCAAACTCTGCGGAAAAGTTCTGAAACTCTCCCAAGACCGCCGACGGTGTTTATGCCTATGTCACGCGCACAGAACTCGCGTGGGCTGCATACACATCCCGGTCAGGTTCTCGCTTGGGATTAAAATGGCAGGGGCAGCAGGGTTCGAACCCGCGACCTACGGTTTTGGAGAACGCACGGAACACCATATTTCGTGCGTTCTGTCCGTTCTGAACACTAAATCTGTTCGTTCTGTTCGTTGTGTCAGCACCGTTTGCGGACTAATTGCGGACTCGTTTGCGGACAAAACGCCCGTAGTAGGAGCGGATGACCGGTTGACACGATTCGGAACAAAAACAGAACATCTTGTCATGAAAAAGTGGCCTCACACGATTCCTCACGACCTAAAATGCAAGCTGGAAAGTTTGCGCGAGTATCGCAGCAAACCTTCGTTACAAGACGATTGGGCCGCCATCTTTGAATGGCTCAATGCGCACAATGTCCAGCCACCAGATCATGCGTTACCGACCGAACCAGAATTAAAAGGTCCGGTCGGCCACTGGTGACAGAAAACTCGTTACCCCCTCATCCCCAAAAATCCCGCATTGTTCGGAGGGAAACCAGTTGAACAACGCGGGTTGCAGTTTGGGGTACTTTAGTTACGACAGGGATCATGGGCTGGATCAAAGTTCCCCGCGTCACCTTAATCTGGGATGATAGGCAACGCGGGGATTTAGTCTGACCATGGGACTGCCCAGACTAAATGGGGCATGAGTGTTACGGGTCGTTTCGCTAGTTGGATCAATAGCCGGTACCCCGCCTCAGTTCAGCGGGTGTTTTTTTTCTCTGGGCGCACCGAACATCAAAGCCAGTATCCATGACTTGGTTGATTACCTTGGGTGTTGATGAACCACGGTACGAACCTCAATTCGGATTAAAACCTCCGAGAGTAGCTAAGTAATTGATCTGTATATAATTAATTTGGCGGAAATTAAAAAACTATTGGCCGTGAATCGAAAGCAATTCGACCCCAAAACACCCTATTTGAACAACATACATCATCCGCTTCGTGGAAGGGTTTTGGGAACAATGGAACTAGTTGTCTTGGCCGTTGTTTTTGGCGGACTTTTGATTAAGGTCACTGGCTCAAGCCGCTCTATAGGTCGCTCCATAGGCCGTGCGGTAGGTCGCTCTCGTCGGAGAAGAACCTCTCTAAAGCCGGTAGTTCGACCTAACAATCGGCGATCAACGCTGAAGCCAGTTGTTCGACCCAACAATAGACGCCGCATCCACAAGCCAGAATACCCAATACCAGCAATGCCAAAGAGCATGATGCTGCAAGGGCGTCCTGGCTTTTTTGACGATCTAATCGGTATAGCTACGACTTGGGCTGAACCTGCTTTAGACGGTTTGAAAAGCCAAACTACGATAGAGGCCTTCTACCGGCTGGATGTTTCCGACAACCTGGCTCTAACCGCTGACGTTCAGTATCTCAAGAACCCTGGTTTCAACACAGATGACCCTCTCGTGTTTGGTTTCAGGCTGAGGTTCAATCTCTAGAGACTCTTTTAGTCTAGATGTCAGGGGCGGTAGTCGAGGCGGGAGTGTTACCATTCTTCTGTATTTAAGCAGAACGTCCGCTTTGGGCTCAAAGCTGACATTCGCTGCACCAGGCATGATCCTCCGCTTTGCGTGACTTTGCTGACATCTAATCTGTCGAAACCAATGTCCGCTTCCACTAAAGCGAAGTGCAAGATAGTTTGTCGGCAAGAACAAAACCAAAGAGGATAACTTATGGCCCATCGAGAGAAGCTCGGATTTGTCCTCGCGCTGTCTTTAGTATTGTGTTTCGGTTCCTCAGTGGGTTGGGCTCAAGACATGCAGGAACGGCTTAAAGCTGCAGTGGGTGCAAATGAGATAGTCGGCCTCCATGGTGCGGTTGTAGTGCTGGATGGTGACAGGATTGCCGAAGCCTACTTCCCTGGTGAAGACGAGCGATGGGGTACGCCAATTGGTCTCGTCGATCATGGACCGGAGACCTTGCACGATCTTCGCTCTGTTACGAAGTCTGTCGTCGGTTTGCTGTATGGAATCGCGTTGTCAGAAGGTGCTGTGCCACCTGTCGACGCGTCTTTGTTGGACCAGTTCCCAGAATACGCAGATTTACGCGACGGGTCAGGACGAGAAGACATCACCGTGGCGGATGCGCTCACAATGCAGATGGGAACACAATGGGATGAAAGCCTGCCATACACCGATCCACGCAACAGCGAAATCGCAATGGAGCTGGCCGAAGACCGCTATCGCTTTGTATTAGACCGTCCAATGGTGGCTGAGCCAGGAACAACTTGGACATATAACGGTGGTGCTGTTGCATTGATAGCAAAGTTGATTGCCGATGGTACTGGACAAGACATCGACCTATTCGCCCAGACCCGTTTGTTTGAGCCCCTTGGTATTGAGGGTTATGAGTGGGTGCGTGGCAATGACGGCGTACCATCTGCAGCTTCCGGCTTGAGATTGACCGCTCGAGATCTTGCCAAAATTGGAGTGTTGATTGCCCAAAACGGCGTCTACGATGGTCGAGCAGTCGTACCTGCAACCTGGTTGGATTCGTCGTTTCGTGCAGTCACATCGATCCAGCCAGGATTTGACTATGGGTACTTGTGGTATCTGACTAAGGGCCCGAACGGCGATGCAATTCTTATTGCTGTCGGCAATGGTGGTCAGCGCCTCACCATACAACAAAACGCGGGCTTTGTCGTTTCGACCTTCGCAGGGAACTACAATGATCCAGATGCGTGGCAGACCTCTGTTCGTGTTTTGGTGGAATTTGCCGTACCAGAAGTAGGCAAGCTCCGTCAGCAGTGACTCGGCAGGGCTCGTAAGAGTCGAACGCAGATGCCTGTTGACCATGCAGCATCCGGTAAAAGGGCTCATTGCAGTCTTTCACTGCAACCCTCGCGGAGTTCGTCGCAAAAGATGAAGCTGCTGGCTGCCAAGCCTGCTTGAAAGGCAGCCCTTAATGCTATTCCGGTTGCCAGAGCTGAACGACATTTCCCTCGGCATCAACGATGTCTTGCACAAAACACTGTCGGAATTTCCATTGCTTTGAGCCTAGGACCGGCCTGCCTCCAACCCTTGGAAGCTTCTCAAGAACATCAGCAATCGAAGTGATGCAGACTATTGGCTTAAGTGGCGTGGCAGAACGAACCACTGGCGGGTCTTCTATCGGGATTTGCGCTGCGATCTTCTGAGGAGCTTGCAAAATGACGAGTTCGGTATCGGCGTTCGAAATGGCGGCAAATTCTCCGTCGATACCATCGGTCAGCCTTCCGCCAATCGCAAGATAGAAAGCCTTCAGTTTTTCTAAGTCCTTTGCGTATAACACCGCACCCTTGAGCATTTCGAAGTACCTCCAAGGCCCTGCGTAGCAGACATTGGCCCATATTGCAGCATTGGCCGCTTTGGGCTCGTAGCGGACATTCGCTGCAGTACGCCCCGACGACCGCTTTAGGAGCTTAGCAAACCTTCGAACTCAGTCGAAATAACTTCCTGAGCAGAGTTGTGGTAAGGTGCCTTCAATTATGGAGGAAAAATTGTTTCGCTATGTTTTGCCAACAGCTCTCATTCTGGGGAGCCCAGTCTTAGCTCAGGATGCAATAAATCCGACAGGCCTTTCCGGCCCTTCCGGTCGACCCTATTCACCTTACGCTGAGCGCGCATATCCAACTCAAGTCTATTTTGGTGACACTCACGTTCATACTGGTCTTTCCGGGGATGCTGGTGGAGGCGGTACGCGCCTCATGCCGCGCGATGCCTATCGGTTTGCGCGCGGAGAAGAAGTTGTGTCGAACACGGGGCAACCTGTAAAGTTGTCGATGCCTCTCGACTTCTTCATGATTACAGATCATTCGGATGCGATGGGTGCGATCACCGACATCATCGGAGGTGCTCCCAACATCTTGGCAGATGAGCAAGGCAGATATTTCCATGAAGAATTCAATAAGGGTGGAGAAGCCGCTCTAGCGGCAGCGCTCGAGCTTACAGCGGCTTTTGCTCAAGGACAGGTTTCCCCTGCGCTGAACTACCAACCGGGCAATCCCGCGTATGCCCGCGTTTGGGACGACATTATCGATGCCGCGGAGGAGTACAATGACCCCGGCGTGTTCAGCACCTTCATCGCCTATGAATGGACATCTCTCGTTGCAGGGAACAATTTGCACCGAAATGTGATCTTTCGCGATGGCCCTGAGCTCACAAGACAGATACTGCCCTATACTACGACGCCACCTGTGGGCTCACCCAACCCTCGTGATCTTTGGAAGTGGTTGGAAAACTATGAGCAAACGACAGGCGGGCGTGTACTTGCTATTCCACACAATGGGAACTTGTCTAACGGCTGGATGTTCCCGTTAGTCGATGACTTCGCGGATGGGGTGCCATTAGATCCAGCATACGCAGAAGCGCGTAACAAATGGGAAAGACTATACGAACCAACTCAGATTAAGGGAGATGGCGAGGCCCACCCGTTCCTATCACCTGACGATGAATTTGCTGACTTCGAAACATGGGATTACGGCAATCTGGATGCTTCGGTTCCGAAAACGCCAACAATGTTGCCCGGTGAATACGCTCGATCCGGGTTACTTCGAGGCCTATCTTTGGCAAAGGCCTTGGGAGTAAACCCTTTCAAGTTTGGCCTGGGTGGTGCTAGTGACACACACACAGGTTTGACGGCTCCAGATAACGACAATTTCTTCGGGAAGTTCACCGGTTATGAGCCCAGCGAAGAGCGTAGCCAACATGTCAGCAAGACCTATCCTGACGGGACTGTTGCGCTGCTTTCGTCCCAATACATTACTGGTGGTTTGACAGCTGTATGGGCGCAAGAGAATTCCCGCGAAGCCATTTGGGATGCGATGCATCGGCGTGAAACCTACGCAACTACAGGACCTCGAATGCGCGTCCGTATGTTCGGAGGATATTCTTTTACCGAAGAGGATGCCTTGCGGCGGGACTTGGCGCTTTTGGGATACACTAAGGGTGTGCCTATGGGTGGGGATCTTGGCCCAGGGGAAGGCGCACCTTCTTTTTTGGTATATGCGCTTCGTGATCCGATGGGAGCAAACCTGGATCGAATCCAGATCATAAAGGGCTGGATAGATGCAGATGGAGAGCAACGGGAAAAAGTCTACGACGTGGCCTTGTCTGGTTCCCGCGAACCAGATGCCGCTGGTAAGTTGCCGTCAGTAGGCACCACAGTGGACCTTTCTATCCCCTCGTGGACTAACACGATTGGAGCCTCTGAGCTGGGAGCCGTGTGGGAAGACCCGGATTTCGATCCTTCAGAAAGCTCATTTTATTATGCCCGGGTTATAGAAATTCCAACCCCTCGCTGGACTGCATATGATGCAGTGAAGTTCGGAATAGACATGCCAGACGGTGTCCAATTAACAGCACAGGAACGTGCCTACACTTCGCCGATTTGGTACTCGCCACAACAATAGTTCGATTTACGATGTCGGTCGGGTATGGGCTCAATCCAGCTAATGATGCCAATCGCCAAAGTAAGACTTTCTGTTGATGTGCCCCGGCCATTGCCGCATAGAGGCAAGGTGCAGGGTGCTTGTCGGGCCGTGCGCCCAAGGGGCAGGCAACAAATGCCAAACGGAGAACCCTCGTGAACCTCTCCCGGCAGTCAGCACAATCAACAGGAACCTATGTCACTCCAGCCTCCAAAGGAAAGGGTCGCGCTTGCGGTCACAGATCCGGGTCAACTGCGGGTCATAAAACGCGTCGCCTTGTTCCTGCTGGGTCCTGTCTACTTCCTGTACATCGCCTTTGTGCCCCTGCTTTGCAGTAAACGGCGAGGTTTTCGCGGCTGGTACTGGCCACTAGTCAAACGTGCCTGTTCGCGGCTTCTGTGGCTGCTGAGCATCCGAACAGAGATGACACAAGCCGACAGGGCCGCGCTGGCCGCCGACACCAACAGCATCATCGTGATCAACCACCGCAGCCATCTGGATGGTTTCGCTCTGATGGACGTGGTGCCCGGCGCCAAGTGGATCACCTTCGCCGCCAAAAAGGAACTTTGCGACGCGGTTCTCCTACGCCACGGGTTCAAAGGCGCAGGGCTGGTGGAGATTGACCGAAAAAGCGGCCCAGTGGCGCTCGAAACACTCACCGCTGCCGTCCGCGCCATGCCCGCACGCTGCTCTGTTGTGCTTTTCCCAGAAGGTACGCGCACTAGCTCCAAAAGCCTCGGCACGTTCAAGGCAGGAGCTGTAATAGTCGCGCGCGCCACCGGCCGTACAATACGGCCCATTGTAATTCACGCATCCGACGCACTTATGCCGCGCGACAAACACTTACCCAAAAGCGGGACGATCCGGGTCGAGGTATTGCCGTCATTCAAATGCGATCAATCCGCTTCGGTGGACGAAGACGTGGATCGCCTGCGAGGCGCCATGATGGCCGTCTTCGATGCCGGGTTGTGTAAGTAGGTATGTGGTCCGTCGTTGCTCCTTCGTTTCCAACAGCGAGACGAAGGTCCGCTCCGGGCTCGTAGCGGTCATTCGCTGCACTCGGCATCAGCATCTGCTTTGCGGACTTTTCCGACCTTCGCGACGATCAGTCCAACTAGTGCTTCCGGCTCTTGCCGGTCATCGGCCGGTGCTTGCCTTCGCTGCGCTGAGGCCCGTCAGAACGGACTTTCGCTGCGACCGCAAAATCTAAGGGACCGTGAACTCACAGATCGCGGACCTACCGGCCGAAGCCCTGCGATAACCCCGATCCTCCGAAACTAAGGAACAAACCTTTAGCAAGGCATTGGAGCTGTAATTTGTCCCCTCGCGGCAGGTTGATTTTTTTTGAAGCACGAAACGCGTCCGACCCCATCTCTCCAAAACAAGTTTGGGTCAACATGACATGACCTGTCCTCGCAGTACTTAACCACCATATGGAGGTGCGGCCTTCGCCCGATTTCTGGCCTATTTGCAGCCTGAACCGACCCGATTACTTGTCCCGCTTTGACCTTAGTCCCTGCTCTAATCCCACGTTCAGGTACCATATGAAGGATCATTAGACTAATGGACTTGGCGCGCTTATCCTGCTGAAGACGTACTCGGACACCAGGGTCGATCATCAAACCACCGCCGAAAAGCTCATTGTCCTTTAATACCCACTGAATTCGACCCGAAATTGGAGCCAGTACCGGCGTTCCGCTGGGCGCGCAGAAATCAATGCCTTCGTGCTTTGTGATAACTCGATCACCGTCAACAATTCTGTAGGGCTGAGCGAGATAGTCAAAACAGACATCCAAACCCCGAGGTACGTGTTTGACGCCATACAGTATAGGCTCGCCCATGGAATTGAGCGCCTGAGAGAAAGATTGCTTTGCCCAACCGAAGGTTGCGATGAAGAAAAAAACAATTGAAAGTACCACCGGCATGAGCTTCGAATGATCATCGGTTTGGTACGCCATACTTTCCAACCCCCTGGACATCTTCGTTCACCACTTGAAACCCGGTTCTAAAGTATTCTTCCGCGCCTGTCCAAAAGTGGGTTCGGGCGGCATCTCAATGCAGATCTGATCCTCGCCACGAACCTTAGAGCGCCACAGCGGAATTCGATTTCTCCTAGCCCCAACCGCACGCATCTTCAGCGCTGTTGTTGCCCAATCGTCTGTCGTCATAAACATCTACTATCAACGGAGGCCGCTATGAATATTCGATCACGAACGGCGAAATGATCACTTTGAAAATTGGGGACAGCTTTATCCAGCCCGCCTCAATTTCCCTTCCCGCAGGTATGCCATTGGTCCTGACTGGGCTCGTAGCCTTGGTCGCGCTTGGTCGTCGCCGGCCCCCGGGCAGGCTGCAAACCTAAATCTGTGATACAGCAGAGAAATGATCCCAGTAAAGCAGGCAATAACTCGCACTACAGCGCTCGGGCGGTCAATTGAAGGGTTCTTCCATCATTTGAAAGTCCGCAAACTCTAAAACAAAAGCATTGGCATTCCCCCAGTAGTCGCCCCACTTGTCGGAAGCTTTGGGGGCGGATCCCTCGCCAATAGCCCCTGTACTGTTCATAAAGACCGCAATGTGCTCTTCGTTGTTCCAGTTGTTTGGCTGGCTCGGCAACCAGTTTGTATAGTCCGTTTCCTCACCACTCTGCCAAACCCACCCCTGATCAGGTTCGCGATAACCAACTTTCTGGTGAAAACCTATCGCGGGTCCAATCCAAGATGTTTTGATCCCATCGAGATGCCAGAAGGCTGGATCCTTAGATATCATCTCAAATACAAACTGGTTCTCGTTACGAGAGGTAATTGAAACTATGTGGCCATCAAGCTCGCTAGCGAGTTGGGCAATTTCTTTCCAAGACGTTAGCGTCGGAACTTGCACCGCGACATAAAGGTTTTCTTCGAAGACCTCGAAAGTCAGTTTGGAGTACTCAAAGACTTTCGCGATCTCGACTAATTTTTCGGAATAACCCACCAGTGCTAAGTGGTCAGGTTTTATAGGCTTCGCAAATTTTTCAGAAACTAGCTCGGCCGGTGAAAGGCTACCATCCAGAGGGTTCTTTAAACCCAAACGCTCAATGGTTTGTGGCGTCAGTACACCTGACTTTGGGAGTCCATTTTCCATTTGGAACTTCAAAATCGCCGACCGCGTACGGCGATCAATTTCGCCCGAAGCTATGCCATCATAGAAGCCTAATTTCTTTAGTTCTTTCTGGGCTTTCGAAGCGACTTGTGAAAGTAGGTCTGTGTTGGAAGGCTTCGGAATAGAATTTTCGTTCCATACAAATACTGACACGCCTAGCAGAAAAACAAGGAAGGACGCAGCAAAAAGGTTTTTTACCGTTAACAGTCTGAAATTTGCATATTGTCGGTTTCTGCTGTCGGTGGCCAAGTTAACAGCGTAAGCCCGAACAGGTTTAGCTATGTTTTTTAAGCGCTTTTGACCTAGCGAACGATAGGAGACCTCAACTTGATTTTTTAACAAATCGTAGGCGGTCCCTGAGATGATCAAGCCTCCAGGATCCGCTAGAGGCTCAAGGCGAGCAGCTATGTTTACGCCATCTCCATAAATATCACCTTCATCGAAGATCACATCACCTAAGTTTATCGCCATACGATAGCGAATTTTCCGTTCCGGCGCTTTTTCAGATTCTCGTGCTCGCAATTCTTCTTGAATCTGGATAGCACATTGAACGGCTTCAACAACGGAAGGAAACTCTGCTAGCCACCCGTCTCCAGTGAACTTGATAAAGTTACCATTGTGGCTTTTGGTGAGCGGTTCTACGACATCTATCCTGTATCGTTTTTGCCTGGAAATGGTCCCAGTCTCATCAACCTCCGTAAGGCGACTGAAGCCGAACATGTCGGCCGCTAAAATGGCTGAAACCCTTCGCTCCAAGGCTCGACCTCACTATTCAAAAATAGTCTTTAGAAAGCGGAAACCCTAAATTCACGCCTAACCATCACTTGAACACAAATCAGCCCGTTCATTCAACTGAACACGCGACTAAATCCAAACGGGCAGTGATAGACCATAATTTGATTTGCGGCCGAGAAGGACGCTGCGATCCAAAACAACCTAACTAACGCAGTGCAGAATGTGCATGTTTCCGCTCAAATTTTTTCTTTTGGCACAGCCGACGTTGGGAATCTGGTCGGTTTTAGAAAGCCGGTTTTCTGCGCAATGCCGGCATTAGTGCAATGTGCAGCATCCCTTACTTCGGGTTCCTTGCTGACTTTAGATCGATTGCAGCATTTTTGAGTTCTGGCTCCCAACGAATGTCGGCTTGTTCACCTTCGCAGTTGAGATCGCGCAAATGCAGCAAACTTCCGGTTTCCGCCCGTCGTGACCAATGCTGCGACGAACACCAACAAGCACTCTGGGCTCGGTGCTGTCGTTCGCTGTGATCTGTCCGAGGGACTGCTATGCGGACAAAGCTGTCGTTGGTTGTTTAGTTTTCGATCTCCGGATTCTACAGGGTGATGCCCTTTGCAAAGATGCTCCGACAAAACCTCTCAATCCGTAGTGTTTGGATTTGAAGAGACGGAAGGACAACTTTCAATCGGTTCGCAAATGCAGTCCACTGATCTAAGGTTATAGAAAAATCAACAGCCTTATGTGGTGTGACCGTGACTCCCGAAAAAATATTTGCAGTCCTATCTGCTTTGCTTGGAGAACCTTCTGATCGGACGGGTTTTGAAGCTCAATTCGTGGGTGGAGCCGACACGCGCTACCCGGTCGAAGTCACGCCATGCACCCGCCCCGTCGTCCCCGATGAGATTGACGGAGAAACTGTAGTCTGCGGTATCGTTGCAGTACCTGAGGATCACAGAGATGCTGAAAGCAAAACCCTGGACCTCAGCTTCATCGTTTTCAAGGCTCATTCGCTGGCACCCGTGGCAGACCCGGTTGTCTACCTTCACGGGGGACCGGGCGGCGGTTCAGTTGAATCTGTGCGCTCGCTCAGTCTGTTTTTTGACCATTTGCGGGGGCGAAGGGACGTCGTGGCGTTCGATCAACGCGGCGTCGATGCAAGCGCCCCGGATATGGATTGCTTCGGGACTCTGGCAAAAAACCTGGAGCCAATCGTCGATCAGTTGGGCGGGGCTGACCTACCTCAGCTGGAGACGGCACTTGTTCGCGACTGCATTTCGGAATTGACCGAACGAGGCTTCGATCTTCCGCAGTTCAACACGACACAAAATGCTTTAGATGTGCGAGCTGTAATGTCGGCTCTTGGCTACGCTGAGTACAATATTTATGGCGTTTCATATGGCACCAAGCTCGCGCTAGAAGTCATGCGCTCTGCGCCAGAGGGTGTGCGTGCAGTCGTTTTAGACAGCGTTGCTCCACCCCAAATCGCGCTTTACGACACTCTGTTCGTCCCACACACCGAGGCCATTTTTAATACGTTCGCACCGTGTGAAGCGGATCCTATCTGTGCGGAGGCGTATCCCGATATAACGCAACGGTATTTTAACCTCCTTGAAGACTTAGAGGCACGTCCATTGGAGGCTGCGGGGATCGAGATATCCGGGCAAGTGCTTTTCAGCATTTTTTCCGGCAGAAACGATTGGTCCGACCCAACGATCCGGGGCTTCACCACTTACGCGCCCGCACTGGTCAGAGAGCTTGAGGACGGAACGGTCGACCTCATCACACAAATCATCAACGGTGACCTTCCACCCCAGCCCTCCGCAGAAACGTTGTTGGCGGGTGCGTTGGACCTGAGCGCCGATGAAAAGGCTCTGGCGCAAGCTGCAATCAACGCCATGTCGCAAATGGAAATTGCTTCCGACACTGCGTCCTCGGCTTTGGAGCAGCTTGAAGCGGATCGCGACCGAGATCTAGAACCGGCTTCGTTGGGAGAGTTCTTTGACGATGCTCTTGAAGATGCTTTGGCCGGGTTGCCTGATCGGGCGGATCGCTTGATGTTTGCGAAAGACTATTTGAACCTACGGTTTGAAACGCCGCGTGCTGGAGCGTTGCTGGACCTAGTCCGCGCCCATTTCAATGAGGCGACAGCAGGACGGTTGGCCTCATTGATCGCTTTACTAAGCCCCGAAGATGTCGAGCGTGTTTTCAGCTTGATCGCGACAGATAACGCAGCTTTGCAAACTATTATGGAGGGTGAGTTCGAGCTCTTGCTTTACGCATGTCAGGAAGATTTTGTAGACGGTTTCAACTCGGCGGCGGGGTTTGGCGCTTTAGTAGCAGAGTTGGGATACGGTCCATTGATGACAGCGGCTCTAGCTGAAATTCCGAGCCTATTTGCAGATTGCAGCGAGTTCACACCGGCACCTCGAGACAACTACCTTGAACCCGTGCTTTCCGACATCGCGGTACTGGTCCTGTCTGGTGAGATTGACACACAGACCGCATCTTCCTGGGGTGGACTAGCGGCAGACACTTTGCACAACAGTCAGTCGTTCCTGTTCCCAGAAACAGGGCACGGGGCACTTGTTTTCAGCCAATGCGCCCGCGATATTGGTGAAGCCTTTCTGGAAAACCCCGGGGCAGGCATCGATGGCACATGCGTCTCGAATCTAAGGCTACCGTATTTGATGCCGGACGGCAGCTTGCATAGTGTCGAGAATTG
>NZ_WQGE01000012.1:0-79914 GCF_013034525.1 Ruegeria sp. HKCCA5929
AACATGCTGCATTTCGGCACGTGGGGTGGGGCGTTTTCGATGGCGCTCTGGATTGTGTTCGGGTTCGTCGCGACCGGCGTTGCCGTAACCGGCGCCATGATCTTTTCTGCCAGGCTACGTCCAGACGATGCACGTTACGGCCCGTTCAAACGCATCTGGCGCGGCATGGGCTGGACCCGGTGGGCTTATCTGCTGCTGTTGGCCGGTATGCTGTTCACAGCTTACTACCGTTTCAACCCCGACGCCTATGATGCCACCAGAGCTCATCCCGTCAACGTGGACGGGTCGGTCGCCCGGCTGATCTTTCGCGCCCCACTGCGGCACGAAACCCCGCTTGATGTTGAAATGCGGATTGGCGAACCGGACGTTGTGACCGTAACGGTTGAAATTGATAATGGTCCGGCCCAGTCAGCCAAGCTGATCCAGCACGATGCAAAAGCCACAGCCTATTTTCAGCTGACGCCCGCCGAGACGCAAAACGAGATCACGGCCAACCTGATAAAATCGGATGGCGAGGAAAAAACGGTCATCTTTCGCCTGGGGCATCCCATCTGGTAAGCGCCACCTCATACCCGGCATAAGGCGCATTGTCTGTGCCCGGCGTATTCAGATACGGGTTCATGTCGCGTTGGTGCCCCGGGGTCGGGCCATCGACATCAGCAGGTGCAACCTGCGCCGCTGGAACAGAAACGCCAGCAGGCAATAAACCATACCCCCGGTCACCATACCGATCAGAAGAACCAGAATCCGTGCGGTGTCCCCCAGCGCCCAAACGACCCCCTGCACCACGCCTGCCATTGCCGCCGACAGCAAGAGCGGTGAAAGATGCTGCTGCATCAAAAGCAGGTTGGGCAACCCCGCGATATGCGCCAGGTTGGCAAATTTGAGCGGCCAGATCAGCAGAAAAACCGCCACAAAACCGGCTGTGACGACCGACAAGCCATAGGGGGCCAGTGCCACGATCACGGCTGCTGCCAGCGCCACCTCAACCCATGACAGAACCGCCAGTCGCCCGGCTTGACCTGCGGCCAGACAGAAGGTCTGTTGCACCTTTTCGGCGCATAGATACATGCCAAACACCGACATCAGGCTCAGGACCGGAGCGGCCGGAGCCCATTTCTGGCCAAACAACAATATCAGCGCCGGTTCTGACAAAACAGCCAGCCCGGCGAAGGCGGGAAAAGCCAGAAACCCGGTCAGGCGCATGACATCCATCAGCAAGTCCGCCGCCTGGCCATCATCGCGCGCCGCGGCACCAAAGGCAGGCTGCGCCACGGTACGCAACGGTGTGATCATGAGAAACGCGGCTGTCTCGATCACACGCCAGGCAATGGCATAATACCCCGCCTGCGCAGGTCCTAGCATCGCGCCGATGATCACCGCAGGGGACTGCACCGCAGCCAGTTCGGCCGCGCGCAGGCCCAAAATCCGATGACCAAAATGCAGGATTGCCCGCATGTGATCCCGCGACACGTCAAGGGCCGGGCGCCAGGACACCGCGCCCCATGCCATCACGATATTGGTGGCCGTCATCGCCAGCCGCTGACCGACCAGGCTCCAGACCCCGTATCCCGACAACGCCATGCCAATGCCCACGACCCCGCCGACCGCCGCACCAAGCGCGGCCCGAATAGCCAGAATACGGAACCGCATTTCCCGACGCAGGATCGCCACCGGCACCGCCGTCAGTGAAATCATCAGCACCGTTGGGGACAATCCAATCAACAATTCGCGCGCAATCAGCTCATTGTAGAAATTTGAGACCAGTCCCGCGCCCAGATACAATACGATTGTCAGCCCGCCTCCCAGCAGGGCCAGCAGCCAGAAAACCGAGTTCAACCGTTCTGACGACAGCGCGTCACGGGTCAGAAGAATGTCGGAAATCGTTTCGCGCACCAGGAATTCGGAAAACAACACAAAGGCCGCCACCATCGCCAGAAGACCAAAAGCCTCGACCCCTAAAATACGGGCAAGAATGGCAAAAATGATGAAGTTGAACGCCTGCTCGACCCAGATACCAGCCGACATCCAGGCAACTCCGCTGCTGAAACTCTGCCGCCCTGACACTGGTTTCCTTCCTGTTGCCCGAACTCTGCCAAGTGCCGATGGACACATGGCTCAAACACTCACACCTGCTGCGCGCAGTATACGTAATTACAAACTTGACGCCTAAACGGTCGAATTTGGTCAAATTTATTGTCTATGTTCAGTCTGTACGTGTTCGAATACTATACGCAATACAGGGAATTATGCCCGTCACGTTCCACGCCCTGTGCACGTTTGGCAGCAGGGTCCGGGGCAGGGATTATTGAGTGAATAAAAGGTTTTCATTTTCATGAACAAAGTCGCAGAGCCGATGGAAACGAACAGCACCACATCCGAAGAGCTGATCGCATCGGAAACCGCCGGCATGAGCCTGAGCGTGGTCATCCCCGCGTTCAACGAAGAAAACGCCGTGCGCCACACGGTCGAGGATGTGCGCACCCACCTTGAACCGCTGGGCATCCCCTATGAGATCATCGTGGTAGACGATGCCAGCCAGGACAACACCCGCGCCGAGGCCGAGGCCAGCGGAGCCACCGTCACCTTCAACGACGTGAATTCCGGTTATGGCGCCAGCCTCAAGCGTGGGGTGCGGATGGCGCAGTATGAATATGTCGCCATTCTGGATGCTGACAGCACCTATCCCGCGCGTTACCTGCCGGGCATGTTGGCCATGTGCCGCGATCAGGACATGGTGGTCGGCGACCGAGGTGCCGCGATGAAAAACGTGCCGCTGCTGCGCAAACCGGCCAAGAAGTTCCTGTTCGCCTTTGCGTCGTTCCTGGCCGAGCGCAAGATCAACGATCTCAATTCAGGTCTGCGCGTGTTCCGCAAATCCGAGCTGATCCCATTCCTGCCGCTGCTGCCGCAGAACTTTTCGTTCACCACCACGATCACGCTGTGCATGACGTCAAATGGCAAGCGGATGATCTATACGCCGATCGAATATGGCAAACGGGTGGGCAAATCGAAAATCCGGCCGATTGATTTCCTGAACTTCATCATCTTGATCCTGCGCATCAGCACTTTGTTCAACCCGCTGCGGGTGTTCATCCCGCTGGGTCTGGCGTTTTTCACATTGGGCACAGTGAAATTCATTATCGACATGTTCTACTGGAACCTCAGTGAAACGGCGGTGTTCTCGTTCCTGGCGGCGATCATGATCTGGTCGCTGGGGCTGATCGCCGACATGATTTCGCGGCTGCACCTGAGACCCTGACAGGAGCGGCGGGATGTTTTCCGATCCAAGTCAACGGCGCTGGCTGATCCGGGTGGCCGGATCGGTCGTGGTGCTGGCGATCCTGTTCTGGATTCTGCCGACCGAGGCGATTTTGGCAGCGCTGAAAGCCATCCCGGTCTGGGTTTTTGCCTGCGTGCTGGCGCTGTTTCTGCTGGCCCATGTTGCGGCGGCGTTGAAATGGTGGCTGCTGCTGGGGCGCGGGTTTGCCCCCCCGTTGGCTATCCGGGCGCATTTTGCAGGTCTGGCCGCGAACCTGTGCCTGCCCGGAGCAATCGGTGGCGACACGGTACGCGCCGGCCTGGCGCAAGCCGCAATGAAAGACGGCGCGCGGGTTGTTGCGGGCGCAACCGTGGATCGGCTGATCGATATGGTGGCCCTGCTGACCCTGTCCTGTCTGGGGCTGGTCCTGACATGGGAAAGCGCTGCGGGCGGGCATATGATCTGGCCTGTAGCTCTGGTCTTGCTGGCGGCGCTGGCGGGCATGGTCGCTTTGCCGCGCCTGCTGCCCCTGCCTTGGCGCTATGTGCCGTCCCTGCCCGGCAAAGGCTTTGCTCATCGTCTGTCCGATGCGTTGGCTGAAATGGGCCGCAAGCCCGGCACACTAGCCGTGGCCTTTATCGCCTCGGTCGCCATCCAGCTGGGGCTGGTCCTGCTGGCCTGGTGGCTGGCTATCGCAGCCGGTGTCGATGTGGCCGCCGGACCATGGATCTTTGCCTGGCCATTGGCCAAGATCATTGCCGTGCTGCCAGTATCTCTGAACGGGTTGGGCCTGCGCGAGGCGACGCTGGCCAGTTTTCTCGCCCCCTTTGGCGCCAGCGCCGCCGCGGTCGTGGCCGCCGGGCTTGTCTGGCAGGTTGTTTTGTTTACGGCGGGCGGGTTTGGCGCGCTGGTTCTGACCATGTCCGGGATGCGGCTTAGCGCTCCGGCGAGTTCCCAGAAGGAAGAGTGCAAGTGACGGATGTTTCCCAAAACCCAGGCAACGACAAACCCCACATCATCATTCTGGGGGCTGGACCGGCTGGTCTGGCCGCAGCCCATGCGCTGACCGGACAGGCCCGTGTAACCGTGATCGAACGTGCACCTGTTGCGGGCGGCAATTCGGCCTCGTTCCCGGTTGAAGGCGTGATTTGCGACTATGGCTCGCACCGGTTTCATCCGGCGGCCGAGCCCGAAGTTCTGGCCGATGTGAAATCCCTGTTGGGTGACGATCTGCTGCTGCGCCCGCGCCATGGGCGCATTCGGCTGGGCGGCAAATGGATTCACTTTCCGCTGAAACTGACCGATGCGCTGATGCGCCTGCCCAAACCCTTTGCCGCGTCGCTGATCGGGGACATGGCGCTGAAACCCTTCCGCAAGAAAAGCGAAGGTCCCGAGACATTCTCGACCGTGCTCTATGACGGGCTGGGGCCGACGATTTCGGACAATTTCTATTTCCCTTACGTACGCAAGCTTTGGGGGCTGGATCCGGACAAGCTGGCGGTAAAGCTGGCAGAACGTCGGGTCGGCAGCGGCTCGGTCGGCAAGATCCTGATGAAGATGCTGCGCCTACTGCCGGGGCTGCGCAGCGAGACGGCGGGTCGGTTCTTTTATCCGCGCAAGGGGTTCGGACAAATCTCGGACGCGATGCGGAACAGTGCGGAAAGCAACGGTGCCAGCTTTCTGTTCAACACTGAAATCACCGCCATCGAGCGGGACGGCAACCGCATCACCGGATTGACGATCCGCGACGAAGATGGCGAGCGGCACATGACCGGCGATCTGATCCTGTCGACCATCCCGCTGACCGGGCTGACGCGCCTGATCGGCGACGCTCCGGCCGAGGTGGTCGAAGCCGCCCGCGCGATCCGGTTCCGCGGCATGATCCTGCTGTACCTGGTGCTGGAGACAGACCAGTTCACCGAGTTCGATGCGCATTACTTCCCCGAACTGTCGATCCCGATCAGCCGCATGTCAGAGCCCAAGAACTATAACGCCAGTGGCGCGCCGAAGGGCGTCACCGTTCTGTGTGCCGAGCTGCCCTGCGACCCGGATGAAAAATGGTGGTCCATGTCCGACGAGGAACTGGGGCAGGAATTCACCAAATGGCTGGGCCAGTTGGGCCTGCCCGTCACCGTACCGGTGCGCCGCTGCGAAACCCGGCGGCTGAGCCATGCCTATCCGGTTTACGATGTGGGCTATGAAGAGCGGTTTGATACGGTGGATCAGTGGCTCTCAGATATGGACGGATTGCTCGTATTTGGACGGCAGGGCCTTTTTGCCCATGACAACACCCACCACGCTTTTGCCATGGCTTATGGCGCGGCGGATTGCATCGACAGCAAGGGCCATGTCGACCGCGCGAAATGGAACAAATACCGCGAGGTCTTTGCCACCCATGTGGTGGAAGACTGACCCATGCCCGCCTGGCAGGCCGATATCCTGATGTATCATTCGATCTCGGATGCGCCGGGACCGACCTCGATTGCGCCCGAGGTGTTCAAGGCCCAGATGCAGGCGCTGGCGGCATCCGGCCTGCCGGTGGTCACACCGGATGCGCTGGCCAACCCGCCTGCCCCGCGCGTGGTCATCATCAGCTTCGATGACGGGTTCGAAGATTTCGCCGATACCGCCTGGCCGATCCTGCGCGATCATAATTTCACCCCGATCGTCTATCTGCCTTCGGGCCGGATGGGCGGCAGTGACAGCTGGCCCGGCGGACATGTCCCCCCGCGCCCGCTGATGGGCTGGGACAAAGTTGCGGCATTGGCCGAAGAAGGGGTCTGTTTCGGCGCGCATAGTATCAGCCACCCCGACCTCACCACGCTGGACCCTGAGGCGCTTGAAGACGAGATAACCGGCCCTGGTCAGGACATCACCGCCCGGCTGGATCAGCCCATTCGCCATTTTGCACCCCCTTATGGGGCATCGAACCCGGACATACGCGCGCGAGTCGCCCGGAATTACGACACCTCGGTCGGCACAAGGCTGGGCGTGGCAAAAGCGGGTGATGACATGCACGATCTGCCGCGGCTCGAGATGTTCTATTTCACCGACATCGCCCGCTGGAAGGCTCATCTTGCCGGGCGCGGCGGGCCCTATCTTGCGGCACGCAAATTGATGCGCAACGTGCGGGCCGCCATTCGGGGGAAGCCTTGGTGAGCACAGCTTTTTTATCCGCGACTATAGCCGGAGGCGCGGGACAGATTGTACACTTCGGCACAGTGGTTCAGAACAAGTAACAGGTATATAGATATGCATATTCTGGTGACCGGCGGGGCCGGGTTTATTGGCTCTCATCTGACGGAAAGGCTGATCGGGGATGGCCATACCGTTACGGCTCTGGACGATCTGTCAACGGGGCTCGTGTCCAATCTGGCCAGTGTTGCGGATCACCCCGGTTTTACCTTTGTCAAAGGCAGTATTCTGGATCGCCAGCTGGTCGCTGATCTGGTTGGACCGGCGGATGTGGTGTTCCATCTGGCGGCGGCCGTTGGGGTCAAGCTGATCATGGATGAACCCAGCCGATCGATCCTGACCAATGTTGCGGGCACGGAAAACGTTCTGGATGCCGCGCTGGTGGACAAGACACATACCTTCATCGCCTCCAGTTCCGAGGTCTATGGCAAAAGCACCAATTTCCCCTTTCAGGAAGAAGGTGACCTGACCATCGGCGCCACCCGCAACCTGCGCTGGTCTTATGCTTGCGCCAAGACGCTGGACGAGTTTCTGGCACTGGCCCATGCACGGGAATCCGATCTGCCTGTCACGGTGCTGCGGTTCTTCAACACCACCGGCCCGCGTCAGACCGGGCGTTACGGGATGGTGCTGCCAAATTTCGTCAAATCCGCGCTGGAAGGCGCGCCACTGATGGTACACGGCACTGGCGAGCAATCGCGCTGCTTCGGCCATGTGGCGGATGTGGTCGAGGCCATGTGCCGTCTGATGACCCTGCCCGAGGTACGCGGTGACGTGTTCAATGTCGGCACCGATCAGGAGGTCACGATCCGCGCACTGGCCGAACAGGTCATTCGAACAACCGGCTCGACCTCGGAAATCCAATTCGTCCCCTATGACACCGTCTATCCCGAAGGGTTCGAGGACATGCAGCGCCGCCTGCCCGATGTCTCGAAACTGCAACGCGTCACCGGGTTCCGCCCGATGCGGACGCTGCAGCAGATCATCGATGATATCGTTGCCGAGATGACCCGCCCGGTTCCCGCATGAGGGCGCATCTGTCAGTGCAGACGGGCCGCACCCCGTGACCGATCTTGTCATCGGGTCGGGGCCAGCAGGCGTATCGGTGGCCATTGCCCTTCTGAACCGTGGCCGTCAGGTTTTGATGATAGACGGAGGGGAAGAGCTTGAAGCCTCTGAACGGGAGCGCCGCGACCGGATGGCGGCCTCAGATCCTGAGGACTGGTCTGCGGCAGATATTCGGGCCTGGCAGGCCCCTCAGTTAGACACGCCGCCCGGACAGGTGCGCCGGTTCGGGTCCGATTTTGCCATGGTGCCGGGTACAGACACACTGGTTGCGCCGGATCAGATCGGATTGCGTGCCTCACATGCGGCGGGGGGGTTATCCAACCTTTGGGGCTCGGCGATCCTGCCCAACCGGGATGCAGATATCACCGACTGGCCGCTGAGCGCGCAGGATTTGGCACCGCATTACCGGGCAGTTGCCAAATTTCTGCCGGTCAGCGGGCGAGAAGATGCCTTGCAGGCCCTGTTCCCCGCCTTTCCGATGCAGCACCGGGTTCCGCTGACCCCATCACCTCAGGCCGGGCACATTCTGCACCGTCTGGAGCACCACCAAAGCAATCTTGCCCGCTTGGGAGCCTCTGCCGGGATGGCGCGCCTGGCTGTGGATCCGGGTTGTCGCTACTGCGGCCAGTGTCTGCATGGGTGCCCTTGGGGGCATATTTATTCGGCCAGACAAACACTTGAGGATCTGCGCCACCACACGGCGTTCCGCTACCGCAGCGGCCTTGCCCATGCTTTCGAGGAGCAGGCCGATCATGTCACCGTCCGGCTGGATGGCGGCGAGAAACTGAAAGCTGATCGCGTTTTTGTCGCCGCAGGCGTTCTGGAAACGGCGCGCCTGCTGTTGCTGTCTTCGGCGGATCCGGCTGCCCGCCTGCAATTGCAAGACAGCCAGCATTTCTTCCTGCCCAGCCTTCACCGCTGGCGCGCCCCGCGCCGCCCTGATCAGGTTCCCTATCACACTCTGCCGCAGATTTTCATCGAGCTGGATGACCCCGATCTCTCGCCCCATCTGGTGCACAGCCAGATATATACCTGGAATGAGTTCTATGCCCAGGATCTGATCCGCAGCTATGGCGCAAAGCTGCCCGGCTCAGCTCCTTTATGGCATATGTTGGCCCGGCGGTTGATCGTGGCGCAGGCGTTTCTGCATTCCGACCATTCTGCCCGTATTGATCTGACACTGGCCCCTGACGGGCGGCTTGTATCCAAGGTCCTGCCGAACGACACAACCGAGCAGGTCATGGCGCGGGCCACATCCCGGCTGGCGCAGGTGCTGAAACTGGCCGGGCTGACGCCGCTCAGCTTTGCCCGCCGCCCCGGTGATGTGGGATCAAGCTTTCATGTCGGCGGCTCGGTGCCCATGGCCAAAGCGCCCCGCGCAGGACAGTCGGATATTCTGGGGCGCCCCAAAGGGCTGGCGCGGGTGCATCTGGTCGATGCCTCAAGCCTGCCCAGCATTCCGGCCACAACCATCACCTTTTCGGTCATGGCAAACGCCCACCGGATCGGAACGCTGGCCCCCTGACAGCAACGCTCGCCCGGGATGCTTATCCGGTACCGGTTTCAAAGGCCCCGCCCTCCAGCACGGCGGCCAATCTTTGGTTTCCTGCACCATGGGCCACGCGCGCCAGCGCCGCGCCATACGCCTCCAGCACGGCTGTTTCGTGCCAGATTTCCAGAAACGCCCGGCGTGCCGCCGCGCCCTGTACCGCGCGCTGATCGGGCTGGTGCTGAAGGTTACGCATCGCCGCGATCAGGTCATCCTCGGTTTCGAACAGCTCTCCACCCCCTGCCCGTTCGACGATTTCGGGGAACGGGCCCAGCCGTCGGGCAATCACCGGTGTGCCCAGCCGGAAGCTTTCGATCAGGATGATGCCGAAGGTTTCATAACAAACCGAAGGTACAATCAGCCCCAGTGCGCCACGATAGTAAGCGTTCAACTCGTCAGGTGTCTTGCGGCCCAGGAACTTGATCCGGTCATTGCCTGCGGCCTGTGCCTTCAACTCATCCGCGTAATCACCATCGCCCAGGATCAGCAGATCGGCATCCGGGTAACGATCAAAGGCGGGGAAGACATCCTGCAACCCTTTGATCTTTTCCAGCCGCCCGACAAACAGGAAATAGGGGCGCTCATGCGCCGCCGGTTCCGGCAGGGCGCTCTGGTCCAGATCGGGCAGGAAATAGGGCAGCACCTGCATCTCCTGCCGCAAACCAAACTCGTGATGTTTGGCGCGGCTGAATTCGCTTTTGGCAATGATCAGATCCATGTGATCCAGTGCCCGGTCCAGTGCGCCGGTATAGCGCCACAACTGCGGTGGGCGTTTGTAATTCAGCACACAGCGCAAGCACTGGCGATCATCGCACAGTTCCCGCCCATGCCGCCACAGAACGTGGGTTGGACAGACCAACCAGTGTTCATGCGCCTCATAGACTTTCAGCCCCTCGCCCATCGGCAACAGGCCGGGCCCGCCGATCAGCGAAGTGTTGTTGTGCCAGATGATGTCCGGCTGCCGTTCGTCCAGAATCTCGCGGATGCGCGCGCCATGAACCACCGGGCGGCCCATCTGTTGGGTCAGCAGGTTCGACATCATGCCATTGCGGCTGCACAACCCGATCCGACGCACCCCGTCTGGGGGCCCTTCGGGCTGCGGTTTGCCGCCCAGGATCAGATAGCTGTCTTCGTCATGCACCACTGTCACATCGTGCCCGCGCGCCACAAGCGCTCGGGCCATGCGTTGAATGCCAATGGCGTCGCCACCAAAGGAATACGGGGGATAAAATGTAGTGAACATCAAAATGCGCAGAGACTGCATGTGACTCAAACCGGATTACCAATGACTTTCCGATATGAAAGCATGATCCATACCGTGATCGAAAGATGGAACTTGCCCTGATGCCCT
Source organism: Ruegeria sp. HKCCA5929 (assembly GCF_013034525.1). NCBI lineage: Bacteria > Pseudomonadati > Pseudomonadota > Alphaproteobacteria > Rhodobacterales > Roseobacteraceae > Ruegeria > Ruegeria sp. HKCCA5929. The sequence goes on from NZ_WQGE01000012.1 coordinate 10,426, forward strand.
GTTCACAGGCTGTGTTGCGGGCATGCTGCAAAGGAATGCAGCTTTTGTCCGCTGCTCAGTCAAGAAGACTGAAATAAAGCGCCTCGATCTGCCGATTGATGTGGTCTGGATCAAACCGGCTCTCTTTCGACCTGTCCAAGGCACTGGCCGCCATGTCGGCGCGCTTTTGGTCATCTTCGAGAATGTGCTCAACAGCCTGCGTGATCGCCGCGACATCGCCGATTGGCACACAGGCACCGACCGTATCATGCACCAGTTCGTGAACACCCGAACAATCGGTGGCCACAACCGGGGTTCCAACCTGGAACGCTTCGGCAATAGAGATGGGCAGCGCCTCCCACCGCGAGGTCAGCAACATCAGATCCGCTGCCCGCAAATAGCGATAGGGAACCTCAGTACGTCCGGCGAAAAACAAATGCTCATCCAAACCGCGCTGTGTCGCCAGCGCCCGCATCTCCTGATCCAGCGGCCCATCCCCGACGACAACAAAGCGATAGTCGGGGTGGGTGTCCTTCAGGCGCGCCACACACTCGATCAAGACGTCAATGCCCTTTTGATAGGCAACCCGCGCGATGGTGACGACAAGGCGATTGCCGCCACGCAGCAGGGTTTTTCGTAACGCGGCAACGTCGTGATCCGTATCTTCAGGCGGCGGCTTGATCCCAAGCCCTATGACCCGAAGCTTGTCCTCTGATACATCGGCAATTTCGGCCAGATCCTCAGCGGCGCGGTGGCTGGGCGTCACAACCAGATCGGCATGGCGTGCGATCTTTCCAAACCCTCTGATCCGCTGTGGATCCGACCCGTGATACGTCACGACAAGCGGGATATTCAGACGCATCCGCGCCAGCAGCGCCACCAGAGCTGGTGCAGATTCATGCGCATGAATGATGTCGATACACGACGTCGAAAGCCAACTACGCAGGGCAATCGCCCCATGACCGGTATGGGCAAGCCTGCGCACCAGCCCGCCACCATCCGCCCCAACATAGCGTGTCGGGATGGACAGAAAGCCATCTTCGTGTTTTTGCCCCGCCCATTCGCCCGGCGTTCCGGCGAGAAAAACACCATGACCCTGACCTTCTAGCCAGATGCCCAGATCAAGGGCATGTCTGGCAATCCCACCCATTCCGAAATCCGTGCACATCTGTGCGATCCGAAGATGCCTTCGATCATCTGATTCCGTTACAGCGTGCATTTACGAATCCGCCCTTCAAATTGGCCTCGATGATGTAGCAACAGGGATGCAAGGATATCAAATGATTGTGGGCCGCGCTCTGCCTGCCATAGAGTAAGCGCATGATTTGGATTTAAATCCTCCGTCGCGGCTCGAAGCGGTTGGGACCAAGGAATTTCGCAGGAACGGAGTATCACCATGCATGTCGGGATTGATGGGACGACTTGGCGTAACGAGCGCGGGTTCGGACGTTTCACAAGAGGTGTGCTCGAAGCTCTGGCAGCTCGAGACAGCGGGTTTCGTTATACCCTGATCTGTGATCAGGAACCGTCTTACCCGGTGCCTCAGGGGGTCGACATCGTGGTTGCGCCAAAGCCGGACGGAGCAGACGTCGCAAATCGGTTTCAGATGCATCAAGCAACGCTCCGACTGGGATGCGACGTGTTCTTTTGCCCCACCGTTTTTTCGTATTATCCCTTAATGTCACGGGTCCCGAAGGTCATCTGTATCCACGATACGATCCCTGAACGCTTTCCGGATCTGATCTTCCCGTCAAAACTGAATTTTATGCTGTGGAAAGCAAAAACCACGATCGCCAAATTGCAGGCCACGCGGTTCATCACCGGTTCTGAATCGTCAGCCCAGGATCTGCAGTCCATTTTGGGCATTCCGCGCAACAAGATTGACCTGACAACGATGGCCGCGGCCCCAGTTTTTAAAGAGATAAATGATAACAAAAAGATAGAAGAAATTCGGGCAGAGTACAACATTCCTTCCGGGGCGCGTGTTCTTGTCTATGTGGGTGGCTTTAACCGCCACAAAAATGTGCTGAGCCTTATCCATGCGATGCCATTGATCCTGGAACAGCATCCCGATGCTTTTCTGGCCATTGTCGGGCGCACAACCGGCGACCGGTTCTGGGATAATGTTGAAGATCTGCAGGCTTCGGCCCGAGCCAATGTAATTGCGTCGGACCGGATCATTTTCACCGGCGAGATTTCGGATGAAAAGCTGGCGCTTCTGATCAATGCCTCACATGCGCTTGTGCACCCGTCGCTCTATGAAGGTTTCGGCTTCCCCCCTGTCGAAGCGATGGCCTGCGGCACCCCGGTTTTGGGGTCTGATGCAAGCAGCGTGCCCGAAGTTGTCGGCGATGGCGGGCTGCTGTTTGACCCAACCGATGCGTCCTCGATTGCCCATCAGACAAACAGGTTGCTGAGTGACGACGATCTTCATGCGCGCTTGTCACAGCAGGCCATACGTCAGGCCGCAAAGTTCACCTGGGCGCGTGCTGCCGAAATGACCGAAATCAGTTTTGAAAACGCGTTTGGAAAGCGACTCTGAAACTATCCCTCAAGCGGAGACAGTTTGTTAAAATGGAATTTATTAATGCGATCAGCGACACAAAAATCAACGCGCTCCGGGGTTTTCAAACCCAGATGCAAACGCAGCTCCGTTTCCATGATCGACTGTGATCAGATCCTCCCGAAGAATACAGGTCACACCGGAGAAAACACATGACGCAGCATCAGATTTCGGTCGTCATCCCATGCGTCAATTCTCTGTCTGATTTTCGCGGGTGCGTTGCGGCTTTGCAGAACCAGACCGGCCCCCTAGCCGAGATTATCGCTGTTATACGCCTCGGCCCGGACTTCATTCGGGATGTAGAGACAGAATTTCCGGACGTACACGTTCTGGCAGTCGCCGAGGATGCTACAATCCCTCAGATGCGCGCCGCAGGCATCCGGGCCGCGACAGCCGATGCTATCGGGGTCATTGAAGATCACGTGCTGGTTCCACCAAACTGGACCCAGCGGATGCTGGATGAAATCGCGGACGGTTCGGATGTAGTGGCCGGGCCTGTCGACAACGAAGCCAAAGATACCCTGATCGATTGGGCGGCATTCCTATGCGAGTACAGTGCCGTTCTGCCTCCTCTGAATGATGGCCCCTCGGATTGGCTTCCGGGCAACAATACGGTCTACCGGCGTGATGTTTTGGAACGGTTCGATACCCTGTTGGATGATGGCAAATGGGAAAACCACCTGCATGATCATATGCGCGCAGATGGTGTCTCTATGACCCTGCGCAACGACATCGTTTCCGGGCATAAGATGCACTATACATTCGGTCTGTATCTGACCCAGAGATACCTGTATTCCAAAAGCTTCGCCGGAGCTCGGGTCAGCGAGGAGTCGAGCGGTAAAAGGCTTATTATGGGGCTCGTCGCTTTTGCGTTGCCTCCGATCGTCTATTACCGCGTGGTCAGAAACGTCATAACCAAAGGGCGTCATGTGCGTCGGTTGTGGCCCTCCCTGCCTTTGCTGATCCCGTTTTCACTGTCCTGGGGACTGGGTGAGGTTGCCGGATACTGGTTCGGGGCCGGTCGGTCTCTGTCCAAGGTTCGATGAGAGAAATGTCTGTGATGAACAATCCAGATCCTTCACTACCTGATATCTCTGTCGTTGTGGCTATCGTTGATGGGGGAGCCGCGCTGCGGGCATGTCTGAATGCGCTTGCCAATCAGATTGGTGACTACAAGGTAGAAGTCATCGTGCCATATGATCAGCTGTCGCTTGAAGATGCCGGAATGGCAGATGATTTCCCCGGCTTCCGGTTTCTCGATCTCGGGGTACTCGCAGGCGGTATGGTGCCAAGAAACGCCCTTGATCTGCACCGGTTCTGGGACATCCGCCGTTCCGAGGGCATCAAAGCCGCACGCGGGCGCCGGATCGGCCTTGTCGAGGATCGCGGCATTCCGGCCGAAACCTGGATTGCCTCGGTGATGGACCTGATGGATGAGACCGGGGCCGCAGCGGTCGGGGGGTGTGCTGACAACGGATATGATACGACTTGGAACTGGGCCGTTCATATCTGCGACTTCGGGCGCTATATGGCCCCTCTACCGACCAGTGAGACAGATTTTCTGTCAGCAACCAATGTGTGTTATCGCGCCGACAAGTTGCGCGCACTGCGTCATCTGTATGAACATCGGTTCTATGAACCCTCCATCCATGCTGCCCTGCAGGCTAACGGTGACAAAATGGTTCTGTCAGATCGCCCCAGAACAACCCAATACCGTCCGCGTATTCCGACCTTCACACTGGCGGGCGAGTGGTTTCATTGGGGCCGTAAATATGCCCGCATCCGATCCGGCGAAATTTCGTTCGGGTTGCGCGCCTTCCGCGCAGCCGTAACCCCACTGTTGCCGTTTGTTCTGTTTACCCGGCATCTGCGCAACCAAATGCACAAGCGCGTTTATCTCGGCAAATTCTGGCCAGCTTCCCCGCTGGTTTTCTTGATCGTGACGATGTGGGCCTTTGGCGAATTGATTGGGTATTTTCAGGGGGAAGAGCCCGAAACGCCATAAAATGGCGTAAGGACACTTTATTTTAAGCGCTTACGTCAACATCCATTCAAGTGTTTCCTTCAGGCCGTAATTTGGCCCGTCCTGGGTGAGGCTGCGGTACAACGTGACATCCCCCATCAATTCCTTCACCTCATTGGCCCGCACAAACTGGGGGTTCACAGTCACGGTCAGATTGTGCCCGGTAATGTCGCTGCACATATCCACAATGTCCTGCAAAGGGGTCGCCACTCCAGAGCAGATATTGATCTGCCGCCCGCGCAAATCCGGACGCAGCAATGCCCGATACGCACGCGCCACATCGCGAACGTCGGAAAAGTCCCGGGCAACATCCAGGTTACCCAGTTCGATCTGCGGGGCGCGCTGCCGGAAATGAGCCACGATTTTAGGGACAAGGAATTGGGCATTCTGCCCGCGCCCCGTGTAGTTAAAAGGGCGCACGATGACGATCGGCAAGCGATCCGTAAACAGCTGAGCCATGTATTCCATAGCCAGTTTCGAAACCGCGTAATCGTTCACGGGTGCCGGAGAGGTTGTTTCCGCAATCGGCGCATGTTTTGAGTTGCCGTAAATATTGGCGCTGCTTGCCAAAATGACCCCGGATTGAGCAACCCCGGACTGAGCCAATGCTTCCAGCAAAACCCGGGTTCCAATCACATTTACCTTGTAGAAATCCTCGGCCGCGCCATGCGCGACAAAGGCAATTGCAGCCAAATGAATTACCGCATCGGGTTTTACCCTGTCTACAACATGTGCAATTGCCGCGCTGTCCGAAAGATTCGCCTTCAGATAAGCCGGATCTGGCGCAGGAGGCGCCATCATGCCGGTGCCCCAGACCTCCCATCCCGCTGCCTCAAGTTCAGCAGCCACATAACGCCCGGTGAACCCATAGCGGCCAGTGATCAAGACGCGGCCCCCTGACATCAGAACGAAACACCCCGTTCATTGCGTGCCAGATCAGCAGTGACCATCATCTGACAGAGATCTTCGAGAGAGGTCGTGGCCTCCCAACCCAAAACGTCCCTGGCCTTGCTTGCGTCGCCAATCAGCAGTTCGACCTCGGCGGGGCGATAGTATTTTGGATTGACGCGCACCAGAACACGGTTTGACTCGGCATCAATTGCCACTTCATCTTCCCCCTGCCCTTCAAATCGCAGACCAATGCCTGCACCCTTGAACGCCATCGCCACAAAATCGCGTACAGTTTCGGTTCGCCCTGTTGCCAGAACAAACGTATCCGGTGTGTCTGTCTGCAGCATACGCCACATCCCGTCCACGTAATCCTTTGCAAACCCCCAATCACGCGTGGCGTCCAGGTTCCCAAGTTCCAGATAATCAAGCTGCCCCAGTTTGATCTTGGCTACACCATCGGTGATTTTCCGTGTCACGAACTCCAGCCCTCTGAGCGGGCTTTCATGATTGAACAGAATCCCGGATGTACCAAAAATATCGTAGCTTTCGCGATAGTTTATAGTCATCCAATGGGCATAAAGCTTGGCTACGCCATAAGGGCTGCGTGGCCAGAAAGGTGTTTCTTCCCGTTGAGGGATTTCCTGCACCTTGCCGAACATCTCTGATGTGGACGCCTGATAGAAACGAATTTTAGGATTCACAATTCGGATTGCTTCAAGCCAATGCAGCGCCCCAATGCCCGTGATCTGAGATGTCGTGGCGGGCTGATCGAACGAAATCCCTACAAAACTCTGCGCCGCAAGATTGTAAACTTCATGGGGCTCCGTCTTCTGAATCAGACGGATCATTGCCCCCATATCGGTCAGGTCAAGCTCTTCCAATGACAGGTTGGGATGCGAACGAATGCCCAAATCATCAATGCGCCAGAAATTGGTAGAAACCACCCGGCGGAACGTGCCGACAACTTTATATCCCTTTTCAAGAAGAAGCTCTGCCAGATAGGCTCCATCTTGCCCAGTAATACCTGTAACAAGTGCGGTTTTGGTCATTCTAAGCTCTCTTTTGTTATGCCGGGCTTTAGCTGATCAAGCCTCATGCGTCTATCGCTTGCGCAGTGTAAGGCCCCGGTGCGTTATGGTGTTTTCTCCTATGCCCATGATGGTTCTTTTATCGCGAAACCAGTTTTCGGCAGGAAAATGTCAACCATGGGTTCTGTCTGACGATAATGCTCAAATGTCTTCGCCTGATCCTAACTGCGTCGGTAAACGAGTATCGCACCATCCCCCAGTGTTCCGGGAAATCCTTTTATGAATTCAAGCGCTTCACCAGTATCGCGTTCCAAAGCCGGGATGGTGCGAAACATCCGGTTTGGAAACAGAACAACCAGCAGTACGGGCCCGGGCTTTACCATCGCTTCGGCATATTCTTCAGGGCTATCTATCGTAGTCCAATTGGCTTCGAAATGACTTGCAAAAATCGGGCCGCCCGGATTGATGGCATACACCCTTTCTGATGGTTCGCGTATGTCTTCTGCAAACGCGAAAGCACCTGCTAGGTTCTGTTTTGGGGCAACATAGTTTCGCTGCACGAGAAACAGGGACAGGCCAATCATCAGAAAAATACCCAGCACAAACAGCGACCGCCCCAGGGCCGGACGCCCGAACACCCGCGCGGCAAGGCTTGCCGCAATCTGGCATCCGATAACGACAAGGATGATGGTCGGACCAATATCCACAAAGAAAAACCTTGGCCAGATCCGCATATCGAATGTCAGCAAAATAGCCAGCGTTACGCCGATATGCGCCACAATGGATGGGAAAAACAGTGGCTGTGCCGAATGCGCCCCTATCACCCCACATATGATGGCAATCAACCCACCGATGATGACAATCAGCATCATGGGCCCGACATTGATATTACCAATGGTCGTTCGCACGCCTTCGACAATTGTCCAGAGCGGATTCTGAAACTCCTGCATCGGATCGGCAGCAGAGGTGCCGGCAATCTCACCCATAGTTCCAGCAATGCTGGGCAGAATTGGCAGATATGCCAACAGGATCAATACCAGCGCAAAGGCCACTCCCACCAGTGGGCGCACCACCCAGTTGCGGGTCAACTCCCCCCTGCCAAGCCCGGTTGTCAGAGACATCAACCAGACAAGGCCCAAAGCCACAAAGAAAAATACCCCTGTCAAATGCGTGAAAACCGCCGCTGCCGCAGTCAACCCAAACGCAATCCATGTTCCGAAGGTCGGGTGGCGTATTCCTCTGAGAAACAGCACAAAGCCCAACGTACTCCAGAAAGCCAGTTCGGTATAGCCACGGGCGTTTTGGGAGAACCAGACCTGGTGATAGGACAGGGCGACAAGCAAGGCGGAAACATGCGCTACCTTTGTGCTGGCCACGTCTCTGGCGAGCCACCAGATCGCACCGACCAGACCAACACCAAACACGACGGCAGGAAAACGGTAAGCCCAGGCCTGTTCGCCAAAAATCTGGGAAACCAGCTTTGCCTGAAGGCTAAAAAAATAATGATGATTCATCGAATAATCGCGCATCATCTCGCCCCAGGGCAGACGGATATGCGTATCAACGGTCCAAATCTCATCATACCACAACGGTGCATTCAGCCCTGCTGTCCGTAGTACAGCCGCAAGCAGTAGAATAAACAGAAGCACGACGACATCATTGCGGTCAGGCGCAGAAGATGGCTGTGTCATGGAGCTTTTCCCAGTCGTCCAAACATCAATTCAAAAACATCATTCTAAATGCGACCTTGCGTGAAACGGTCTCGGTCACTCCCTATGATCCTACCTCGTTTCTCGATGATTGGGTTATATAACGATACCAGGCTCGGGTCCGTACAGCACCCGGCGATGATTGCGCCTTAAATGGATACATTCAATTAAAATTTGGAAAATTAAAGGCAAAAAAGAAACAGATACGCCTGACTTTTCATCGTTTCTGCAAAGGTTTATTCCCGCTAATCCCCAGCGTTCAAAGCTTTATAAATATTGCAAAAAATATGCATAACTATGTTATGTCTCACCAAACCGCGGCCGCATGCGCAAAGGAGGGTGAATGCGGGCACAAACAGCAACAGCGCTCTGTGCCATAAGGGTCTGATGAAAGGCGCACTGGTGCAGGCTGGCGACATTGCCGCGAGCCGTAGCTATTGGCTACTTGTTCTAACGGCAATCGCGGTCATTGGTCCATTTATGTGGCCAGTGCAGTGGTCGGGTAACGAGATCAACTATTTCGATCTCTCCTATAGGTTTGCGCAACCCGACGCTTTCACAGACAGGCATGCGGTTTTCGACGATTCAAAGGGGCGCATCGTAAGCTTTTTGCTGATCGGCAACGTTATCACACTGACAGGCTTTGAAGCTGCCAAAACGATCTTCGCACTGACACTCTGGTTGCTCTCTGCCTTGGGGGTTGCCGCCATCGCACGTGATTTCGGACTGCGGGTTGCGGAACTGGCTCTATCGCTCCTGATATTTTGCCAAAGCGCTCAGGGTATTCTTGGCAACGAATGGATGTTCGACACAATAGAGGCGAAGGTCTTTGCCTACGCTGCGGTATTCCTTGCGATCACCTCAGCGCTTAACGGTCGCTGGATCCTGGCTGCGATCGCGTTGGCCGTAGCAACCTACATGCATTTTCTGGTCGGTGGTTTCTGGGCTGTAGCACTGGTTCTGCTGCACTTTCTGCAAACAGGTCGCATATGGCAATCCGCACGTCTCGCGATCGGGTTCTTCCTGCTGATCCTGCCATTATTCTTTGTCTTGATCTGGGAACGGATCGGAGTGGAGGTCGATACCTCGGACCTCGATCGCTCGCTAAACGCGATCTACACAGAACTTTCGGCGCACTTCCATGTTGCTCCCCTGCTCGATGGCATCCGCCATTTCATCAAAGCCTGGCTGCCCGGTGCCTGCGTGCATCTGGCGCTTTTGATTGCACTCGTCATGCTACACGACCGGTTCAGGGACCGGGCCTTGCTGATCTGGTTGATCGGGCTGAACGTATATGTCCTTCTGGCACTTGTTATCTACATGCTGGACGATGGCCGCTACTTGCTGGCACCCTTCTACCTGCTGCGCCCTGCCGGGCTGATCTGTCTGATGTCGCTTCTGGCTTTGGCGCATATGCTGTCGGAACTGATCGAGCAGGACCAGCGACCGCGGCTGGCGCTGGCAACCTGCACCGCAGTTTCGTTGCTCTTACTGCCCCAGGCTTTGGGCAGTCTGGCGCAAATCGTCACGCGGTATCCCCCACATATCAGACTCGAATCCGCTCTCAGCGCCTCCGAGCGTGATGTTCTATCATGGATCCGCGCCAACACGGTACCGAATGCGGCAATCATAATGCAGGAGGAAATTGCAGGAGGATCAATTCTGGAGGGCGATCCGTTCCCCGGTGGGATGGAACGATTGAGCGGACGGGGTTTCGTCGTCAATTTCAAATACATTCCAACCAGCAAACCGGATGTCGTGCGCTGGTACCAGTTATTGCAGGCCCGTCGCGCATTCTTTGAAGGAGAATGTGCCAAGAACACCGTGCTGCGCGCGGATTACGCCGTAATCCGGTTTCGATCAGGGACGACCGCAGCGCATTGCGTCACCGCAGTATATTCGAACGACGAGTTCCTAATCGGACGAATTCTGCCTAAGGGGGCAGATGGGGTCGACCTTCAACGACCATAAAACCTGCCAATGCGGGGTTCTACCGTCATTAAGTGCAGTATCTGGTCTTTTCGCGCAGCACTTTTCCGAATTCCCTGACAACCAATCACACCTGATAAGTATCCCTTATCAGGTGTGATTGATTTTGGTAGGAGAGGCGGCTTGACCAGTGCCGGGGCAGCATCGGTTTCGGTATGAGAACACCACACTACACTTTTAAGAACACGCAGCACATTGACGGCAAGATGAACCCCGGGATCACAAACACCTTTTCATGCAGCAACGTTTTCCTCATCTGCGCTTCTCAATCCCGTTGCCCGATAATAGTCTACGTAACGATTGAATGAGTTCGGAGTATTTTTGTGTTCAAGAGTTTCAATCTGACCATGGCGCATGCTGTGATCATAAGCGCGGCCGTATTTTGCGTCGCCACTCTGCCTGGGTTGATGCTGGATGGATACAATCCCGATGACTGGCGGCAGGTTCACGGCGCGCCTGCAGGAGGCATGCCGCTCAACTGGACCACCGAAGAAGGCAGATGGGCGATGGAAGCGCTTTATGTCTTCATTATGGGCGAGCGTTTCCTGACACCCATTCAGGCCCCTCTCGCCTTTGCCTGCCTGTTCTGGATTTCATGGGTATTGGCACAGACGGCAACCGATACACGACAAACTCCGTTTGCCGCAGCCACTATATTCAGCCTGAGTGTCTGCAATATCTACATGATTGATGCGCTAAATTTTTCATCGCATGTTTTCGCGTTTCCGCTGGCGCTGGCCCTGTCCTTGCAAGCTTACCGAATGTTCTGGACGCTCTCTGAACAACATATCGGGATCGGCTGGTTTGCCCGTGCACTTCTTGCCATTCAAATGCTGGCCCTGTCCTGTGCAATTTATCAACCTTTTGCCCCATTCGGAGCTCTGTTCTTCGCACTTCAGATCATGCGGTACGACAAGATCTCCTCACACATCATCTCGCGGGCGATCCTCATGGCTCTGGCCGGATCTGTTTTTGCCATCCTGATCTACCTTCTGGAATGGCGGGTCGCCGTTAGTCTGAGTTCACATACAGCAGAAGCCACCCGTTTCAGCCAACCTGGGCTGGAAAAAATCCTGCAAAAGATAGCTTCCCTGCCGACATTCTGGAAAACCTTACACTCTGGCGGTTTGCAGAACACGCCAAAGCTTCTTCGCCTGATGTATGCAGCCGTTTTCGGAGTGGCTCTGCTGGCTTCTGGGATATCAATGCTGCGCGGTTTTCGAACTTCCGGCCTTGTTCCTGCAGTACGAATAGCCATTGGCGCATTTTCAGGGCTTTTCATTCTGCCGATAACTGCGTGGTTCACTTATTCGGATTTCTGGATGCCCGGACGCGTGGTGGCCTATCTGCCCTTCGCCGTCATTGCAGTTCTGATTACAGCAGGTCACATATGCGGCTGGTGGCTCCCCAAATCCGTTGGCGGAAGATTGGCGCGGGGCGCTGCGATCGCCCTGGGGGCTGTATCCATTGCCCTGAGCATCATGGTCTGGTCAGACCAGGTTGAAACCGGACGGCGGGATACAGAAACCGCGCAAGCGATCTATAAGCAAGTTTCAGAAACACCCGGATTTGACGGCAACACCTTTCGCCTCTCGGGCGGGTTGGACTATCCAGAACTCAGCTGGGGCGGAATGCTTGGGTGGAGTGTTTTCCACCACAACAACCCCATGCCCGGTATTTTCAGCGAACTTTATAACCGCTCGATGGAACCGCCGTTTGTAGCAGCCAGCCCCATCGCCTGCCCCGCATTCCCCGATCAAGGCGCAGTCTTTCACGACGGCCATACAGTGCATGTGTGCCTTGAGCCTTCACCCGGACTGAAACAACAAGTCGATTGCATTGACCTTGGCAATGACGAGACACTGTGCCGAACCAAAGACATGCTTGTCTGGCAACGCCCCGCCTGCGAGGTTCTGCCTCTTGCAGGTGCCGCCACGCGCTTTCGACTGAAAAATAGTGATGGCCGGGAAAGGCTGGCTGTCTTCACGCTGGAAGATCCCGGCGTTCCGCTCGATGGACGATGCCACTATGCACAGCGGCTTGGCAGGTTCGAGTATCAGGCCGTCATCATCGAACACTTCAATGGAACGGAATGGGAAGCGGCCAAAGCTCAGACCATACCGTGACCAGCGTTTCGCGCGCGAAACATTAGCCGTCGCGGGATTGCAACCAAACCCGCAGGTCCGCAAGGAATGCTTCAGATATTCCCCGACCGGAAAGAGTGATCTGCGTTCCGTTTCGGTTCGGCTTCAATTGAATGGTTCCAATTGTCTCTTTAGGGGTTGCATCGGACTCTGACACAGCTGAATTCCCGCGATCTGAGCTGCTGCTACTCACCGCCTTGGTCAAGGCAGACAACTCTGCCTCCGATGTCTCGGCCCCGGCTCTATCCAGTGTTTTGAGAAACGCAGATACCGTCTTTGGATCGTCCTTCAGGACCTTGGCAATCGACAAGCCCAACCGTTCAGGAATAGCTGACGCAAAGCGCAGGTGATCATCCAATGCGTTATAGATCGCGATGAACGAGCCGATCTTTGACCGTTTGGCCCGACTGGCCGATGCAAACAGCCCGCGCAGGGCAGCGGCCTCATCCGGGTAAACGCCCTGCTCTGCCGCTCGGGCCACGATCCGGGCGCGCTCGTAATAGCTCAGCCCGACACGGATCTCGTTTTCTTCCACCATAGCCACATACGCGTCTGAGGCGCTCTGCGGCTGCCGGAGGAATGCGCGAACGGTTTCAAAGCACGCCTCACCCGTATCCTGTTTCAAAGCCCGCAGCGCCGCCAGACGCCGCCAGCCAGAGATCAGGCCATACCGCCCTTCGGTCAATTCCACGACTTCGATCGGTGTTTGCTGCCCGCGGGCCTTCAGGCTTTCCTTCAGTGCCTCCATATCCGCGTCATCAGCCGTCATCCGGTCGCGCACCAGATAGGTTTCCTCGATGGCGTCCAGCGGCAGGTCCTGCACCAAACGACCTTCGGCGCGGGCAGCACGCAATTCTCCGGACAGCTCTTCCAAAGCGGCCTGAGCTGCCGTGGCTCCGGCCACCTGTGCAACCGGCGGTGCAGCGCGGGGCGTCTCAGCAGGGAACATGGGGTTCAACCCGGGGGCAGGGCGGTTGTCTTCCAGATAATCCGGCCGGGCTGGGGTCAGTCGTTTGCGTTTCGCCATCACTTTTTCCTTTTCCTGCTCGGATCAGCCTCTGTTTCGGGGCACAGAAGACGTGTTTCGCGCGCGAAACATCGCGCTCAGAGCGACAATTCCGGTGTTCCTGCCTCTTCAGCCTGCTGGGCCCGCTCTTCGCCTCGCCAGACGCCAATCAAAAGCTTCTTGAACGAGGCATAAGTGGCGTCAAAGGTTTCCCGCCCGCGCACATAGGTCTCGCGGTTGAAATCGCGGTAATCCGCCTCGTATATGCCGTTGACCTGTTCCCCGGCCTGACCAATCAGCGCCGTGTAGCCCTGCCAGTGCGGCGACAGGGTGCGGCCCAGATAGGCTTGCATCAGCCCGGCCAGCTCGGCCTGCTGGCTGCCGTCATAGCGGGTGATGATCGTGCGCACTGCATCCCATTGAAAAGCCATCTCAGGGCGCCCCAACGCGCGGGCGGCCATGTTCTCACCATCTTCGATGGACTGGAACGTCGAATGCAGCATGTCGAAGAACCGGCCGGTGGAATCGAACTCCAGAAACGAGGCCCCCATGGGCACCAGCAGGATATCCGAGGCCGCCAGCCCGTTGATCGTCAGATAACCAAGTGCAGGGGGGGTATCGATGAAGATGATGTCATAGTCGTCCAGCACCCCATCCTCGTCCAGCGTATCGGTCAGTGCATCCCACAGCTTCCAGCTGCGGCCTTGCATCCGCCAGACCGGGATCTGGAATTCAGCCCAATATAGGTTCAGCTGAGCGCCGATCAGATCGATATTCGGCCAGTGGGTGGTCTGGATCAGATCGCTGCTGCGGGTTTTCAGCGCCTCGGACAGGGTGTCGTCAATCGGATGCGGCGCTTCACCCCGGTCAAGCCGCCCCTGATTGTCGCGGCGCAGATGGGTGGCGTAATGACGGGCGAGCAAGGGGAACACCGTCTGCCATTCATCGCTGACCTTGCCGCCGAAGATCGACGTCATCGAGCCCTGGCTGTCCAGATCGATGACCAACACCTTGTAGCCGTCCAATGCGGCGGACATGGCCAGATGCGCGCAGGTCGAGGTTTTGCCCACGCCGCCTTTGAAATTAGCCACCGAAACGATTTTGGCTGGCAACCCTTCAGGACGGTAGGGACGGTATTCTTTCGCCTTGGATCCTTCCGAAGCAAAATATGTCCGCAGCCGAAGAACCTCATCCAACGTGAACCACTTGGCCCCGCCTTCGGTTTCAGACTGCCCTTGCGGCAAATCCGGGTTACCTTTGAGCACACGCCTAAAATGGGCAGGCGCCACAGGGATCAGATATTTGGTAATCTCCCATGTTGAAAACAGGCGCAGCTTTTTTTGCCCGTCGTCTTCCAGACCGCGGTTCGCCAGATCTGCCCGTCCTCGGGCACAGGCATCTGCAATCTGCGAAAACTCATGTGTTCCGGTTGGTTCACCCAGTTCAGCATGGGCCAGATCGGGATCGATATTGAAATAAGGGGGAAGCCCTTCGGACGGTGTTGCTCGCATTGAAAATCTGCTCATGTGCTATGTTTTGGTCAATATACCACAAAATGGGGCATGTGGAAGCATTGTGAGCATAAAACCGAATTTTCTAAGCAAAAATAAGGGGTAAATTCTATTTGAAAGGCAGGTTTAGGGTGAGTGGTCAAAAAATATCCAGTTAGAATCCTGTTAATTTATTAGTTACCGGTAAGCCTTGTTCCCTTTAAGTATAAGAAAAAAAAGAGATTTTTGTGTTTTTTTATGTCTACAGTGAATCTGATCCCACGATAAGGTGACTCTGATCCCACGTTGTAGTGACTCTGAACCCACGTTCCGGCGGCTTTACGCCTCCTGTGGATAACTCTACGGTAAGCGTCAATAAAACCACGAACAAAGATTCGGGCAGGACATATGGGCAGGGCAGTATGAGCGGGTCGGGGGCGTTGTTGCCCGACCGGCACCCAACGGGCGATTTTTTTGTATGCGACATCTTCGATGCGCTGCCCAAGACAGATATGGGATCGATGGAGCATCCGATGTTTTCGCTCTCGACCCGGCCGGACCGGCGGATTCTGAATTACGAACATAACGGGGTCGAGATTACGGTGACGCCTTCGGTGCGCGGTTTGGCGACGATCCATGACAAGGACATCCTGATCTTTTGTATCAGCCAGCTGATGGCGGCGATCAATGCGGGCCGGACGGTCAGCCGGGTGCTGCACCTCAAGGCGCATGATCTGCTGGTCGCAACCAATCGCGAAACCAGCGGTGACGGCTACAAGCGTCTGCGCGAAGCGTTCGAGCGGTTGGCGGGCACAAGGATCACCACCAACATCGTCACAGGTGAGAAAG
Source organism: Ruegeria sp. HKCCA5929 (assembly GCF_013034525.1). Lineage (NCBI taxonomy): Bacteria > Pseudomonadati > Pseudomonadota > Alphaproteobacteria > Rhodobacterales > Roseobacteraceae > Ruegeria > Ruegeria sp. HKCCA5929. The sequence goes on from NZ_WQGE01000012.1 coordinate 26,097, forward strand.
AAACCACCACCGGCTTTGGCCTGATCGAAAGCTGGGAGATCGTCCGTCACACAAGGGCAGGCCGGATGGTCAGCGTCAGCGTGAAATTGTCAGACTGGCTGTTTCGGGCGGTGCTGGCGAAATCGGTTCTGACCCTCAGCCGTGATTACTTTCGCCTACGCAAACCGCTCGAGCGGCGGATCTATGAACTGGCGCGCAAACATTGTGGCCGTCAGCCCGAGTGGCGGATCTCGGTTGAGGTGCTGCTGAAGAAATCAGGGTCAGCCTCGCCCCGGCGGGTGTTCCGCAAGATGATCCGCGACATGATCGCCGCCGATCATCTGCCCGATTACGAGATGAGTGAAGAGCCAGGCGACCTGATCCGGTTCTCGCGCAGGGGGCAGGTGGTCGAGGGACCGGACAAGCCGATCCTGCCCTCAGAGGCGCTGGAAGAAGCCCGGGCGATGGCGCCGGGCCGCGATGTCTATGCGCTGGAGGCGGATTGGTTGGCCTATTGGGCCGCATCGGGTCGACCACAGATCAGAAACCCACAACGGGCGTTTCTGGGCTATGTGGCCAAGAGGGTTGCCGGACGGGACTAGGCGTTTAGCTGGAATAAGCGGTTTTTTGTTTTTGCCCGCGTGATTTCATGGCTTTGACGGGGACAACAATGATGAGGGCAGCAATGATGAAGAGCCATCCAAAGAGGATGTAGCTGCCCAGTGCCATAAGAATGGACGCGCCGGAGAACAAAGCAATCCCAGCGGCGCACAGGCCGACTAGAATGGCTATTCCGATAACTCCGATCATGTTTTCCAAGTCCTCCGGTTATGGTCTTGGTCTGGCTGGTCCCCGAGCAGGCGTAGCTATGCCATTGGGCAACTGCCCAAAATGATTCCGCGATGAAATCATGGCAAAACTTTGGACTACTAAAGGTTAAAATTTGGTTATTTGTACCTGATGGAGCTTTGCTCCACTACTCGCGCGACACTGCTTATAACTTATTGAGACATGAATTATGTCTGAACAGATAGTTCCTTAAAACTTTTGTGACAGCAATATAGAACGCCGAGGACCCCTGAAGATGTGCAAAGGTCCGCCTATGACATCACGCTGTCAATTCGCGATCATCGAGGCGGAATGGCAGACATGCGTGCGTTTCGGCCATTGAAGGATCAAAGGTTTGACGGATGACCCCCGGGGGGTCACATCTTGACCAAACGCCCATCCGTCACCTTGATCCCCGCTTTTTCAAAGACATTGCGCGTGTCGAAGACCAACGTGGCCTCGCGTGCGACCAGATCGTAATCCGGGGCGCTGTGATCGGTGATTACAGCTACGGCGGCATAGCGTTTCAGGGTGTCTGCCGTCAGCGGCTGCGAGGTCCGGCCCGCCAGTTGCGGGTATTCGCCGCCTTCGGGCAGGCGCGGGAAATAAGGGTCGTGATAGTCAACCTCGGCGCCCAGCTTTTCCAGCTCGTCCAGCAACACCAGCGCCGGGCTGCGGCGGGTATCTTCGACATCGCGCTTATAGGCGATGCCCATCAGCAGGATGCGCTGTCCGGTCAGGGGCTGCCCGGTTTCCGCCAGTGCGGACCCGTTGCGTGCGGCCAGTTCTGCCGCCATCCGTGCCGCCAGCATTTCCGGCACCGCATCATTGCTGGAGCGGGCCAGATTGATCAGCGGCGTATCAGATCCTGCATCCGCGGCGCGCCAGGCCAGATAGGCCGGAGACACCGGGATGCAGGCCCCACCGATTCCAGGACCGGGATAGAAGGGCATGAAGCCAAACGGCTTGGTCGCCGCAGCTTCGATCACTTCCCAGACATCCACGTCCATTGCTTCGAGTGCGGTCTTCAATTCGTTGACCAGCGCGATATTGACGGTGCGAAAGCTGTTTTCGACCAGTTTCACCGCCTCGGCGGTGGCAGCTGAACTGACCGGCACGGCACTGGTGACGATGGCGCGATAGAAATCCTCGACCAGTTGCCGCGATTGCGGGTCGTCGGCACCGACCACCTTGGGAATGCTGTGCGTGTCGAATGTGTCATTGCCGGGATCTTCGCGCTCGGGCGAGAAGGCCAGGAAGAAATCGGACCCTGCGCGCAGACCGCCTGCTTCGAGGATCGGCTGAACCAGTGTCGTCGTGGCACCGGGCCAGACGCTGCTTTCCAGCACTACCATCTGACCGGGACGCAGATGCTGTGCGATGGTTTGCGCGGCGGCGGCGACAAAGCGCATGTCTGGGTCTTGTGCGTCGGTCAGCGGGGTCGGCACACAGATCAGGATGATATCGGCCTCGGCAAGTGCTGCGGCGTCCTGCGTCGCACGGAATTTGCCGCTGGCCACCGCTTGCGCGATCCGGTCCTGTTCCAGGTACGAGATGACCTGATCGCCCTGATTGATCCGCGCTACGCGGTCGGGGTTGAGGTCAACACCGGTGGTGTCGAACCCTTTGTCATAAGCGGTCAGGGCCAGGGGCAGGCCGACATAGCCCAGCCCCACCACGGCAACCCGCGCATCGCGCGCTGCAATAAGCTGTTTGAGGGACTGATGGTGCGAGGTTTCGTAATTCATAATCTATCCTGATCGTACAAAGTCACACTGAAATCAATTGGCATCCTGGGTGCCGAAAATTCCACCCCTCTTCACGGATAGGGTGGAATGGGCGCGAATCCAATATATTTGTCGGCCTTGTATCGGCGGGTCGTACAGTGTTTCAAAAAATGCCTCAATTATTGATGTTTTCATCAATTGTTTATCTTTTGAAGCGGGCTTCCAGATAGGGCCGCGTGGCTTCGAGCCCTGCTTTCAGATCATAAGTGGGCTCATATCCCAGCCGTGTACGGGCATGATCAATCTTACACTGTCCTGTGCCCGAGAATATCTCCAGCATATAACGGTCAGGGTACAGCTCGTTTTGCCTGGGCAACTGTTGCGTGGCTGTGTGGACCAAACTTTCGAACCGGTCCCGACCGATCCATGCCCGCGCTATGGTACTGACCCGTGCAGCCAGCGATTGTGTGTCAGGTCTTTCCCCCGGTTCTTCATCAGGCAGCTGTGCGCGGAGTGTTTCCAGCGGAATGTGCCTGATCTTTCCGCAGCCAATGATGTCGGCATAGCCCGATAGCAGGGCTGACCAACTGGTGGGGGAGGGGCCCGAGATGATGAACCGCTCTTGCTGCAGGTCTTTTGGCGCTGCGGCGCATAACATGGCTTGTACCAGATCATCCACAAACACAGCGTTACACAGCCCTTCGGGTTTGGGTAGCACCACGGTGCCGGCGGCAAGCCAGCGGGTCAGCTGATCCGTCCAGAGCATACTTCCGGGCCCGTAAACCAGTGTCGGCTGCAGGATCGCAGCAGGGCAGTTTCCTTGCAACAGAGCCTGTTCCATCGCGATTTTAGCTCGCCGATATGGGTCAGCCTTGTCGTTTGAGACCGGGCAGCTTTCTGTCAGGTCTTGCTGTGGCCATCCGTCATAGACAACGATCGAGCTGGCATGAACGATCCGCCCGACGCCGGCATTTTCTGCGGCGCTTCTGAGGGTCTCGAAGGTGACAAGATTATCTGCTGCCGTAGCGCGCATGTCATAGGCAAGATGGTATAATACATCCTGATCGCGCAGGGCCTTTTCCTGCAAGGCGCGATCCCCTGCCGTTCCTTGTATGACTCGGGCCCCCATAGCGCTGAAGGCTTGCCGCCCATGGCGGTTGCGCAACAGGACGGTGACCCGGGCGCCGGCATTGATAAGCGCCGGAACAAGCCGCTTGCCGATAAACCCTGTAGCCCCTGTCACGAAGACGGCCTTGCCGTCGAGATGATCTGGTCCGGTGGCTGTCATAGTCTTTTTCTACGCCTCAAATTCAGGATCCGGCACAATGTGTTTCAAAGCAGAAGCCTAGCCTAGGGTGGGTGCCTGTGCTACTGCGCAGAGGACGAATTATTGTCATAAGTACGGGGTAAGTTGTGCCCCGCGTTTGTTAATGAGGAATTCGATGACGATCGGTATAACCGGCGTACAGACGTCGCCGTGGCGCATACTCCTCAAGAAAATATTGCTATGTGAAGCTGACAGTTCGGGGCCGGGCTGTTCGCGGTCTGTCTTATGAGGAGAAAACCATGCGTATCGGGGTTGTTGGCGGGGCTGGAAAAATTGGCAAACTTCGGATCGAGACCATTCAGGAATGCCCGGACACAACGCTGGCGGCTGTTCTGGATCTGTCTGAAGAAGCCGCCCGCAGTGTCGCTGGGGGCGCTCCCGTGTTCACCGACCTGAAGCGGTTTCTGGAAACGGACATGGACGCGGTCGTAGTATCGACCCCTCCGCATACGCATGAGGATCCATGTGTCAGCGCTCTGAAACATGGAATGCATGTGCTGGTCGAAAAACCCATGTCCAACAGCGCCGCAACCTGCCGTCAGATGCTGGCCGAGGCAAAGGCCGCAGGCCGGGTGATCGCCACGGGCTTCAACATGCGGTATTATCCTTCATTCGCCTATGTGAAAGACACCATAACCAGCGGGGCAATCGGAGACATTACTCATATTCGTGCCTTTGGTGGGCATGACGGGCTGGCCCATTTTACCCATGACTGGGAATACAAAGTGCCGGAATCCGGTGGCGGAGCAATGTGGGATATAGGGATTCACATGACCGATATCGTGCGCCACATGCTGGGCGAGGTGAGTTCGGTTTATGGGGTCGCCGGTGAGCGTGTCTGGAACCTGCCGGGGTCCGAGGACACCGCAGTCGCGATATTCCGAAACCCCGAAGGTGTGCCTGCAGTTTATCATGCCAGCTGGGGGGAATGGCGCGGATATGATTTTGCAATCGAAGTGCACGGGACACATGGCATGGTGATGGGGGCATATGCACCAATGAAGAATGTTCTTATTACGATGCCGGAACCCGGCGGGACGCCGACTACGACAACGCGCAGGTATTTCGACATTGCCGTCCGCGAAAAACTGTTCTCATGGAAGACAACGGCCAAGATTTCGTTCGCAGAGGAATTACGGGATTTTATCAAACTGTGCGATGGGGATGCGAGTGGCCGAATTGCAGACGGCAAGGCCGGGCTTCGGTCAATTGAAATTGCCAATGCGGTGATTGAGAGCAGTCGCACAAATCAGGTGGTCGAACTGCCCCGGTAAGAACTGGCATATTGCGTCTGTTGTTCTTAATTCATCAACTTGCAATTCCGGCGCGTTTGATGGTCAGCTGCGATGTCGGCTACGTCTGGCGGTCATCAAGGCCAAGGCTGCTTTCGATGATGTAAAGCGGGCGTTTTCTGGCCTCTTCATAAAGGCGTCCCAGATATTCTCCGATCACGCCAAGCACGACAAGTTGCAGGCCGCCGATCAGCAACACAGCAACCATCAGCGAAGCGTAGCCAGGTACATCAGCCCCGTGGATCAGGGTGCGCAGGGTCAGCAATACACCATAGATAATAGCGCCCAATGCGGTCAGCATACCGATATAGCCGGCAATTCTCAGAGGTACGGTGCTAAATCCTGTGATGCCATCCAGCGCAAAGTTCCAAAGGCGCCAATAATTGAATTTGGTCTGCCCCGCCGCACGTTCGGGGCGGTCATAAGGCACTTCGACATGTCGGAAGCCGACCCAGGCAAAAAGCCCTTTCATGAACCGGTTGTGTTCGCGCAGCCGGACAACGGCACGGACCACACGCCGGTCCATAAGGCGAAAGTCACCGGTATTGGCGGGAATGGGCACACCTGAAAGCCGGTTGATGACCTGATAGAACTTGATCGCCGACCAGCGTTTCATCGCGGTATCCGTATGCCGATGGCGGCGAACGGCATAAACAACATCGAAGCCTTCCCGCCACTTTTCGATGAAGGTTTCGATGAGTTCCGGGGGGTCCTGCAAATCCGCATCGATAGGAATGACAGCCTGACCCGAGGCCACATCAAGCCCCGCGGTTAAGGCGATCTCTTTCCCGAAATTGCGGGAAAAGTTCAGAACCTTTATGCGATTGTCACGCACGTGCGCATCCGCCAACAGATCGGCGGTGTTGTCTGTACTGCCGTCATTGACGCAGATGATCTCATAGCTTTCACCAAGCGTCTCAAGGAAAGAACCCATGCGCTCGAACAGGATCGGCAGGACGTCTTCTTCATTGAACATCGGCACCACGATACTGAGTGTCGGGGTGGTCTGATCCTGCCTCTGTGCCGGGGAAGAGGCGCGCGCGGTGTCCATATCCAGCAACGTCATACGAGCTTCATTTTCTGTGGTCCCGTCCAGGTGATCATGGTTTAGGGTCCGGCTCAAAGAGTTCTGCGCTGGCGCGCAGTTTTTTGAGTTTCAGTGTCTGTTTATAGCCACTGAGCGCCGCGCGCCGTGCATCATTTATGACGGGCTCTTCTTCGTAGGGCCAGGTCACCAGCCAGACGCGGGCTTCAGGATGGGTCTGTAGAGCGGTCTCATGATCTGTAACGATGAAATCCGCATCACTGATGTAATAAAACAAGGGGCTGTCCACCCAATTACGCTGCCTCAGAAACACAAGGTCTCCGTCTTGCATTTCCGGCAGCATGGCTTGCGCAATTGCCTGATAATCATTGGGAGAGCCGGGTTTTTTGGCTGCATAAGGGATGCTGGCGGTAAACACGGCAACGCATAGGCTGATCAGGGCTGCTCTGAGATGGCTGTTTCGGAACAACCAGATCGCACCCGCCGCGTTGAGGATGATCAGATAAGGGATAAAAACCAAAAAGGCGCGGGGTGCCAGGATCGATACCTTGTAGGAGGCGGCAAACAGGATCAGCGGAGCGACAACCGCCAAGAACCATAAGAGCAGGGTTCTTTCCTGTGGGACGTAGCGGTTGCCAAATGGCAGCCGGGGCATGAGGGTGCTCCAGACGGCTCCCAGAACCGGAATGAGCAGGGCCATGAGTGGCAAGACCGACAGGATCATCAAAGCTTCGGTCCGGCGATGAGCGATTGTGGCAAGCCAGAACATGAACCCGGCCGAACAGAGTGCAGCAAGACCTGGAATCCACATGGGCAGGGGACGATCGGCATTGACGATCCAGGCCTCGCGTTTAGGAGCTTTCAGGCTGGCGATCAGCAAGGACAGGGCAAATATCAGCAGGGCAAGGGCTCCGGCTGATCCGATTTGCAGGTGCGGAATGGTGAAGATGTCTTTTGCGAACAGAAACCCGAAGGAAAAATACTCGGCCAGAAAATCAAAAGATGGGTCGGGGGCAGCCCCTTTGCGGGCGCGGTAGATCGCATGTGTCAGCGCCGGGGCAGACAGGATAAATGCAAGGGCTTGTATCTGAAACAGCCGGGGAGCCCGCCGCAGGCTTATGCGCTGTGAAAACGGTAGTGTCTTATCCGGTTGGGGTGCGATCAGCACGACCCAGAACAGGTGGATCAGGATCAGGGGCCAGAACAGCTCGACTGTCAGAACACCAGCTACGACCGAGGCAACATATGCCGCCTCGATACCGGGTCGCGGTTCACGCGTTTTGACGAGGCAAAGCAAAAGCCAGGTTGCCAGAAGCGACAGAAAGGCCCCAGCGATATACATGCGGGCCATCTGGCTCCAGAAGACGTGAAAGCCATGAAGTGCCAGCAAAAGTGCCGCCAGACAGCCTATGGTGGACCCGAATATGTTCCGTGCGATCAGAAAAATCAGCGGGATCGAGCCCAGAGCAAACAATACGCCCGGAAACCGAAGGGCGAGATGAGAGGTCCCGAATGTTTTGGTCCAGCCCAGCATGGTGACATACCATCCCATGGGATGGGGTTCGTCATGGAAGTGCCACCTGACGGTTTCAGCCAGATCATGGCGGGGCGGTGGTTCAGAAATTCCGGCCGCAAGGTCGATGCCGGGAACATAAATTTCCGGATGGGACAGGCTGCGGGGCTCAATTCCCCAAAGCCGCAATATCAGCGCCAGTACAAGCGCAACAACAAGGGCGCATAAAACGGCGGAGGTACGATATTCGCGCCGGATGAAGAAAACACTCTCTTTGCCGAATTCAGATGATGTCATGAAAAAACGAAAAACTTTGAACCACACTTAATTTCGTACTGTCATATCACCTGCAGCAGACTGGGGGCAGAAAAAATGACTGCGGCCAGTCAATCCCTCGGGCTTTCAAGGCATCCCCACCCCCAGGCCGGTGCTTTCCCGGAAGGGCCGGATAAGTCCTGAGCCTAGCATTTAAAGGGCTAAAACGTTATCGTTCCTGCGGGATAAACTTAAAAAGTTTGAGTGGTAATGATTAACAATATTCAGGCCCTGAGAGCCTTTGCTGCCATCAATGTTGTTTTTCTTCACGTCCTTAAGACGGCGACGAATTATCAACAAGATGCCGGTTTTCTAAGCTTTTTATCCGGCTGGGGCGCAAATGGGGTTGATATCTTCTTTGTGATCTCAGGCTTTGTAATGCTTCATACTCAAATGCAGCGACGCAGGGGGATAGGGGATTTTCTAAAATCCAGGATTATCCGCATTGTCCCCATATACTGGCTAATAACGGCATTTGTCGTTGTTTTGTATTTTGCTCTCCCGGGGCTGTTCAGGTCGTTGGAGGTGACACCCGCATCGATATCATGGTCCCTTCTGTTCATTTCGAAGCTCATGACCGGAGAGTCCCCCATTGTTTATGTGGGGTGGACCCTGGAATGGGAAATGTTCTTCTACCTGATCTTTGGCCTGTCGCTGGCGATTGGTATCTGGAAATACACCCTCGTGACCGTAGGGGTCATCCTGCTGGTGACCTCCTTCATGGCTTGGGACTTCATTTCGCTGGAGTTTCTTTTTGGCATGGGCATCGCATATCTTTTCAACACGGGATACAGGGTCAGCAATACAACCGGGATTGCGATCTTCGCGATCGGTTTTGCTCTTTTATGCCTGTCCCTGGTGGATAGTGAGGCTGTTACGCAGGTGAACCGCGCTGTTATTTGGGGCATCCCTTCGGCGCTGATTGTGTTCGGCCTGATTTCCGTAGGGCAGACATCCAACGCGTTTGCCATCTATCTCGGCGATGCGTCCTATAGCATTTATCTTATTCAGATTCTGTCGATCCCGGCATTCTACAAGGCATCGTCAATTGTCCTGGGATCAGCGAATGGTGATGTCATCGCCCTGTTGTGTCTGGTGGCAAGTGTCTTTGCGGGCTGCTTGATGTATTCGTTTATCGAAAAGCCGATCACAACAAAACTGAGAACAACCCTGTCAGGGGCAAGGATGGCCCGCCAATAAAAGTCAGGAGCCGCCTAAGTTACCTACTTGGCTATTGGTGTGTCGGATAGTTTTTGACAAGCGTCGAACCTGCGTCCAGACGGTCGATTGTGCTGCCCGGTCGTACACCATATTCATTATAGCCGTTTGTGGGCCCGGTTGCGTAATAGATGAACTCGCGATCATAGAAGCCGTTTGCAGAAGGGATTTCATCCTGAACGATCACATTGTTCAGAACAACCCAGTCCCGCTGATTTTCATAGCCCAGGATATCGCTCGTCACATTCTGTTCGATCACAACAGAGGTCGACCACGCGGCGCTGATGCGCGGGATCGTAACGCCCCCGGTTTCGGTGGGCCTGCGGACGCGGATGACTGAATTCTTGCGGATCGAAAGATTATCGACCCCATGCACGGAAATGCCATGTGCCTGTGCATTGTAGATGACGTTGTTTTCGATCAGTACGTTTTGATGCCGCAACATCGGATCACTCAGATCTTTTCCGTCGCCGCCCATCCAGATCGTCTGGGTGTAATCTCCGGCACCCATATCAAGGATATTGTCGCGTATTTCGATATTGGTGCTGCGCCGGTTTGAGCTGCGCTGGATCTGTATCATGTCGGCATGATCATTGCTGCCAGCCAGCCGGCGGAAGTTGTGCATGTGATTGGCTTCGATCAGCAGGCCGTCGATAACCCCCAGCCCAATACCGTCTGAACGGATGTTGTAGAAAGTATTTCCACGGATTGTGAGGTTGGTGACGCTGTCCCCGGTCAGAGCCTTCCACCACAGTCGAAAGACCGAGTTTTCGATGGTTACATTTGCGCTGTCCCGAATGTTGATGCCGCGCCCATGGCCAGCGGGCCCATTTTGGCCGCCATCAAAGACCGAGTTGGAGATGGTGATGTTACGGCTGTTCTGAATGGTGAACCGGTGGGTGAAATGTTTGTCGCCGGGCGCATATATATAGTCAAAGATCAGCCCCTCAAACGCGATGTTTCCAGCTCCGTCCAGACGCATCTCGGTAAAGCAGGCGGGTGTGCCGGGGCTGCCTGAACGGATCGTCACGGGCTTTTTGAAATCGGTTCTGATTTTCAGGCGACCGTAATTCCCTCCGGTCAGGATAAAGGTTTCGCCGCCCTGTGCCGCCTTGAGTGCGGCGGAAAGTTCTGATGCGTTATGGATGGCCTGTCCGTTTTGGGCCTTCGGCATATCCGCGGCGACCGCAATGCCTGCACAGGCCGTCGCGGAGGCCGACGGAGTAACCAAGGTAAACAAGATCAGGCAAGCAAGGGCCAGGAAACCAACGGGACCGTTTATTATACGTCGCATGAAATGACCATCTTGAATTTCTGCGGAGCTGAAAGCGTAGGAGCATCAGCGATTCGTGTCCATGATGCGTGCCTGTGGTGCCGATACTCTGAGTGAAAGCATCATGGCGGTCGTCGGATAGTCGGATATATGCGATCCCAAACGCAGGTTGCCCCTACGGCATCAAGCAAATCATTGCCGATGCATGCTGCAGATACGCAAGGCCACGCCTGAATAATGGCAATAATGTGTTCATTGTTGCCGTGTAGGACTCAATCACCCAAACAGAAGGTGACCGCCAAGGGAAGTGGAACAATTCCCAGTATCGAGTATCGAGTTCATTCGGAAATGAGCGCACGGGGGCAGCATTGCCCCGATACAGGCAACAATTTCCAAACATAGCCATATTTTGGCCACTCTGCTGCCCTCGGGCGGCTGTTCCATCTGTCCTGGGTGTGCGGGAAGTCGTGCGCTGCCACTCACAGCGCCTATGAAACAGAAGGTGGAACATGTCGACGACAATCACGGTAACCTCTGCGGCTGAGCTGAACCAGGCTCTGTCTCAGGCGACAGGTGGGGAAACGATACTACTTGCGCCAGGCGATTATGGCAGCCTGTCGCTCAAGAACACGAGCTATTCATCACCTGTGACACTGAAATCTGCTGATCCGGGTGCGATGGCCAGCTTTTCAGGGCTCAGACTCGATCAGGTGTCGAATGTCTCTTTTGATACGGTCAAGTTCGACTACAATTTCAGCTCAGGCGACGCGACCCATACCAGCCCGTTCAAAATTTCCAACAGCAGCAATATCAGCATAGATCAGTCGGTCTTTGATGGGGATTTTGCCAGCGGAACGGGTACGACTGCTGATGGCACAGGCTATGGCAGGGGGCTGATGATCTCAGGCTCAACCAATGTCGATGTGACCAACACGGAATTCCATTCCTGGTGGAAGGCACTGTCAGCTTCCAAGTCGAGCGATATCAACTTTTCGGGCAATAACATCCATACGATCCGCTCGGACGGTATTTCTCTGGGTGAAGTTCAAAATGTTCTGATCGAGAATAACTATATCCACGATTTTGGTGGGGCTGCAGGATCCGGTGATCACCGCGACATGATCCAGATTCAGCGCTCCAACGGAACAGGCAGCAGCGATATCGTAATCCGGAATAACGTTCTGGATATGGGAACCGGGGATCTCACCCAAAGTATTTGGGCGGGTTCGGACAAGGCCAACTATTCGGACCCGACGCACTGGAACTACAATATCCTTATCGAAGACAACATTATCTACAATGCCCAGGCAAACGGCATTGGTATGCACATGGCCGATGGCTTGACGATCAAGAATAACACTCTGATCGCTGTACCATCCAGCCAGACTGGCGGTGTTGCAATTCCGAAGATCGGGGCAAATGGATCAAAGAATGTTGTGATCGAGCAGAATGTGGCGAACGCCATTATCGGACATAATGGTCAGTCGGATTGGAGCGTAAAAAATAACGTCTATATCCAAAACACGGACCCATCCGCAGCGGGTTATTACGACACCCAGTTCGTTTATCATGCTACGGCGGCCGCGGATGGATACAATCAGTTTGGCGTCGTTCCCGGCAGTACGTTGGATGTGTTGAATGCCGGTTCAAATCTGGTCGACAATTACCCATTTGACTACAATCAGTGGGTTGGCAGCTCCAATTCTGCTGTGACGCAACCAAATACCGGCTCTTCACCCGCACCGGCGCCGTCTGCGCCCGATGCAAGCCCTCCGGCACCGTCCGTACCCGATGCAAGCGCCCCGGCGCCGTCTGCGCCCGATGCAAGCCCCCCGGCACCATCCGTACCCGATGCAAGCGCCCCGGCGCCATCCGCGCCTGTACCGGTCGCTCCAACTCCGCCAGCGCCAGCGCCGAGTGCCCCGGCACCAACCGGGCCTGCTTCCCAGACAGCTACAGATACCTTCATATTGGACCTCGCGGGTTGGCTGCATAGTGGTGCGCATGTTACCGTCCCGACCCTTCAGCTTGGCGGCGGTCTTGGCACTATTGGAGGCAACCGCCCCGACGGCCCCGCGCATTCTGAGCCGGCAACTGTCTTTGTTGACTATGTACGAGACATGGCAATTGGCGGCCAGCAGCAGTCGTTTTGGAGCCTGGGGAATTCCAACCTGCCCCTAAATCAAAGTGGTTTGAGGTCTCAGGCGAACAATAATGACAGCTGGCTCAACGGAAGCTTCTCTTTCCGGGATCAGAATGTGAATGATACAGAAACGCATTTTGATTTCATCCGTGGAAGAGAAAATGGCTGGGGCTCTGAGCGTCAGGATAGCCCTTTCATCAATGATCAGATCGGTAATTCCCTAGCGGATGGCGATGGGTTGTTTGTTGATGGTTTCGGAACGATCCAGGAAGATTTCTGGGGTTGGTGAGCGATTGAGGCGGCTTGACTAGCTGTATGAGAACCGAAGGGGCGGTATTGGAGGTTTCTCCGATCCGCCCCTTCATTTTTCCGCTACCTTGCCAACAGTACCACGCTTCCTGCATACGGGGTGTGTTGAATTAAGAGTGTTGTTTTATGATTGTGTCGGACCAGCATAGATTTGTTTTCATCCATATCCCCAAATGTGCTGGGACATCGGTCCGGGCGGCGGTATTGCCGTATCACGATGCGGATGAGCGGTTTCTGAGAACGGTTGAGCAGCACCCTCAGTTTGGGCCGATCGATTTCCGGCATCTTCCTCTGCCTCTTTTGCGCGAACTTGATCCGGAGGTGTTCGAGAAGCTGCGTGTTTATGACAGTTACGCATTGCTGCGCGACCCGTTTCAGCGCTTTCGTTCAGCCTTGGCGCAGCGGGCCAAAATGTATCTGGGCAAGGAGTTCGCTCAGCTTAACAAAGCGGAATTACGCTCTGAGATCGGACGCGTACAGGAATATCTGCTGTCGTATCCCGCTGTGATAAGACCAGAGTTTATTCATTTCACGCGCCAATCCGACTTTGTGCAAATTGACGGTGAGCGGCTGGTGCAAAACATCTTTCCGGTTGAACATCTTGATGCATTTGCCTGCGCATTGGCACGCCACATCGGTGCAGACACCTTGTCCGTTGGACACGCCAACAAAACAACTGTGTTCCGCTATCCGCAACTGAAACAGGTTGCGCAATCCAGCAGCGCTCTTGCTCGTCGGGTGCTTCCGGGCTCTGTCCATGAAACACTGCGACGTTCGGCGCGAAAAGTTCTAATGAAACCGGGGGGCAGCACTGATGCCTCTGTGTTCGAAGAGGCGCAGGTACGTGACTTTATTGCCAGCTACTATAAAGCGGACATAGAGCTGTACCGGGAGGTCCGCTCAGATGCGGTTGTTCCATCGTGACACATTGCGGCGTGATCAGGTTTGCGCGCTTTTGATCTTCAACAGCGCGCGGGCTGTTGCAACCTGTTCTGCATTCCAGTTCCAGCGCAATTTTTGAACGGGAACCGATCCGGATTGCAGTAGTGCAGAGATCTCTTCGATATGTTTCCCATGTGTCACCGCATCATGTACCAGATGTGGCCCGAAACAGCCGATCTGTGGAATTTCACCAAGCGCATGCCGAAAGGACCGGCTGGTCAGAAACAGGTAGTCGAGCATGATATGGGGCCAGAAGTAATTGTGGGGCTTCACCCGGCCTTCCCAATAGTCAAAGCTGGTTTCTTCCCAGGCTGTGATAAATCGACCTGCTGGCTCTGAGGCAAGAAACCAATTCGTCAGCGTTCGGCGGACGCCCGGCCAGATAAGCCAGGCGTCGTTTTTGGTCCAGGTGAAGGCAAAAAAACCCCGCTGCGCCACGACCGGCAACCATGTGTCAAGCGGAGCAAGACAATATGTTGTTGCATCCACCCATACGCCACCATGTTGCCTGAGTAGCCTCAGACGCAGAAGGTCGGCATAAGATTGAACAGGCAGTTTAACGGGATCGTGCGGCATCTCGACAGCCTGTGCGGCAGTCTCGGAATTCAGAACGCGGATGTCCCAGCCGGGGTTCTGTGTGCGCCAGGACGCGATGCAATCACGGACCAGTTCAGGTGCGTTTTCTTCTCCGCTATCCCAATATATCCAGATTTTTCGCGGAATTTGGCGCGGGGCTGAACGTTCAAAATGGTGGGGTTTGCCCTGCAGCTTCTTCCGGGCCCGGCGTATGAATGTTGGCAGGATCCGAAGTGCTACAATTGTCACGAACAGCCATGTCCGGGGTTTTATGATGCGCATATATGCTCCAAAACAATCCGCATTGATTTTCTAGTTATCGCTCGAGTTTTGTGCCAGCGTTGCTTGAACCCATGATTGGATTTTCCGCCTCTTTGATGAGGTATAGTATTGATATGAAGACAATCCGAGGAGAAACATAGGATTGTTGAATACGGTGTCGCGGGACAGGTCGGCATTTGGTGCTCGACTGGGCGTAAGCGTATGATTTTGATGAAGAGGCTCAGCAGGCTCTTGAAGTCACAGATACGGGCATCACGAACTGTTTTTGCAGATCACTGCAGAGGTGCGCTATGTTTCGACCGGTCGTTTGAGCGGTGTGCAGACTAAGATATCTTGTTGGTGAATGGTCTAAAATATAGGGAATACTCATGTAATGACGCTTGTTGCGCGTTCTCACAATCGGACAGCAAAAGCAGCTAGTGCAGCATCTGCGGACCAGCTTTTAATTGTCTTGCTGGTTTTGTCATTGGTGATGCCGTTCTTTTTCTTTCTGGGCGGCCTCCGGCTGAGCATGTACCGCGTCTATCTGCTGGTTATGGCGCTTCCGATCATGATCCGTTGGATTAACGGCGCCTCGGGGCGTGTGCGTCTTCCGGATTTTCTGGTGTTGGTGGGTGGTTTCTGGATGACGGGTGCGCTTTTCGTGAACCATGGGGTGGCCGATCAGTGGGAATTTGCTGGCATCCTTCTCATCGAAACCCTGATCCCTTATTTTGTGGCGCGTACTTTGATCAGGGACCTCAGGTCATTCCAATGGTTTGTCCGGTGGTATTTCGGAGCGGTTCTGGTTCTGCTGCCTTTTGCCTTGCTTGAAAACAAGACCGGGAACCCGCTTTTGATCGATATTTTCAGTGGGGTCTTCAATGTTTACCGAGACGTGGCGCAAGAGCCCCGGCTCGGGCTGGAGCGCGCCCAGGTGACCATGCCACACCCGATCCTGTTCGGAGTGTTCTGCGCCCCTGCTTTTGCTCTGTCATGGTATGTTCTGGGCACAGACGCCTCTCCTTTCAAAAGGGCGCGCCGCCCGTTTGTTGTGGGGGTCGCCGTTTTCAGCTCGCTTTCTTCGGGAGCGTTTTTAAGCGTGCTTTTGCAGGGATTGCTGATCGCGTGGGACGAGATCTTGAAGCAAATCAAAAGCCGCTGGAAAATATTCCTTATCATTTTTGGTGCGCTCTACATTGCGCTTGAACTTGCTTCGAACAGGAATGCCTTTCAAATCATCGCCAGCGAACTGACCTTTTCAGCGGGCTCTGCCTGGAACCGAATTCACATCTTCAGAAATGCGATTGATGATGTGCTGGGCAATCCAATCTTCGGCATTGGCCTTTGGGACTGGACACGCCCGGGCTGGATGAAGCCGAGTGTCGACAACTTCTGGCTTCTTCTGGCGATGCGCTATGGGATTGTGACCTGGTTTCTGATTACCCTGGCGTCCGTATATATCTGCTGGAAAGCCGCAACTGCACCTTTGACAGGGGCACATTCCATGGCCCGGCGAGGCTATCTGATTGCATTTATCAGCATCAGTGTGTCGGCGTTTACCGTCCACTTATGGGATGCGTCTTACTGTATGTTTATGTTTCTTCTGGGCGCCGGTGTCTGGCTTTCTGACTCGGAATGCACGCAGGATCCCGGCGACGAAGTCAGCCCTGCCACGACAAAAAGGAAAAGGGTGCAGTATACAAGATTTGCGGATCCCGTGTCGGACGCACAGCCCTGAAAAACTATGGTTTATCCCGTGACCAGCCATCGTCGCCGTAGCATTCCGACCATGCGACGCAGTTGCTGAGAGCGGGCCATCTGCCCGTCAAGGACGGCGCGTATTCCTGGATTTGTCATATCGCCCCTAAGGGATGTACGGGGGCGCAGAAATGCCTGAGGACGGTATTTCCCGCCATCGCTTGACCAGGCTGCAGTATATCCGGCCGCATGTAACGCCCTTAGAACACGGGCATCATATCGACCAAAAGGAATGCCAGCTTCGGTCACAGGATGGCCGCAGATATCTTCCAGTCGGGTGCGAGATAGGCGCAGTTCCTGTTCGAGCTCAGCATCGCTCAGCCTGGGCCAGGCGACGTGGTTGATACCATGGCTGCCGATTGTCATCCCCGCCTCAGAAAGCGCTTTTATATGTGAGGTATCCAGTGAACCGCGCTGTCCGATCCGCCCGGTCAAAATGAAAAACTGTGCCCGCAGGCCCCGGGCCACCAAGGCGGGCAAGGCTATATCGTGGTCTGACAGATTGCTGTCATCAAACGTCAGCGTAAAGCAGGTTGAGTCGGAAGCACCAGCGATCTGATCAAGCACATCATGAAACTGAGAGATCGAGAGCCAATACGGCGCTTCGCCGGGCTCGAGCGTCCGATCAGGTGTTCCGACACCATGAAAGTTTATGCCCGTCAAACCTGTCACGTGCGCGCTTTCTTCAGATGTGTATGGGCGGTCTCGGCGGCACCGATCAGGGCTGATGTGATCCCGGGCGGTCGATATTCATATGGCCCGGCCGCAACCAGATCAGTGCCGCCGGTGCGTTGTTTGAACTCTGTGACGGTGGGGTTGAGCTCGGGGTCGATGCCATCCAGATCAAACCATTTAACGCCGACCTCGCGGCAATGCAGAATGGCCTGCCACATCATGAAGTGACCTGCATTGGGTCGCCGTCCCGCTTGCGAGGTGGCTCCGAAAAGATAGACGGCGCTGCGCTCGGCCCGTCCGATTGTCATGCCCGCAACATCTGCCCCATCCAACTGTGCGAACAGAACCTCGTGATCAAAATCTTCCCCTTGCAGCTTATAGTAGAATTCCGGAGGAATATCTGCAGCCTGAAACCCTTTGGTTGCCTGTACCTCGCGATACAAGCGCTGAAACCTGTCCGCCGCGTCCGCAATCGGCACGATGTCGAGGGTCAGGCCAGCTTTCAGCGATTTGCGCAGATGGTTCCGCCATTTCCCATGCAGGCCGCCCATCAGGGCTTCTTCATCTTGATCACAATCGACAATGACGGTGCGATAGGGCGCTGCGCGATCTGTCGGGGAAAAGCCTGCCGCTTGCGCAACCTGATCCAGAGCTGCCGTGTCATGTGCTGTCACAGCTGGCAGACGCAACCGGAGGACATGGCCGGTGTCCTGCGCATAGGCGCATAGTGCAGCAAAAATGGCGCGTTGCCGTTCTGGCCTGGGCGGGGGGGCGTCTGCTGGTATCATCATCGGACCTGCCGCGACCCAGACGATCCCGCGCTTGAGAACCGGCACCCGTTTGATCCGGAGACAGGCCGCAGCCACGGGAAAGCCCTGCGCATCATGCAGGCTGATAAATTCAGCATTGGCACCGATCCGTCTGGCTGCGGCCTGCGCATAGGTCAGTGTCTGCTCGTAAGTCAGATCGTCGAACGAGCGGCCAAGTGCAGACCAATCTTCAGGTGCGACCTGGCGCAGTGAAAGGGTTTCGATATCCATCAGATTTCAGCCATCTTCGATTGGGGGCACAACATTTGTTCCAGAAGGGCTTCTTCGGTATCGGCAAGCGGCTGAGAAGCGCGGAGATTGAAACAGTCGGGAACGGTGTTATCCGGGCGCGATGCAACCGGAAGGCCGTGACTCCTGAGAAATTCGGAGGCGTCGTTCAGCATCTGCGCCGGTCTGGCGCACAGGGTTTCGTAATCGACCCGGAAATGTCGGTCATCACCTATATGGGCGCAATCGCGTTCGATATCCTGTGCGACGCCGGTGACCTGTCGGCAGGCGCGCTCAATGTCTGTATCGCCGCCGGCATTCGATGGTCGAACAGACCACCACCCTTGCTGATCGCGCTTGTGTCCTTTGTTGCGCCGTTGCGCCCTTATTATGGATCGGGCGGTATCGCTGGCATCACGGCGCACCTCGAGAAACAGGCACTTTGGGAAAAGCGCATCCATCAACCGGACACGATTGGAATGCATGACATTTTTGTTGATGAACGGAGCTTCTGCCAGTGCCGATATACCTGCCAGTGTTGCCCTGATTTCTGCGACCGGCAAAGAGGACAGGGTGCGTTCATCCGTCCATGGACCATCTTCCATCCAGCGGTGCCAGATCCATCCCCCTTCATTGGGGGCCGCCCATCCTGCGATATGCCCGTAATCGCTTTGATATGCTGGTGTATGTGAGGCGATCAATTTCTGACCCAGCCGGGTTGCGGCCAGAGGGGTCTTGTAGAACCGGTGCGCAAGGTTTGAGAAATAGGCGAACTGGAATTGAGTAACCATGAGCTCATAAAACAGCGACGTTCCCGAGCGTGGAGCCCCCAGAATAAATACATGGGGCCAGCGTGCATCCGGTTGCCGGGCAAGCATTTGCGCTTCCATCGGGGCCAGAACGGTATGCACGGTTCCGCGCATGATCGTTTTTGCCATGGTTTTCATGCTGCCATGTCCGGGTTGGGTTGCGGTGGGATCTGTCCGTGCGGCGGCTTTATCAGAGCACCCAGCAAGAACGAAAACCGCGCCCGCCAGGCTTTGGCCCCTGCATGGGCGGGTTTTACAGCGCTCAGGGGCAGGAACCAGACGGCGCGCAGCACATCACCCACAACCATCAATGCAGTGCCGAGCCAGGCGATGAGAGGCCCGCGGGTGAAACGCAGAAACAGGATGTGTCCCCTGGCGATTTCAACAGATTTCCAGGGAGATGTCTGCCCGGTGGAAACCGCGCCATAATGCATAAGTCTGATATCGGGGTTGTAGCGCACTTTCAGACCCGCCTGCCGGACCCGCCAGCACCATTCCGATTCCTCACTGTACATGAAAAACCGATCATCCATCATGCCGACTTTGTCGATCACATGCCGGGGCAGCATCATGAAACACCCGGCCACGATATCAACGTCCTGTATGGTATCGCGTGACAAAGAGGCGTATCGCTGATCGCCGAAAAGGCGGGTTTTCCGGATGAGGCGGTTCGGAACCAGGATGTTCCAGAACATGCTGCTCAGCGATATCTGGCGAAACAGGGTGGGTTGCTGTGATCCGTTTTCCAGCGAGACATGCCCGGCCAGAACACCAACCTCGGGATGAGAATCCATATACTCAACGGCCCGTTCGAGCGTGCCGTCATAGACTTGGGCATCGGGGTTGAGGACCAGAATGTAACGGCCGCGCGCGTGCCGGATGCCAATATTGTTGCCCCACGCGTAACCACCGTTTTTGCCGGCGGCCAGTACGGTTATCTGTGGAAATGCCGCCCGCAATGCCGCAACGCTTCCGTCGCTTGAATCATTGTCGACAACAATGATCTCGGGCACCAGATTGCCGCGATACTTGAGAACCGATTGGATCGCCTGGGACGTCACATCGAGCGTGTTGTAGTTCACGATAACAACACTCAAATCGAACGGGTATGCGATGGATGGTTCTGCATCGCTTCCGGCGATTTCAGGGACAGCCTGGCCAGCACAACCTCCGGGCAGATGATTCAATGGGTCAGGATCGCGCATCGGATTTTGCCTTGAGACTGAACGATAAAAACTTTGAACACGCACACACCACCCAACTCGATCATTTATGTCTCTTGTGGGTCAGAGCGGTTACGCAGGCGCGCCACCAGCGAAAAGACCAGGGTTTCAAACCCGTCTGGCCGCCCGGACATGGCCCAAAGCGCAATATGGCTGGCCGTGTAAACAAAGACGCCAACAAGTACCTTGACGGTGATAATCACCAGCAGACGCGGCTCGTATATGGCCGTGCGTATCGCAAAATCTGTGGCCAGAACCGCGACCGTCATGATGGCGCAGGCCACGAAGCTGCGCCATCCGACGGTCAGGGGCTCAAAGAAGCCGCCGTTGCCGAACCGTTTGGCGATTATCAGCGTTGCGAACAACGCGGCCACGTTGGCCAATCCTGTCGCAATCAGAGCGCCGGTCAATCCATATTGCACCCCGACCCACATCAGGCCGACGACAATGACCAGCAAGGCGGTGTTTCTGATAAACAGGAGTGGGGTCGAACCTTCGATATAGACGGCTGAACGAACATTGGCCTGCAATCCGTCAAGCGCGTATAGCGGGGCCAGAATCCAGACGACCTGTGCAGCTGCGACCCATTGATAGCCCAACCCGACGATGATTGCGTCCTGTGAGACCAGCGCAAAGCCGATACTGACCGGCAGCAGGATGGCCAGGAACCCGGCATTGATCTTGCGGAACCCTTCCCGGCCCTGATCGGTTTTCCGGGACAGATCGGCAAGACCGGGATACATCACACGCAGCATTGGTGTGAACAGCTGATGTGTCACAACATTGACCAGCCGGGTTCCCACCCGAAACAGACCTGCATCCGCAAGACCTAGCGTCGCGCCTATAATAAGCTGCGGCGCGTTGGTCGAGAAAAACTGCGCAAGCTGCGCCCCCATCGACCAGGATGAAAAGGACAGGCTTTCCCGCCACCGCGACAACGAAAACCGGGGTGCCATAGGGGCGAAGTAATAGGTCCATACGCCTCGGGTGACCTGACCAGCAAAACTTGCGACAACGACGGCCCAATAATCCTGCCACAACCATGACAAGGTGATGGCCGAAATCGTGTACACGACACGGCTGGTTGTTTCTTCGCCAGCGATGTAACTGAACCGCAGGCCGCGTTCGAATAGCAAAAACCGGGGGCTTCGAATGGCCAGAACCAGAGCCAGCGCAGAAAGAACGGGCATCAGCTCTGTAAGGGCGGGAATGCCCAAAAGCGCGACAAGCGGCTGCATAATCCAGAACAGGGCAGCACTTATAAGCCCAAAAAGAATCTGGAATGAAAAGACCGTATCCAGATGCTCAGATGTGACATCTTCAAGCCGGATGAGAATCAGCCCGATCTGACGCTGGAACATTTCCAACAATGCGGCAGCGATCAGAAAATAGGCGATGACGCCAAAATCTTCGGGCGTCAGAAGGCGTGCTGTTACGGCAAGTGTGACAAACCCCAAGCCCTGTCTGAATATGCCCGATGCAAGCAGCGTCGCAGCACCGACCGCCAAGGCAGAACGCCGCGAGAGCATACTGGGGGCTGGTTCAGAATTCTGGGATTGCTGCGCTTGCATGACGTTTCCGGTTTTGGAACAATAATTATAACTCACTCGTAATGTTTCACTTACATCGTTCTCAGCCGCTCTGCTTGAAAGCGTCGAATCTCAAATCTGGCAATTCTCCAGAGCGGCTGATAGTCAAATCAAGACAGTGTTCTTTATGTCGGGATCGCATGTTTTTTTGTTCAGAGTTAAGAGGTTGCGTGATGTTGCTACAAATATATCCGATCCGTGTAAGAAAATGACCTCACATATCAAGGTGTATTTCCGCTTTAGTGTCTCAGATTGGTCTCGGTTCGTGCAAGAGTGCCAGCTATATGGTGTAGATGTTTGATTTTCCTGTGGGTATTTAGCTCTAAAATTGGTGTGACGGAATGAAGATTGCGATTTTCGGGTTGGGATATGTGGGGTTTACGGCGGCCTGCTGTCTGACCCGGCAAGGACATACGGTGGTCGGTGTTGATGTGAATGCCGACAAGGTCTCTGAGATCAACGCCGGACAGCCCCCAATCAAGGAACCGAAGGTAGCCGAGTTGCTGACCGAAGCGTTGGCCAGAAATCTGATCCGTGCCTCGGTTGAAATGCCAGACCTCAATGATGTGGATCTGGCCATTGTCTGTGTCGGCACGCCCAGTTCCACAGATGGCTCGCATAACATGAGTTTTGTGGCCGAGGTGACGCGCCAGATTGCTGAAACCGTATCGCCGGGCCGGGCACGGCCTCTGACCGTGGCGTATCGGTCGACCTTCCGGCCTGGCACCGTGCGGCAGCTGATCGAGCCGATCTTTCAAAGCTATCTGGGCGACCGAACGGCACAGGCGGTCGAGATTGTCTATAACCCCGAATTCCTGCGCGAGGCTTCGGCGGTGGATGATTTCTTCAACCCGCCCAAGATCGTTGTGGGTACAGCAGACGGCAACCGATCCGCAGTGATGGACGAAATGCACGAAGGGCTGGATGCGCCGGTGTTCTATACCGCCTTTGAAGAGGCCGAGATCACCAAATTCGTCGACAACACCTGGCACGCCACCAAGGTGGCCTTTGCCAATGAGGTCGGCCGCATCTGCCACAGCATGGGCGTATCCGCCAAAACCATGCACGAGATTTTCGTGTCGGACACCAAGCTGAACATCTCACCCTATTACACCCGTCCGGGTGGCGCGTTTGGCGGATCCTGCCTGCCCAAGGATGTTCGCGCGCTGCAGCATATCGCGGGCGAGGTGGGCGCGCATACCCATCTAATCGACAGTCTGTTGCAGACCAATCAGGCGCACAAGACCTATCAGGCGCAGGATATCATGGCCCGCCTGCCTGACGGGGGCCGGGTGCTGATGGCGGGGCTGGCCTTCAAGGCGGGAACCGACGATCTGCGTGAAAGCCCCAATGTCGATATCGCCCGGCGCCTGCTGCAGGCAGGTTATCAGCTGTCGGTCTATGACCCGGCCATCAAGCCTGCCGATCTGCGCGGACAGAACTTGGGCTATGCCTTTACCCATTTGCCCAATGTCGGCAGCCTGCTGGTGGATCATGCCACGGCCGAGGCCGGGCCCTGGGATCTGGTGGTTGGATCAAACCGGATCGTGAATGACCTGAACCTTGGCGATACAGAGGTGCTAAGAACCTATGAATATGACTAGCCCTGTATCCGCCGTGCAACCGATCTCGTTCGAGGAATTGCGCCAGAGCCAGCCCCTGAAAGGGCTGAAGGTTCTGATTGTGGTGGAAAACCTGCCCGTGCCCTTCGACCGCCGCGTCTGGATGGAGGCGCGCACGCTGGCTGCCGCAGGCGCGTTGGTCTCGGTCATCTGTCCCACCGGCAAGGGGCACGAGGAACGCGTCTGGGAAGATGAAGGCATCAAGGTCTATCGCCATCCGCTGCCTTTGGATGCCAGCGGTGCGCTGGGGTATCTGCTGGAATATGGCGCGGCGCTGTTCTGGGAAAGCTGGCTGGCACTGAAGATCAAGTTTACCCGCGGTTTTCACGTCATCCATGGCTGCAACCCGCCCGATCTGATCTTTCTGGTGGCGCTGCCCTTCAAGCTGTTTGGCGTGCGCTATCTGTTCGACCACCACGACATCAACCCCGAGCTTTACGAGGCCAAGTTCGA
This sequence comes from Ruegeria sp. HKCCA5929, assembly GCF_013034525.1. Lineage (NCBI taxonomy): Bacteria > Pseudomonadati > Pseudomonadota > Alphaproteobacteria > Rhodobacterales > Roseobacteraceae > Ruegeria > Ruegeria sp. HKCCA5929. Next base: position 50,014 of record NZ_WQGE01000012.1, read on the forward strand.
CAAGCGCGGCTTTTTCTGGAAGCTGATGAAGACGTTCGAGCGGCTGACCTTCGCCTCGGCCCGGGTGTCGATTGCCACCAATGAAAGCTATCGCAAGATCGCCATCGAACGCGGCGGCATGGCGCCCGAGGATGTGTTCATCGTCCGCTCGGGTCCGGACCTGAGCCGGTTGCAGCACCTGCCGCCAAACCTGGACTGGCGCAATGGGCGCAAATATATGGTCGGCTATGTCGGTGTCATGGGCGATCAGGAAGGCATCGATCTGCTGCTGGAATCCGTGGCGCATCTGGTGCAGGTTCAGGGGCGCGACGACATTCAGTTCTGCCTTGTGGGCGGCGGCCCCAGCCTGGACAAGCTACAGGCACAATCGGCTGAGATGGGTCTATCGGACTATGTCACCTTCACCGGCCGTGCGCCGGATCAGGATCTGTTCGAAATCCTGTCGACCGCCGATGTCTGCGTGAACCCGGACCGGGTGAACGAGATGAATGACAAATCCACCATGAACAAGATCCTCGAATACATGGCGTTCGAGAAACCCATCGTTCAGTTCGACGTGACCGAAGGACGGTTCTCGGCGCAGGAGGCCTCGCTCTATGCCAAGGCCAATGATCCGGTGGATATGGCCGACAAGATCACCGAATTACTGGCAGATGACGAGCGCCGCGCTGCCATGGGCCGCTATGGGCGTGCCCGGGTCGAGGCGGAAATGGCCTGGCCCCATCAGGTGCCCGCGCTCATTGCAGCGTATAAGCGGATCTGGAAGGGCTAAGTGTGCAATCCGAAAAGCGGGAACCGGTTTTCGGATCCCATTGCGCGTCAGACTAAATGTTTAGAACGGCACGAATTGCGGCAAACGGTTCAGGCTGGGTTCCATAAATCTCTGCAACCTTGCATCCGCATCCGCTTCGGTTTCACCGGGCAGGATCGGGGTTACAAAGCGCACCAGCGCGCCATCGGTGCGGCCCATGGTAAAGCCGTCATGAACCACACTTATCTTTGCGCGGAAATCATTGACAATACGCTTTCCGCGCTGTTCGAACCAATAATAGACCAGTTGTTTTGACAACTCTTTCTGGATCACCGCACGGTTGACGGTGAAGCTGCCATAGGGGGTGTTGCCCGGGTTGATCTCATAAGGTTCCAGACTGAAGATTTCCCAACCGCCAACCGGCAGGCAGACCTCGGGCGAATGAATGCCGTCACCCTCGGTCTGCTTGTTGTAGAAGGCCACGAACATGTTCACGAAATCGCCCGATCCGCTGTCGATATAGGTGGCATGAAGATAGTCGCTGGCACCCAGCGTCCGTTCGACATTTGGATCAAGGCTGGTGGGTGAACCCGACCAGTCGCCCAACTGGCGTGGATAAAGCACAAACGGATCCCGCTCGATTGGCTTTACCTCCGAGGCGGGCCGCAGGGTCCACGCGGTAGAAACAGCCAATGTCAAAAGTGCTGCGATGGCCAGTGCGACTGATGCGCGGATACCAAAGATACGCAATGCGACGGTGCCCAGCCCCTGAGTGTCCAGATCAATTGTCTCAGCAAAAGGCTGCGGGTTTGGAGCCAGACGCTGCAACCCGATTGCCATCAGGAACAAAATGGCCACGCAGAGCAGGAAGATGATCCAACCTTCGAAAAAATGCATGAAGCCTTCGGCATGTTCGATGCCGTGGTGGTTGACCAGTACTCCGATCACACCGATGCGGATCGAGTTCATCAGCACGGTCAGCGGAGCTGCTGAAACCAGCAGAACCACCTTGTGCCAGATCGGGCCACGGTAAAGCAGGGCAAAGAGGTACGAGAAGCTGAGGATCGGGAACAGGTAACGCAGCCCCGAACAGGCCTCGGCCACCTGCAATTTATAGACGCCCAGATCGATGACATTGCCTTCGATAAAGACTGAGACACCGGCCAGTTGTACGAACCACACGCCCAGCTCGGATGAAATCCATTGCAGGAAGATCGTGAGCTTCCAGTAGACGAACTGCGGCAGGGGCAGCATGAACACCAGGTGCAGTACGGGCAGCTGATGGTATTTGCCCCGCTGCCAGCCAAACACGGTCAGCATGACGCCACCGGTCCAGATGATCATGGCATAGGTGACGATATCGGGGATGCGGGCCAGATTTCCCAGAATGGCGACGATCAGGGCCACGGTGATCACGGCAACACCCGGCCATCGATCGTGCACAACCGGATTGGGCGGCGGCATGTCCCTAAGTTCACGCAGGAACAGATACAGCGAAATGATCGGGATCAGCGGACCATGGCTGTATTCCGGTGTGCTCCACGCAGCCCCTAGCGACACGATCCCGATCCAGAAGACAGGCGCCGACCCAAGCAACAACAGGGCAAACCAGAACAGCCCTGCGGTGTTTATGACCGGCAGGCCGCCTCGGGCCGCTTCAATGATATTGTCGCGGCTGTTTTTAGAATCGAAACGATGCATCACTGCCCATCATGCATAATAAAGCACGCCTCGAAATCATGGGTGTCCAAGCTCCCGCGATTTTGATCCAAAATCGATACAATATGCAGCTTTTGGAGAATTTGTTGACGAAAAGAGCCCAGCCAAAGCAAATCAGGGTTTGAGGGTGAACCTCCGCCCAAGTGTCAGGAAGACCGAGTCCGAGGTCGCCTTAAAGCCGTTCTGGTCGTCCATCTCGTACTGATAGCCTACGTTGAGTGCCCAATCCTTTGTAATCGCGCGCGTATAAGAGGCGTTGAATGTGCCGCGCTGTCTTGGGTTGGATGGGCCCGTCCCTTCATCTTCCTGGTCGATGAAACTGACGCTAAAAGTCAGGCCGGATACCGGGTTGATGAAATAATCATATGTCAGGAAGGCCAGGGTCTGCCGGGTTTCCACACTTTGCGTACTGGTGCCGACCCGTCGTTGAATCGTCGCACCGATCCGAGAGCTGGCCAATTGATAGCTGTAGTCGATCTGACCAATCGGCGTCACTTCGTCGAAAGGCCCCCGAGTGAAGCCAATGTTAAAGCCGAACAACCCGCTGGAGCGTTGGAAAGTTCGACCGACCGTGGCGTTGATTCTGGAACCATTCACACCGAATGTCTGGTCAAACAGAATATCTGCGGTTCCATCCGGCAGCGTCTTGTTCCAGGCAACACTCCAGACGAAATCTTCGGTCACATCATTTATGTTGTTCGCACGCTGTGTGTCGTCCACCTGGCTGTAACCGATATTCGCGCTGAGGGTGGTGATAGGTGAAATGTCATACGTAACACCCGTCGACACGACTGTTGTTTGCCGATCAGTCCGGACGCTGTCTTCGGCCGCGAAATCCCGGTAATCGACATTCAAGTTGCCCTGAAGAACCGGAGAAAACCGAAACAGAACCGCAGCCGAATAATCGTCGGACCGGTTGTCGAACAGGTTCGGATCGATTGTGTTCGTATAGCTGCGTTCACGGTGGTTGTAAGAGAAGCGGAATCCCAAAGGATCGTTCAGGCCGGTTTCCCAGTCCAGATTCCCACGTGTGTTGACCTGATCACCTATGGTGCCGATCACGTCCGAGGCGTCGATGACGCCATCCAGGTTCGTGTCCGTCAGCGAGCGATTGAAGGCAAGGTCTCTCTCGCGGTATTCAGCCAGCAAGCCAAGCCGGCTGTTTGCGCGTATACGCTGATAGTCCAGCCGTGCGAGCGGATCCGAGAAGCTGGATTCCGTTCCGATAATTGGTTCATTGGCGATCCGGTATAGCCCTGACAGGTCGAATCTCAGCGTCGAATCCGTTGTCTGCTTCTGAATCCCAAGGGCAAGTGTGTTTTCCCACCAAGTGGTCGATCCAAGCGACGGATCGGTCAGACGAAGGTTATCGTCATGCCTGAGCGAGGTCAGGTAGTCCAATGTCACAGTCAGGCCGGTTCCGGTGCCGGTCGGTTGACCGGTCAATGGCTGGCCGACCTGCCGCGCTGGGTTTCTCAGCGCCTGCTGCGAAATAAGCTGCTGGCTGGGTGTCTGCTGTACAAGCGTTGATGTGACCGGCGCTTGTTGCACGGTCGTTTGCTGCGTCTGCTGTGTTGTCGTTTGCGTTGTTGAGGTTTGCTGCCCAACAACTGGCATCACTGAAATTATTAAAGCAGTTCCACCCCCCAGAACGGTGGACAGCCTGAATTTCGATTTCCCCACCTGTATCAGCCCCTATTCGAACAAGCGGCGTGATGGCACGACCACAACATCTCCGGTTCTGAGCACTGTATTGCCTTGGATGCCACCGCCCGATCCATTGTAGTTATAGATATATTTGTTCACCACGCCTGTTTTACTGTCAGCTCTGCGCAATTCGATGCGCTTGCGAGCCGCGAAATTGGTCAGACCACCAGCCTGAGCCAAAACCTGAAGAATGGTTGTACCTTCGGTCGCCAGAAACTTTCCGGGTATGTTGACTTCACCCATGATGAAAACATCAATGGTTGGGCCGGTTGCGGCTTGCGCACCCAGAAGCGGGGGCGGTGCCAGCGAGGCGACCGAAATAAAGACGGTTGGTGGCGCATTGAAATTTGACGCCAGCGCCGATGAAAGAGATGAGCTCAACCCATTGGTCGATTGACCGGCTGCCCGGAGCGAACCGGCAAGCGGAAAGTTGATAGATCCATCCGGCAGAACCAGAATCGTTCGGTTCAGAGTGGGATCTTCGAGAACTTCGACCTGAAGCGCATCGCCCGGCTGGATTTGATATGATTGAGCCCATGACCAGGTGGTCGCAAGCATAGTAATGACAAGAGCGATCAAGGACCCGATTACTGTACGCATATTCAAATCTCTCACTTTTTCCTGTTTATGCCTTCTTGTAGAGCACAAAACAATCTGTGGTGTGTGCAATGACCAGGAGATGCGGCAGAAATGCAGCGCCCCCATGGTGTTGCTATTGCCCAGCGATGTTTGCGGTGCCCAATCTTTCAATCTCTACCTCGAGCGGTGGCGAAACATTCAGGGACGCATCCAGCGCCTGAGCCGTTTTAAAGGCGCGCAGGGCGTCCAGAGGTCGATCAAGATCAGCGTAAGTCCGGCCGAGATGATAGAAGACCAGTGGCTGATCCGGCAGCGCTTCAGCTGCAGGCTCGAGATACGCAAGCGCCTCTTCGTAATTGCCCAATCGGTAGGCTATCCAGCCATATGTATCCTGAAAGAACGGGACACGGGTGCCACGCAAGCGCCGTGCAAGAGCATGGGCCCGCTGCAGGCTTTCCTGATCAGCGCGATGTGTTGTCAGCAGGCTCGCCAGGTTATTGGCAACGATTAGAGACTGATTGCTGAGGGGATAAAGTGTTTCATAGGTTGCGATGGCCTGATCCAGATCGCCGGCCTGTTCGTACAAAGCCGCCTGCAGCATCAGAAGATCAGGATTATCAGGCAGGGTCGTCAGGGCTTCTGCCATGACATTCTGTGCTGTTTCCAGATTACCCCGCCGGGTCTCCAGCGAATGCAGCGCAATCCAGGCTCTGGCTACGTCCGGGCGGGCGCTGAGAAGTGTGCGATAAAGCTTTTCTGCCTTGTCGTATTCCCCTTCATTGATCAGCGCGCGCGCTTTGATCAGACGTATGGGCAAAGAGTCCGGATTGTCTTCGAGAAGCAGATCAAGGCGAGCGAAAGCGTCGACTGTTTTCCCCTGGACCAGCATCAGGCGGATCAGGGCAATATCTGCGGGCAAACCGAATTCGGGATCGTCTGCCAGCTCATTCAGGAACGTCACCAGATCATCAGTTTGTTGCTGAGCCGCCAGCATCTGAGCCCGAAGCTCGTTTGCCAGACGGCGTGCTTCTGGGGTGTCCAGTTCGCTGATCGAGCGCTGGACAACCTCCAGGCGACCCCAATCCTGCTGGCGCAGATAAATCTCACCCAGCCGGAACAGCAGTTCGGGGTGCTCCGGAGCCCGACGGAGAGACGCGATCAGAACACGTTCCCCGATTACCAGATCGTCTTCCGCAATCAGGAACTGGACATAACGAAGTGTTTCGGCGGGGGCGTTTTGGGACACTTCTGCTGCCAAAGCCAGCATTTCACCCATCAGTTCCCGATCACCATTACGCTCATGCGCTTGTGCCAGAAGGGTCATGAGTTGCGGATCGCGTGGTGCCTGACCAAGCGCTTCGCGCAAAAGCACGATTGCATCCCCGGTATTGTCCTCGTCAATCAGCCAGGAGGCTTTGAACTTGAGCGCGTCGACCTGTGTCGCATCCTCGGAGATTACTGTTTCGATCAGAGCCCGTGCGTCTTCAGGTCGGTCGGCCTGAAACAGAATCCGGGCGAACTCCACTTCGTTTTCGCGGGTTTGCTCAGTCCTTTCCGCACCTACCAGCAGATCTTGCATATCGGCAATGGCAGCTGCTCTGTCACCCGAGCGGAATTTCAGCATCGCTCGCATGGTCTTGAACCGGGGCGTGTTGGGCCCGCCTTGCGCGATGACCTGATCCATTTCCTCAATGGCGGCTTCTGTCCCGCGGTGTTGATCCAGAAAGGCGATATAGCGCTGCACAGGCATGTGATCTTCGGCTTGCGGAACGATCTCGGAGCGCAGCATCTGTTGTGCAGCATCCAGATTGCCCTGGGCGATGTAGTGCTGCACCAATGCCTGCTCGATACCTTGATCATCAGGGAAAACCTGCGTCATCTTCTGAAGCAGGTTTTCGATCTCGGCGGGTTGCTCCAATTCGTACAGCGCGCGCAGACGGGTTGAGTAGAGATTTGCCTGCTTGGGCGAAAGGGCAAGAGCAGCCGCCGTTTCTTCCAGCACCCCGCTCCAGTCCTGATCGCGGATCAGATGATCAATTACAGTCTGCCGTGCAGTCAGCAGATCGGGATGGGTACTCAGTATTTCGCGGGCTTTGAGCACGGTCAGGTCGGTACCGGCAGAGTCGCCGTTTCTGACCGCATCAGTATAGGCCAGCGTATTGTTAATGGACTGGATGGCAACATCCTCGGGGGCCAGTGCAGCCGCCGCCGCACCATGGCGTCGGACGTCATCCCAGTTGCCGGTTTCCAGAGCCATTTCAGCCAGGCTGCGCTGCCCTTCCAGATTATCGGGATACTGTTCCACCAGCCGTAGATACTGACCATAAGCGAGGGAGATATTGCCCCGTTCACGCTCCAGCCGGGCGAAGGTCAGCCGTGCGTCCTTGTGCTGACCGTTGAGCTTGAAGACATTCCTGAATTCAACAAGGGCGCGCTCGACGTCGCCAGCTTCAAGATGGGCCAGCCCTGCCTGGAAATGGGCTTCAGCACGCTCCTCGGCCGAGTCGCAGGCGCTCAGCAGGAGTACCGCTGCAAAAAGGGCGGCGGTCAGTCGTGCACCAATAGGGGGTACGATCCAGCTCATTGTTGTCCCTCCGCAAAACCCACGAAAAAGCATGCAACCCACCGATTGGTCGGTTGCACAGCCCAGTTTCAGCAGCCCGTGCCGCGCAGAACAACAAAAATGGTCCGGAACACGATTGAAACATCCGTGCCAAACGACATGGTTTTCCAGTATTCGGTATCGTGAAATGCGCGTTCAGCAAATGTAGACTGATTGCGTTTGGAAACCTGCCATGGTCCCGACAGGCCAGGGCGCATGGCGGTATAGAATTTTCCGGGATAAAGCTCTTTCTGGTTCACCATCATGGGGCGGGGCCCAACTATGGACATTTCACCAATAAGAACGTTCCAGAACTGTGGCAGTTCATCCATTGAGGATTTACGCAGGAACTTCCCGAACTTGATGATACGGGGGTCATTGCGCAGTTTCTGATCGCGGTTCCATTCCGCCCGAGCTTCGGGGCTCTGTGCCAGATGCTTTTGCAGCACGGTTTCGGCGTCATGTACCATGGTACGCAATTTGAGCATCTTGAAGGTTTTGCCGTTCTTACCAACCCGTTCCTGCCGGTAAAATGGGGTCACGCCCTGAAATGCAAGAAACGCGGCCAACAAAAGAATTACCGGCACGACAAAAGGCGCTGCAAATAATGCGAACGCTATGTCGAAAAGACGCTTACCCCCACTTCTATAGATGCCTGGGTATGAAACCGAGGCAGGCACAACAGAAATGCCAGAGTAGCCCGCACCAGCGTTGGCCACTTCTTTCGAATGACTTGTCACAATTTAAACCCCCAACACACACACTTACTCACGAACCACTTACTAAACTTACGAACCGAACACGCTCGACCTCAATGACACATACTTAAAATTATTTTTCTTACCACTTCGACCTTGCGCTTACACACTCGCGAGGCCTCTTTTCCCGTAACCAAGTGTTAACAAATTCCACCTGTCTTGCAAAACATTAATACAGGCAAGCACGTTCTCAGACCGCTAAATACAAGCGCTTTCTAACAGGATCGTAAAGCCGCATCCGGTTGATCCGCCGCAAATCCATCAATTTTTGTTTCCCTGCAGGGCACAATGGGTGTTTTTTTGAAATTTTAGGCTAAATTTTAGCCACTCGAACTCCTTTTGCCCTGTGATCACACCAGGGCACGAGCGTCCCTTCCGTAGGCAATCCAGCAAGGCCCAAAGGAAACAATCGCGACAAATTTCCCAGATTGGAGAGGTAGGCAGGTCAATTCACCGCGTGTGTAGTTTAGTGATGCCTGCTATCTTGATTTTATGGCAAAGTAGTACCCAAGTACTTTTTGTTTATGTGATGTGTTCGTTGTGTAAGGGATTTTTGGTGGTTCAGGGTATGAGTTTGGATAATCTCCGGGGGGCCAGTACGAGGTTTGACAAGGCGGAAGGCAACCGAGGTGCAATGGCGTCCAGTGACGGGTTTTATCTAGATTATTTCGGGCTTGACCGACGGCCCTTTACGCTGCTTCCGGATCCCGGATTCATGTATTGGTCGCCCCTGCACAAGCGCGGGTATTCGGTGCTGCAATTCGGCATCATGAGCTGCGCGCCCATCACGGTGTTGACCGGAGAAATCGGAGCCGGAAAAACCACCCTGATACAGCATCTCCTCAGCGAGATGGAGCAATCGATCACGGTTGGGCTGATTTCGAATGCGCAGGGCGGTCGCGGAGAGTTGCTGCAATGGGTCCTGCACGCGTTGGGTTTGCCGATCGAAAATGACGCAAGCTATGTACAGATTTTCCGGGCGCTGCAGGATTTTCTTGTCTCGGAATATGCCGAAGGCCGGCGGGTGGTTCTGATCTTCGACGAAGCGCAGAACCTGACCGTCGAAGGGTTGGAAGAAATTCGAATGCTGACCAACATCAATTCGAACACGGATGAACTGATCCAGCTTGTTCTGGTTGGTCAGCCGGAATTGCGCGACATGGTTCTGGATCCCAAAATGCGACAGCTGACGCAGCGCGTGGCTGCAAGCTTTCATCTGGAGCGGATGGATGAATCATCCGTGGAAGCTTATATCCGGCACAGGATGAAAACCGCTGGCGGATCAGGGGACGAGTTTTCTGAAGACGCCTGCAAGCTGATTTTTCAGCAGACCCGTGGCGTGCCGCGTCTGGTTAATCAGTTCTGCGATTTTGCTTTGCTTTATGCCTGGACGAATGAGGCAGAGAACGTGAATGAAGATGTCGTCAAACAGGTGGTCGATGACGGCGTCTTCTTTGGCGGCAATTCACTTGAGAAGGAGCTGACAGTCTAAGATGGGTCCTGTACGCTACTATTTCTCCATTTTCCTGAGACGGTTTCCGTATTTTCTGATCGTCGCGCTGGTTGTGTCCGCAGCATCGATCATCATCGCCCGGGCGCTGCCTGCCACCTATGTGTCCCAGATGCGCCTGATCGTCGAATCCCCGCAAATTCCGGGAAACCTGGCGGCCAGCACGGTCAATACCCCCGCGTTCGAACAACTTCAGATTGTCGAACAACGTCTGCTGACGCGACCGGTTCTTCTGGATATTTCACGCAAGTTCAAAGTGCTTCCAGATCAGGATGAGGCCAGCCCGGATCAGATTGTCGAGGCATTGCGTGCCCAAACGTCGATCCGAATTGCAGCCGGTCGGAATCAGGCCAACCTGATGACCATCACATTCGAAGGCCGGACCGGGCAAATCGCGGCTGGTGTACTGAATGAATACCTGACGGAAATCCAGAAGTTGGATGTGACTTACCGCAAAGGACGCGCATCGGACACTCTGGCATTCTTTGAGCAGGAAGTGGAACGACTGAGCGATGAACTCGACGAGCGCAGTGCGCGGATTCTGGAATTCCAGAAAGAGCATTCGGGTGCCTTGCCTTCGAGCTTGCAGTTCCGCATGGCGCAGCAGGCTTCTCTGCAGACAAATCTGCAGCAGACCGATCAGCAGATTTTTGCACTCAGAAGTCAGCGCGAAAAGCTTTTGGATATTTACAGTACGACGGGGCAGATTGTTGGCGTAGGGCAGCAGTCCCAGACACAGGCGCAGCAGCAGCTGAACCAGCTGCGTAACCAGCTTGATAATCAACTGGGAATTTACTCTGAAAGCAGCCCGCAAATTAAAATCTTGCGGTCCCGGATCACACGTCTGGAAGAGGTCGTAGCCGCCGAACAGGCCGCAAATGTCGCGACGCCGAACCCACAGACGGGCAATTCCACACTGGACATTCAACTGGCGCAGATCGATTCACAAATCGCATCGCTTGAAGATCAGAGGAAAGTCACCGAAGAGGGCCTTGAAAAACTGACACTGACGATTGACCAGACTCCGGCCAATGCGATCACATTGGCAGAGTTGCAGCGCGATCACAGCAATATCCAGGCTCAGTATAACAGCGCTGTCAGCCGTCTGGCCTCTGCCTCAACCGGCGAGCGGATCGAAGTGACTTCGCAGGGGCAGCGCATCTCGGTGATCGAACACCCTGCTGTCCCCAGCGCACCGGCCAAACCCAACCGACTGCTGATCGCGGGCGGGGGTACATTTGTCGGGATTTTTCTGGGACTGGGGTTGGTCTTCCTTATTGAGTTTATGAACAAGGCCGCACGCAGACCCGAGGACCTGATCAACAAACTGGATGTTTGGCCGATCGCGACGATCCCTTATGTGCGCTCTCGCGGTGAAGTTATAATGCAGCGGGTCGTCTGGGTAAGTATCACTCTGATGATACTGGTGGGCGTACCCGCAGGCATGTGGGCGATTCATACCTATTATCTGCCCCTGGATCTGATTGCCGAGAAAGTTATTGATAAGTTGGAGGTGTATTGGTGATTTCTGCTCTGATTGAAACAGGGAGGGTGTAATGGACCGTCTTCAGCAGGCGATTCAGAAAGCCCGTGAGGAACGTGAAAGCCGCCAGTCCCAGCCGCTACCGCCGATCGATGAGCCTCTCCGGTCCCAGCCGTCCGAGGAGCAGGGCAGCATAGAAGACATCTGGCTGTCTGTGCCAGAGATCAGGATTGAGCAGCGCTTTATATCTCGCAACCGGCTTCTGTCTTATCGGGGTGGTCCTGATGCGACACCCTATGACATGTTGCGCACGAAGATGATGCAGCAGATTCTATCCAATGGCTGGCGCCGGATTGCACTGACATCACCATACAGCGGATGCGGTAAGAGCACAGCAACGGCGAACTTGGCCTTTAGCCTGAGCCGGCAGGAAGATTTGCGGACGATCGTGATCGATTTTGATATGCGGCGCAGGGGATTGGCCGAAATCCTGAAGCAAACTGGCAGTCACAGTATGGCGGATGTCATTCAGGGAAAAGTGCCGTTTCACGAACACGCTTTACGCTATAGCAACAACGTGATTTTCGGGTTGAACTACACTTCGACGCGCAACCCCGCAGAAGTTCTGCAAAGCCGCCGGATGATTGAATTTCTTGAGCAACTCGAGGCAGATTTCAAACCTGATATCATTCTGTTCGACACACCGCCCATGATGGTGAGTGATGACAGTCACGGCTTTCTCAGGAATGTCGATTGTGCGCTGCTTCTGGCTGCCGCCGAAGAAACCAGCATCGATCATATCGACGTGGCTGAACAGCAATTGGCTGAGCTCACAAAAGTCATGGGGATCGTGTTGAACAAATGTCGTTATATCAGCGGAGCTTTCGGCAATGAGTACGGCTCCTACTGAAATATCTCCGTCTGATGCGGTTATCATTCCTCATTACAATGACTTGCCAAGGTTAGAGCGATGTTTGCAGGCCCTCAGAGAGAATGACCTGACGGGTACGGAAATCATCGTTGTGGATAACAATTCTCCGTTGTCTTTGGACGAAATACGCAAGTCCTTTCCAGAGGTGCGCTTTGTTGTGGAAACCCAAAAGGGTGCTGCTCATGCCCGCAATCGCGGGGTGACTGAAACCACGGCATCGCGACTGTTCTTCATTGATGCCGATTGTGTTCCGGCTGCCGACTGGCTGGCCACCGGACGCCAGATCGCAAATCGGGCCGATCTGATTGGCGGGCGGGTTGACGTATTTGACGAAACCCCACCGCCGCGCAGTGGCGCCGAGGCATTTGAAGCGGTTTTTGCGTTTAACTTCCGCAGATATATCGAAGTCCAGGGCTTTTCCGGCGCTGGCAACCTGCTGACCCGCCGGGATGTTTTCGATTCCATCGGTGGCTTCATCAACGGTGTATCTGAAGATCGGGAATGGACGATGCGCGCTGTCGCCCGGGGCTATAACCTGGTTTACGAGGATGCGTTTCGGGTCAGTCACCCATCGCGGCAGAACTGGCCTGCGCTCCGGGCAAAATGGCGCCGGACCACGCAGGAGGCGTATCAGTTGAACGGAACCGGCGCTGGCGCGCGCCTGCGGTGGGCGGTCCGTGGATTGGCCATGCCCGCCAGCGCGATTGCTCATACCCCGAAGATCCTATCCAGCGACAAGTTAACTTCGGTTGGTGAAACGGTGCGGGCGACATTCACGTTGTTTCGGCTCAGGTGCCTGCGCATGATCTGGATGTTACGCCAGGCATCGGGCGGCACGATCTGACCAGATAAATGAAAAGGGGCCGTAAAACGGCCCCTTTCCCATAGATCCCATTTGTGTGTGCAGCAGATCAGGCCGCTGTCATCTTGCGGCGACGGGTCAAGGCCAACCCACCAAGCGCAGTCAGAAGCAATACACCACCAGCAGGCAGCGGAACCGCGGACACGTCAAAGTCAAATGTAACAGCCCCGCCGTTCTTGGGTGCTGTGGAGTCTGCCCAGCTGAACACCAGGTTCTGGGTCAGGCTGCTGGGGCTTACGCTGCTGAAGAGTGACTTGAGCGTTGTCTGAACCCCACCCAGAACCGATGTCGAGGCGAGAACAGAGTTGGTGTTCGCATCAACCCAGCTCATTGTCAGACCCGTGAAAGCACCCAGAACTTTAATAGTCACCGACGCGTTTGCCGTTCCGACCAGCGGATCGATTGGCGACGTGAAGTTGACCGAATACGAACCAGGACCGCCAAAAGAGGAAACCGACCCAATAAAGGCATTATCGGAGGTGATGTCATAGCTGCCACCAGCTGTTACGGATGTCAGCGCACTGGCCGATCCCGCCATCATCACAGCCGCGGTAAGGGCCGCAGCTATCATTTTCAAAGATTTAAGCATAAAATTCCCACCCTTGATCTTATGTACACACAATTCACACGCATATTCGGCGCGCCACCTACTCCTCAAAGTTAATACATCACTTACATTTGATTAAGAAGGCTTTTTTAATGAAATCAGGCTTTTTTAAGGCATAAGAGTAAAAACAGAGGCACAATAATATAATGAACTTCTTTTTGTTTCGGTTTTAGAGACGAATCTCTTCGAATCTCTGCCGAACTGGGCTTTTGCAAGGCAGGGTGTATGGGCCTGAATGACGACCTCCGGAGGAAGGGATGATCACTTTACACCCGCAAAACAGGAAACAATGCAGGATTCATTTGTACATTGTTTGCATGCTTAATCGCTTTTAGGACTACATGGGCTGCACCTAACGTGAAAATGTACCTTTGCAGGGTATCTGCCATATTTCTTCTTAGACGCGTCGCAAGATTCGTGTAGCTTTGCTGCATTGTCGTATGAAATTCAGGCCCTCATTCTTAATCGGAATTTTCAGTTGGCCGTTTGTTGTTGTGCCTCCATTCACGAGGAGAGAGTACGAATGCACGTTGGCCTAAACATTTTCACACAGTTTAAACGCCTGATGAGCCTCGACAGTGCTCCCACGCCAGTCAAAGCCATCGAGAACTCTGATGACAGTGGCTGATCTTGATCCCTGCGAAACAAGCCTGAGCGCCCAGCGTATTCCGGTCAGCGCAGAGGTCGGGTTTTTACGCATGCGCCCCTGCGCAGTGCTGTTGGAGCACAAAATCAGGGCGACCGTACATCCTGCGACCAACATCTGCGGCGATGACCGGCCGGAAGATGGATTAACGGCATCAATCCCATGTTTCCAGCACCCGACAATAGAAGCAAAGAAGACTTCAATATGGGTATGAACGTCTCGGCTCCTACGGATAAACTGTTCGGGAAGAGCGGCGCGGTTCTGCTGATCCTCGCTGTGATTTTCACCTGTCTGGCGGTGCTGCTGATCAATGGAGCCCCCCTGTATTACTTTGATACCGGCAGTTATATCCGGCAGGGGAGTGTGGCGTTGAACATGCTTCTGCCGCCGGGGGCAGAAGGAGGCACGCCAGGGGTGACCCAGACGGCTGATGGGGACAGCACAGCAAGCGGATCCCGGTCTCTGATATACGGCATGATCCTGGCCGGGTTCTTTCGCGCCAATGCACTGTTCTTAGTTCCGGTCCTTCATTTGTCGGTCGTGCTGCTTGTGGCCTGGTTGCTGGCCAGAAATGCCCACCGTTCGATGGGGAACGCACAGAGCACAACCATATTGACTACGGTCCCCCTACTGGTGGCGGCCAGCACTTCATTACCTTTTTACATCGCTTACATGATGCCGGACATCTTTGCGCCGGTTCTGCTGATCATCATCGCAGCCCTCGCAGCCTTTGGCCGGACCATGCAGATCTGGGAGGTTTTGCTGATGTCCGGTGGCGCGCTGCTTTGTGTCCTGGTGCATCCATCACATTTTGCGATCGCAGGGCTGATGATCTCTTTCCTCATATTGGCCGCATTGGGCAACAAAATGCCCAGGGGCTGGCGTGCGACGGTTCTGATGATTGTGGTTCTTGTTCTGGCCGCAGCCGAGCGCAAGGCATTTCATGTCACTGTGGAAACTACGACAAAAAAAGAAGTTATCTATACTCCTCACATCACCGCGCGGCTTATCGTTGATGGCCCCGGCATGGCCTATCTGGATGAGGCCTGCCCGGACGCCGAAATCCCGACCTGCGCCCTGCACGAAGCGTTGTCGTGGTCTGACGATCCCTACAGGATGACACCGTCCCACATCATTTTCGAACGCTCCGCCCGGCTGGGGTCCTTCAGGCTGCTGCCCCCCGAAGATCAAAAGCAGATCGCCTTATCACAACGGGATTTTGCCAAGGCGGTCTTCCTGTCTCATCCGTTCTCAACATCTCTGGCGCTGGCAAAGAACGGATATCAGCAGATTTTGCGCCATAGCATCACCATGACGATCCCGACAGACGTGGAACTGAACAACGCACGCCGATTGGCGCGTCTCAGCGAAGTTGATCAGGATATGTTGCAGATGGGACAGTTGTCCAAAGACAGGGCATGGATCGGAACCATCGACGCCCTACACAGTGCCATCTATGCCATCTCGTTTGTCTTGATCGCGTTTGTTCTGCTGAAACCGGCCAGCGTAGCGCCAGACATGAAGCTGTTTGCACTCTTCATCCTGATCGGAATAGCAGTCAACGCGCTGGTTTGTGGAGGGGTGTCGCAACCCGCAGATCGTTACGGCGCACGCGTGATGTGGTTATTGCCTTTTACAGCAGCCTTTCTTTTCCTTGTTCAGCGCTCAGGCGCTTCGCGTATCTTGACCGGAGACCCTTCGTGAGTTCAGATCAGCCTCTTTCCATCACTGTGATCATGCCGGCTTATAATGCCGAACATCTGCTGCCCCGTGTCCTGCCGCCCCTGCTTGATATGCTGAAGGCTGATCAGGTGCAGCAGGTTCTGGTGGTGGATGACCAATCCCCCGACGGCACGGCCGCGCTGGCGCGCGACATGGGCGCAACCGTTCTGACCACTCCGGTCAACGGCGGCCCTGGCGCGGCCCGCAATCTGGCCGCACAGCACGCCACGGGCGATATCCTGTGGTTTGTGGATTCTGATGTTATCGCATGGCCGGACGGGCCCGAGCATATCCGTCGCGCTATGTCCGAGGATAATGTCGGGGCCATGTTCGGATCTTATGACGATGCCCCGGACGGGCAGTCATGGTTTTCACGTTACAAGAACCTTCTGCACCGCTATCACCATCAACGTGCCCGCCGCGAGGCGCGCACCTTCTGGGCCGGGTGTGGTGCCATCCGGCGCGACGTGTTTCTTGAAGTCGGTGGCTTTGATGTCAAAACCTACGAGGTCCCCTCGATTGAGGATATCGAGTTGGGCTACCGGATCGCGGCCACCGGCCGCCGTATCCTGGTCGAGCCGCAATTGCAGGGCAAACATCTGAAAGTCTGGACCATTCGCAACAGCCTGAGCACGGATATTTTCTGCCGCGCCCTGCCCTGGGCCCGGCTGATGATCTCGCGCGAGGGGCTGACGGATGACCTGAATACGTCGATGGCCGAGCGGGCGCGGGCCGCAATTGCGGGGCTGTTGCTACTGTCGCTTCTGGCTTTGCCGTTCTGGCCGGGGGCCTGGCCCCTGCCCTTGCTGTTGCTGGCGGCGGCCCTGATCGCCAATCTGGATTTGGTGCGCGCCATGGCCGGACATGGCGGGCCATGGTTTGCATTCAAATGCCTGCTCTACCATCAGGTCTATTACGTCTATTCCGCCACCGTCTATGTCTGGTGCCTGTTCGAATATCACGTGCTGGGGCAGAAGCAGAAGCTGCGCGTCAAGCGCAGCTAAATGGCCGTACAACAGGGCAAACGAGCAGAACTACAGCTTCAAAGCGCAGTGCTTTTGCGGAGGCTCTTGCCCGGCGACGCCTTTTGATTGCGTTTGGTTTCGAATTCCTCGTGATACGAGCGTTCGACATTCACGTCCCAAACGTCATTATTTTCACCCATGATATTACGGGCGGCATACATAGCCGACAGCATTGAATGATCCTGGTTGTTATATCGGTGCAGGCCATTGCGCCCGACGGTCTGGAAGTTCTCAAGCGTCTTCAGCCAGCCACTGACAGTGTCCAGGGCATCTTTGTATTCGCTGTCATAAACCGGATAAGCCTTGGGTTGCCGGATAACGGCACAGTCAATGACATCGCTGGCCTTGGCCAAGCCCAGCTTTTCGAGTTCTTCACTGGCGAGTGCCTTAAGATCCGCTTCACTTGAAGACCACAGGCCATCTCCCTTCTGGCAGAAATATTCCATCCCGATCGAAGCGGTATTCTGATCAGGCAGCATTTCTGCGGACCAGGCCCGGAAATTCTGGATACGGCCCACTTTCACCTGCGGGCTGTGGATGTAAATCCAGTTATCCGGGAACGGATCGGCGTGATCCAAGATCAGAGTTACGATCAGGAAGTCACGATACCGCAGACGGTCCGCCGCTTCGACAACCTCGGGCGGTGGTGGCGGATCAAAAGCATGGATCAGATCACGCACTGCCATCGAGTTGATGAACTCTTCGCCCTCAACCCGTTCGGTATGCTTCTCACCGTCTTCAGTCCAATGGCGGACATCGATCGAGGTGACGCGATTGCCGTCACGGTTCACCTTGGTCACTTCAGAGTGGGTCTCGACCGACCCGCCCTTTTCATTGATCAGATCGCGGGTCTTTTCCCACATCATACCGGGACCCAGACGGGGATACTGGAATTCCTCGATCAGGCTGGCAGTGTCGTTGGCACCGGAAATCGCATTCCAGACCGCTTTGGGCAAAGACAGATTCTTGATCCGTTGCGCGGCCCAGTCGGCGCGGATTTCCGACGGTGGAATGCCCCAGACCTTTTTCGTGTAGCTGTGAAAGAAATGCATATAAAGCCGCCCGCCAAAGCGGTTGATCACCCATTCTTCAAAGGTATCTTCCTGCGGCTTGGGCCGGATCTTCCATTTGATGAAACTGCCGATGATCTTGTAGGTCTCGTAAGGACCGATATTGCCCAAAGCGTTGAAGATACGCAGCGGGTAATCGTAGAATTTGTTGCGATAGAAGATGCGGCTCAGGCGCTGCACGGTGATGAAATCATCCCCCATCACCTCGTGCCACATAGCCTCGACTTCCTCGACTTTTGTGAAGAACCGGTGACCGCCTATGTCAAAGCGGTAGCCTTTATGCGTCTCGGTTCGTGAGATGCCACCAACCATGTCCGAGGCTTCAAACACCCGCGGAACATGTGTGTCGCTCAGTTTCTGAAGTTCATAGGCGGCTGTCAGTCCTGCAGGACCACCACCAATGACGACAACGGGAACAATATCTTTTTTCAAATGACTAACACCCATACCAAAACACTTACCTCAGGCTATAAGAGGTTACCGATGATTCACAACAAAATCCCATTTTCCCAATAAATTTGCGACAACACGCTCGGGATGCTCCCCTTTGGCGGATAAAACCTTTGCGCCTTTGGCACCCGAAACACATCCCGGACCTTTGTACGATAGCGCTCATTCTTGAATCGGAATCCTGTTCATACAGGCGCATAAAAGATCAAAGCGCGGCAGGTGATTTCTTTACTGGCAAGCTGGTGTATACTATGTGTAAACCCTCTGAATTCATTAAATATATTTACCACCCGCATTCCAGCGCCGTATCTGTCTTGCTGCGGGAAATTCATGCTCAGCATACGCGGGCTGCCAAATCTTGTCCAACCGGGCTGAGTTGCTGTTTCACTTGATCAACGGGATGCTCCCAAAAAGATTTCACCAGGGCGCATATCGACCGCACCAAAAGTCGCAACAATACACCAAACTGACCCCCATTGTGCACATTTTCATGCCGACATGTACACAAACTCAGGGCATATTGACTCGGGGTCGGGTGAATCTTGACATGTGTGGGGTCCTGCCGTCCTACTGCGGCTGTGTATTTTGTAATGAGGTTGCGCCAGGCCAAAGCTCATGGCCCGCGTATTAAGAGGCTGGCAGGTTATTGGCCAAGGGAGCTATTTTATGAAATGCGTTATTCTCGCCGGAGGCCTCGGGACCAGATTAAGCGAAGAAACGGTCAAAATACCCAAGCCGATGGTCGAGATCGGTGGTTGTCCAATCATCTGGCATATCATGAAAATCTACGCCGCCCACGGCATCACGGACTTCGTTGTGTGCCTGGGTTACAAGGGATATGTCATCAAAGAGTATTTTGCGAATTTCTTTCTGCATAGCTCGGACGTCACAATCGATCTGGCCAGCGGCAGTCTTGAGGTCGCGAATACAAAATCCGAACCGTGGCGTGTCACCCTGGTCGATACGGGCACCAACACCCAAACGGCCGGGCGGCTCAGAAGGGTTCTCCCCCTGCTCAAAGACGACGAGGCATTCTGCCTGACATATGGCGATGGTCTTGGGAATGTCGACATCCGGGCCGGCATCGATTTTCATCGCAGCCATGGCAAGCTTGCAACCGTCACCGCGGTTCCTCCACCCCGCCGGTTCGGCCAGTTGGAAATGCAGGACAATCAGGTTCGGAATTTCTCGGAAAAGCCTGTCGGAGATGGTGGGTTGGTCAACGGCGGGTTTTTCGTTCTCTCTCCAGGCGTGTCCGAATATCTCAACGGTGATGATACAGCTTGGGAACGCGCACCCCTGATGAACCTGACACGCGATGGCGAGTTGATGGCCTTCGAACACAAAGGCTTCTGGCAACCCATGGATACCATTCGCGAACGTCAAGAGCTTGAGGAACATTGGGCGACAGGCGACGCACCTTGGAAAATCTGGAAATGACGGCCAGCGCATTTGCAGGCCGGCGGGTTTTTTTAACCGGGCATACAGGTTTCAAGGGGGCCTGGCTGGCAGCGTGGCTGGCCAAAAGCGGTGCCGAAGTGACCGGCTATGCACATACGCCCGAAACTGATCCAAATCTCTGGGCTTTGCTGGGACAAAGCAAGATACGATCGGTCATTGGTGATCTGAATGACCGCCCCGCATTGGACCGAGCCATAACCGAAGCTGACCCGGAATTTGTCTTTCATCTGGCCGCGCAATCGCTGGTGCGGCGGTCCTATCGCACACCGGTCGAGACATTTGCGACCAACGTGCTGGGCACGGTTCAGCTTTTGGACGCCTTGCGGGCCGCGCCCAACCTGTGCGCGGTGGTGGTTGCCACCTCGGACAAGGCCTATGAGAATGTCGAACAGGTCTGGGGCTATCGCGAAACCGATCCGATGGGCGGGCATGATCCGTATTCCGCATCGAAAGGCGCGACCGAGATTGCCGTCGCGGCGATGCGGCGCAGCTATTACTCGCCAGACGCAGCAGATCCACACCCGGCCCGGGTCGCTAGTGCGCGGGCCGGTAATGTCATCGGTGGTGGGGACTGGGCCGAAGATCGACTGGTTCCCGATATCGTGCGCGGCTGCCTGAGCGATGCAGGGCGCGTTGTGTTGCGCCACCCCGGCGCGATCCGTCCCTGGCAACATGTTCTGGAACCCCTCAGGGGGTATATGATGCTGGCGCAACGGCTTGAACACAGCGAAGCGTTTGCCCAGGGCTGGAACTTTGGCCCCGAACGCGACGACGAACGCCCGGTTCTGGACGTGGCACAGGCTATCATCAAGGCGCTTGGGCAGGGCCGGATCGAGCTCGATACCCCGGCAGATACTCCACACGAGGCCAAGATGCTCCGACTGGACGTATCGCAGGCGCGTGCAATGCTTGGCTGGCGCCCGGTTCTGAGCTTCGAGGACACCGTGAGACTGACGGCGGACTGGTACGCAGGCTGGGCTCGGGGCGTACCGCCCGCCGAGCTGTGTCGCACGCAGATTACCGAGTTTGAAACCATAAGTCAGGGGCAGACATGACCGGCGCACCCCATCCCACCTGCCGTCAGTGCGGCGCGAAGCTTGAGATGACTCTTGTCGATCTGGGGCTGTCTCCTCTGGCCAACTCCTACGTTGATCCCGCGCAGGCGGACACCCCGGACCCGGTCTATCCGCTGCATGCGCGTGTTTGCACCGAATGCTGGTTGGTTCAGGTGGATGACGTGGTTCCGGCGGAAGAGATTTTTTCCACTGACTACGCCTATTTCTCCAGCTTTTCCGACAGTTGGCTGGCCCATTGTCGGAATTATGTGGAACAAATGACCAGGCGGTTCAATCTCGGGTCAGACGATCTGGTGATCGAGATTGCCTCGAATGACGGGTACCTGCTGCAGTATTTCGTGGAACAGGGTATTCCGGTGTTGGGGATTGAGCCATCGGGCAATGTCGCAGCCGCCGCGGAAAAGAGAGGCGTGCGCACGCTGGTCGATTACTTCGGCGAGGCGCTGGCCCAGAAGGTTGTTGCGGCTGAGAAACCCCCGGCCTTGATCGCCTCTGCCAATGTTCTGGCGCATGTGCCCGACATCAACGATTTCGTCGCCGGGATCGCCACTTTGTTGAAAGGGGATGCGGTCTATACGGTCGAATTTCCGCACCTTCTGAACCTGATCAAAAGCGTCCAGTTCGACACGATCTATCACGAACACTATTCCTATCTGTCACTGCTGGCGGTCGAGGCAATCTTTGCCAAGGCGGGCCTGCGTGTGTTTGACGTTGAAGAGCTGCCGACCCATGGCGGATCGCTGCGGGTGTTCGCCTGTCTTGAAGGGGCCAGCCACCTCGAAGGGCTTGGTGTGGCCAAGGTGCGCGCGGATGAAGCCGCGGCGCAGTTCGACAAGCCTGAGGGCTATATGAATTTCACCACGCAGGTCGAAGCGCTGCGCGACGGGCTGCTTGCTTTTCTGCGCGAAGCAAATGCCAGGGGGGACACCATTGCCGCCTATGGTGCCGCCGCCAAGGGCAACACACTGTTGAATTATGCCGGGATCGGCCCCGATCTGATCACTTACTGCGTTGATCGCAACCCGGCCAAGCAGAACACGCTGCTGCCCGGCAGCCATATCCCCGTACACGGGGTCGAGGCGCTGCGCGAGACGCCGCCGAATTACGTGCTGATCCTGCCCTGGAACATCCGGGACGAGGTCACGGATCAACTGTCCGACCTGAAGGCGCAGGGCACCCGGTTCGTAACCGCCGTGCCAGAGGTCAGGATCAGCTGATGGCACGGGTTCTGCTGACCGGCGCAACCGGATTGATCGGACGCGCGACAGCCCTGGCTCTGACACAGGCGGGCCACGAGGTGGTGACGCTGGGACGCAACCCGACCAGCGACATCACCTGCGATCTGCTGGATCCCGGTGCCACCACAACAGCCCTTGAAGCGGCCCGCGCCAGCCATCTGGTTCATCTGGCCTGGCATGACGGTCCACGCGACCGATGGATTTCTGCGGCCAATCTGGACTGGATGGCCGCCACGCTGCATCTGGTGCAGGAGTTCGCACGCACAGGCGGCCAACGCGCGGTCTGCGCCGGAAGCTGCGCCGAATACGACTGGTCGATACCGGACCTCACCGAAACCAGCCCCCTGCGCCCTCGCACCTTGTATGGTGCAGCCAAGGCCGGAACCGGTCTGGCACTGTGTGCAGGACAGGTTTCGCTTGGCCTGTCCCTGGCTTGGGCGCGCATCTTTTTTGTCTATGGCCCGAATGAGCCGCCGGGTCGACTGTTTGGCGATCTGATTTCAAACCTCCGGGCGGGTCAGCCGGTCGATTGTACCGATGGACGGCAGGAACGGGATTTTCTGCATGTCGACGATCTGGCGCTCGCGGTGTCACGATTGCTGGAAACCGATGTGACCGGCCCGGTCAATGTCGCCAGCGGCACCGCAATCCCGGTTCGGAAACTCATTGAAGAGGTCGCAAACCAGATGCACCGACCCGATCTGATCCGTTTAGGAGCCATCGCACGTGCCGCAGATGATCCGGCCCGGTTGGCGGCAGACGTGAGCCGATTGCAGGACATGACCGGTTTTTTGCCACAATATGACATTACTTCCGGAGTCGCCCGCTGCCTTTTGACGAAAGAGGAGGTTGTATGAAATCTTCGCCTTTTCTACGCAAGCAATCCTTCATGCTTTTTGCGCTGGTCGGTATTGTGAATACGGCCTTTGGATACGTGGTTTTTTCTATTCTGAGTCTGTCGGGACTGCCGGCACAGGCGGCTCTTGCGATCTCATTCGTCATCGGCGTGTTATGGAACTTCATGACCCACGCCCGGATTGTTTTCGACACCAAAGGGTTCAAAAAACTACCGTTTTATCTGCTGGCATACGTTATAGTTTACGTTTTCAACGCCTTTTCGCTGGAAGCCCTCCTGAGCACGGGACTGCATCCGATCGTTGCACAGGGCCTGCTGGTTCTACCCGCTGCCGTACTGGCATTCATCCTTGTTTCCCGGGCGCTGACCGACCGCTTTCCGTGGCAGCCAGAGGTCTGATATAATGCGTCAAAACCACAGACAAAAACACTTTCACCCCCGAACCGGTCCATCTGATACAGTAGGATATGGACTGTTAAATGTATTTGGTACCAGTGCTGGAAGGATAATCGTCAATGCGTCTTTATCTTGCTGATCTTGGACATAACCTTGTTACCGCGACGTCGGACACTTACCCCCTGGGTGTCGGAAATCTTGCGACCTTTGCCCAGGCCTATGCAAAAAGCCCGACACCGATCGAGGTCGCGATCTTCCGTGATCCTCAAGAGCTCAAAACAGCCATCGACACGGCCGCACCGGATGTAATCGGCTTTTCCAGCTATTCCTGGAACCACCATCTGGCCCTGTCCTTTGCCGACTATGCCAAGGCCGTGAACCCAGACAGCCTGACCCTGATGGGCGGTCCCAACTTTCCCCTGACCGAAGACGAACAGGACAGCTGGATCCGGACCATGCCGCAGATCGACATGCATGTGCGTGGCCCCACTTATGAAGGTGAGCGCGCTTTCCTGAGCACGCTGCAACGGTTCATCGATGTCGGCGGCCAACGCGAAGGCATGTGGGAAGAGGCCGTCGATGGCGCGCTTTATGTCCATCCTCAAAGCGGTGAAATCCTGCGCGGGGGCGAACCGCCCCGCATCCGCGATCTGGATGAAATCCCCTCGCCCTATCTGGCCGGACTGATGGACAAGTTCTTTGACACCGGCCTGTTTGCACTGATGCAACTGGCACGCGGCTGTCCGTTCACTTGCGCCTTCTGCAACTCGGCGGTCAAATCGAATTCGAAAGTCTTCCGCCATTCGTTTGAACGCACCAAGGCCGATCTGGATTACATCGTGGCTCGTATCAACCATGCCAGCCCGCTCTGTTTCGCGGACGACAATTTCGGCATGTATGTGCAGGATGAAGAGGTGGCCGACTACCTGGGTCATCTGATGGAACGGTACGACTGGCCCAAATACATCCGGACAACCACAGGCAAGAACCGCGGCGACCGGATCATCAAGGTGATGCGCAAGGCCAAGGGTCGCTTGCCGATGACCTCATCGGTTCAGTCTCTGAACCCGGAAGTTCTGAAGAATATCAAACGCGACAATATCAGCCTGGATACCTATGCCGAGGTACAGCAGGAGCTTCATTCAAAGGGTATGCAATCCTATGGTGAACTGATCCTGTGTATGCCCGGTGAAACCAAGGAATCCTTTATGGATGCGGTGGACAAGCTGATCGAAACCGGTGTCAGCCGGGTGGCCGCACATCAGCTGATGCTGCTGCATGGCGCGCCGCTGGCCAATCCCGACAGCCGCGAAAAATTCGGGTTCAAGACCCTGCACCGGGTCGTCGCCCGATGCCTTGGCAAATATACCGGCCCAACCGTGGTCGAGACCGAAGAAATGGTGGTCCAATCCGAGAATTTCTCATTCCAGGATTATCTGGACACCCGCGTTTTCCATCTGCTGTTGACGATCTTCTATTACGAAGACAATTTCGAAGAAGCCTTCCGGCTGGCGCGGTCTCTGGGCATCCGGCCATTTCAGATCATCGAACATATGCAAAAGATCTTGGATCAGGCTCCGGAACCGTTCCGCAATGCGGTGGCCGGTTATCTGGAAGAGAACCAGCAGGAGCTGTTTGAAACCCGCGCCGAATGCGTGGCCTGGGCTCGGGAAAACTATGACGATCTGATCGACGGAGAGCTTGGAGGCAATCTGCTCAGCAAATACTCGATGATTGGCCGGTTCATTGTGCTGGACGAAGCGCTTGTCTTCCTAAAGCGGGCCATCTCGGATCTGCTGGACGAGAACGATACCGAAGCACATGCGATGCTTGATACGATCATCAACTATTACGGTGCCGTAATGCTGCATGTGCCCTTCTCTCAGAGCCTGGAGAACGAGCCGGTCTGGAGTTCATCCTTTGATGTCGAAGCCTGGCGGAACTCGGGGTATGAGGGCGCTCTGACCGATCATCAGTTCGACGCGCCGCGCAATTTCCAGACACAGGTCGACCCACGCATAAAAACGACTCTGCTGTCCCGGATCGACACCTTTGGTGAACATGCTTCGGGGCTAGGGCGCTTTACGCGGACGATGTTTGCCAATGATTTCAGGCGCAATTTCGTGGCACCCGAAAACCAGCATGCCGCAGAATAATCCGCGTCCGGGGAATCCAGACTGTCACTCCGTGTCGGTGAGGTAAACAACCTCACGTCCGGGGAAGGCTGCGATGATGGCGGCGTTCTGCTCGGGCCCCATATCGCGCAGGAAAATCGGCTTGTCCGGCGGCAGGAAGGGATCATTGAGGTAAAGTGCAGATCCGATGTCTCCTTCTGTTGAGACAAAGACCAGCGCATTGCCAAGATCGGTCGCCTCGACCTGTCGCCGAATGTCGCCGGTATATCCGCCATACCCGTCATATTTCGAAACACCACGCCAGGATGTGAAACTGACAACAGAAACGGCACAGAGCAGCAGGACAACACAGTACAGGCGGCCGCGATGCTGTTCGGGCAGCCGGTCATGGATTGCCTCGATTCCAGCGGCGGATAAAACCAGGGCAGGCAGCAATGCCGTATGCCAATAGCGCGGGCCAAGATAGAAGGTCCCCGTAAACCAATAGAAGAACAGAACCGCCACGAGGGCCGCAAAGACCACCAGCATCGCCCGGTCAAAACCGGTTAGTTTTTTGCCCCAGACAAAAACGATCCAGATCGGAACCAAAGACCCGAAGGTCCAACCTAAAAGCTCGAGGTTGAGTGACGCAATCGCGTTGATCAGATTCAACACGGCCTCAGCCGGGCTGTGACCGACCCAGATATCCAGCGCGCCCCAGCTTTGGGCGGGCGGTCCTACATTTTCGCCAAATCCAAATGCGTTTTGCGTATCCGGCCACAGGCGACTGAGATAGTCGGCCTGCGCCGTCAAAAACGGATCACCCGTGATGGCGGAGTTGAACAGAAAAATGGCACCCCCGGACAGGATGCCTCCGACGCCGCAGGCAAGCACCTGACCGACCCCACCAGGCAACCGGCGCATCAGCCACAAGCCCGTCAAGCCGCCTACAATCAATCCGTCCAGTGGGCGGGTGACAAACCCCCACCCCAAGGCCAATCCAGCAACAAATGCCAGCAACACCGCCCGGCGGGCGGGCCCTTCTCCGGCCCGGAGCAAGCACCACCAGGCCAGCAAGATTGTCACCAGCATAAGCGCGTGGTTCATCAGTGTGGCTCCAACAGCCAACACCCAGGGCGAGGTCGCCATCAGCAACGCAACCATATCCGCGCGCTCGCGGCTGACAGCGCGACGTACAATGTCATGCGCCAGCCAGACCGCGACCCCGGTCAGGATCGGATTGATGACCCAGGGCTCTCCGATCAGCACGCCAAGGCTCAGAACAACAGCCCAACCCTGGGCGGGTACGCCAAGCCATTTGTCGCCTCTGACATCGAGCAGGTAATATTCCAGCGCCGGTTGTGCCACCTCAGGCGGGGCCGGACTCCAGAATGTACCCGCCGCGAATGTGCGCGCTTGAAACAGATAGGCAAGCTCATCCTCGACATGAGGCACCCGATCGAACGCGGCCCAGGCGAGTACAGCACTGGCCAAAGTCGCAAATAGTACCAGACCACCCACCGGAATACGCGGCATGTGGTCGGGCCCGGCTATGGTAAACATGGCAACGATCGTGACCATCTGGATCAGCGACAAAGCACCGCCAACACCGATCTGCAAGCCATAGGCCACGTGATAGCCATAGGCGACATAAGGGGTGGCCGACAGGCTGAAAATCGCGACCAGACCCATCAGAATGAACAAACGCACGAAACCTGCTTCGGATACGAGCCCCCTGACAGCGGCCCGACCGGTGGGGCGCAGCAGAACAAGCCCGGTCAGCACAGCCTGCGCTGCCAATATGGCCAGCATGATCAGGTTCTCAGGCGGGTCAGCCGAAATCTCCAGCCGTGGAAACCAAAGGGGTTGGGTCAGCCACAACCGAGCCGAACCACCTAACAGGATAGCCGCCGCCAGCAGGCCAAACAGACCTTTCCCGCTGCGCCAGAATATACCAGCCAAGCCAATCGCCGCGATGACCATAATGGCAAACCACAGACGCAGTTCGGCCAGCGTCGCGTTCGAGGTCGGAGCATCTGCGGCCAACGCGGGACCGCACCCCAATACAAAAAGGCCAATGAGCCCCCACAGAAGCTGACCTGAACGGATGCTCATGCCATATGTTCTTCTTTGACCAGCGCAGGATCCCGTGCGGGACCATCAATATTGATACGTTCCTGCTCGGTGACGATCGGTCCGCCGCGCACCTGATTGTGGATCGAGGTAATGTATTCCCCAAGCATACCGATGAACAACATCTGGATACCCGACAGGAAGAACAGCGCCACGATAATGGTCGTTGTCCCCCGCGGGGCCTGCTCGGGGTTAAGGAAATACAAAACGGTGGCAATAAGGGAAAACAGGATACAGCCAATGGCAATGACCAGACCGCTGAGCGTACAGAACCGCATGGGCGCGCGCGTGAAAGCAAAAATCGCATTCAACGCCTGATCTGTCAGAGCCATCAGATTATGCTTGGACAACCCTCGTGCCCGAGCCCGCCAGACATAAGGTACAATTACCCGGCGGAACCCACAGCTTGCTATGATGCCACGGATATACGGGTAATGGTCCCGATGCGACAACACCGCCTTGAGCACTTTACGATCGATCAACTGGAATTCTCCGACGGATGATTCCATCGTCACATCCGACAACCGGTTAACGATCGTATAAAACGCCGATCGCGCGCAGCGCATCACAAAGCCTTCTTCGCGGCTGGCACGCGCACCGGCAACTACGTCATACCCGCTTTCCCACAGCTGCACGAATTCCGGGATCATTTCAGGCGGGTCCTGCAGATCAACCGGCAGGATGACGACAATCGCATCCCCCCCGGCATAACGCAGCCCATTGAAGGCGGATCGGAACACACCGAAATTTCGGGCGTTCACTACCACTTTTACATTCTTGTCTTTGGCAGCGATCCCACGCAGGATTTCCACGGTACGATCGGTCGAAGCATTGTCGACAAAGACGTGTTCACACCTGTAACCCGGCAGCTCTTTCTCAAAAATCGCCTTAACGGTTTCGTAGCAATTCGCCACGTTGTCTTCTTCGTTGAAGCAAGGAGAGACAACAGAAATTGTTTTCATATCATCATCTAACATCTAACGGCACCACTTACCCACCCAATATGCAGACACAATCATAGCATCCCGCAATGTTTGGGATTCGCACAACATCTGCACCGCAGAAAAATCATGCAACAATGTGCATTCGCAGCCACAGAGAGGATTAAATCCGTTCCCCCCGACAACGTTACCGCACGACTATTGTTTCCCAAGCCTTTACCAAGTTTAGTATACTAGGGAACTGTAGATCGAAAAATTCAAATGAACCGTAGAACCCGCAATGCACTTTTTCAGATCCACACCTGGATGGGTCTGCATTTATCTCTTTTTTTTGCATTCATGTTTCTGACCGGCACGCTTCTGGTGGCCGGGTTCGAACTTGAATCAATTGGCCGTCCGGCCATCTGGACCACCACTGCTAAGGAAGATCGCACCGCCAGCTTCGGCATGATCTATGAGGGTGTCAAAGAAACCCACCCCCAAAGCCGGCCTTTCGTGATCGTCAAACGCTCGACCCCCTGGTTCGTGGACCAGACCTTTGGTGACACAGGCTGGGGAGAGGCGGTAACATTCTGGACAGATCCAGTCACCGGAGATGTTGTCGAAGAAACACGCAACCTAGGGTTTCGGAACATCCTGCGGGATCTGCACGATACGCTTCTGACCGAGAAACGAATCCTGTTCGTCCTGATTTCGGCCACATCGGTTCTACTGCTGGGGCAGATCATCAGCGGGCTTGTGACATATCGACGGTTCTGGAAAGGATTTTTCCGGTGGCCCAATCGCTCGAACGGATTGCGATCATGGACTGGCAGCGCTCATCGGCTGACCGCTGTCTGGTCCGCACCGGTTGTCATCCTGATCGCAGTGACCAGCTTTTATTTCATGCTGGGCGGATTGGGAATGAACGGCACAACACCAGAGTTTCCTCCCTCGTCCCCGCGCGATTCCGCTCTGCCGTCAGGCTTTGGATCACAGATGATCGACACTGCCGAAGCCCGCGCCCATGCGGCCCTGCCCGGTTTTGATCCAGTTGTGATGCTTATACCCGGCAGCAAAGCCGACAGCCTTGTCTTTATCGGGCATGTAGAAGGGATTGCAGAATTTCGTGGCATGAGTTCCGTTGTACTGGACCCTGCAACGCTCGAGGTTCTAGGGGTTCTGACGCCGGACGGTTTGGGCGGGTTGGCGAAGTGGAAAGACCTGATGAACATGCTGCATTTCGGCACGTGGGGTGGGGCGTTTTCGATGGCGCTCTGGATTG